>DASSRK010000101.1:0-7881 GCA_035701825.1 Steroidobacteraceae bacterium
AGCGCCGAGGCGTAGATCACCGGGAAGTCGAGCTGCTGGTCGGTGGCGCCGAGCTTGTCGAAGAGCTCGAACGTCTGGTCGATGACCCAGTCGGGGCGGGCGCCCGGACGGTCGATCTTGTTCACGACGACGATGGCGTTCAAGCCGAGCGCGAGCGCCTTGCGCGTGACGAAGCGCGTCTGCGGCATCGGGCCTTCAACCGCGTCGACGACCAGCAGCACCGAGTCCACCATCGAGAGCACGCGCTCGACTTCACCGCCGAAGTCGGCGTGCCCCGGAGTGTCGACGATGTTGATGCGCGTGCCGCCGTATTCGATGGCGCAGTTCTTCGCGAGGATGGTGATGCCGCGCTCGCGCTCGATGTCGTTCGAGTCCATGACGCGCTCGGCGACCTTTTCGTGCGCGGCAAAGGTGCCGGACTGGCGCAGCAGGCAGTCGACGAGGGTGGTCTTGCCGTGGTCGACGTGCGCGATGATCGCGATGTTGCGGATGGGGCGATTTGCCATAGGACTCAGGGACTTGCGCCGGGAAGGAGGGGCGAGCGTCAGATTCAAGGGGCGCGCAGGGTACCAGAAGGGCCCTCAAAGGCCAAAGATCGACGCCAAAGACAGCCGTGCGGGCCCGGAAATGGGGTCTGACCCCATTTTCAGGCGGGCTGGGGCTTCCAGTCGGGGAAGTTCTTGGAGAGGAACCGCTGCTCGCGGAACACTTCGTAGCTCGTCGGTCCGCGCGTGAGCTTGACCACCACGCAACGTTCCTCGACGCGCAATACCGCGCCGCTGACCGTGCAGCGCGCGCCGTTGGTGAGCTTGAGCGTGCCCTGGACCAGCTGCTCCAGCGGGAACTTGTCGCCGCTGATCATGAGCTTCAGCCCGCGCTCGGAGATCTCCCCGACCGTGTAGTTAGTCCCGTCGACGGCGAGGATGGCGCCGCTGGTGACGGGGTAGGGCAGCCGGAAGAATTCCCGGCGGCTGGACAACACGGGCATGCGATACGTCGTGGCCATGGGCAAAACGATACGGGCAAACCCTGAGCTTGCCTACGCGGCCGAGGGCATCGAGTTCACGGTTTCGCGCGCGCCGGATCCGGTCTTTGCAAGCGCCTTCGGCACGAGTGCCAAGCGCTTCAAATAACGCCCGGTCAAATGCTGCCGCCTGCGGACATATTCCCTTCGTTAGAATGCCCGCCCATGCGCTACTTCAAGTCCGACAACACCGCGGCCGTGAGCCGCGAAATCCTCGATGCCCTCGGCGCCGCCAACAACGGCACGGCACTCGCCTATGGCGCGGATCGCTGGTCCGAGGCGCTGGACGAGGTGTTCGGCCGGTTCTTCGAGACCGAGGTGCGCGTGTTCGCGGTGTCCTCGGGCACGGCGGCGAATTCGCTCGCCATCGCCACCCTGTGTCCGCCCTGGGGCACGGTGCTGACGCACGCCGAGGCGCACATCGAGCGCGACGAATGCGGCGCGCCCGAATTCTTCAGCGGCGGCGCCAAGCTCTCGCTGGTCACGGGCGAGGGCGCCAAGATCACGGCCGCCGACCTCGAGGCACGCCTCGCCTGGTTCGAGCCGCACGTGCATGGCGTGCAGCCGCGCATGCTGTCCATCACCCAGGCCACCGAGCGTGGCGCGGTGTACACGCCCGCGGAGATCCGCGCGCTCGCGGATATCGCGCACGCCCGCGGCATGAGCGTTCACATGGATGGCGCGCGTTTCGCGAATGCGCTGGTGGCGCAGAAGGTCTCGGCAGCCGAGCTCTCCTGGAAAGCGGGCGTCGACGTGCTGTCGTTCGGCGTCATCAAGAATGGCGGCATGAACGCCGAGGCCGTGGTGTTCTTCAATCCGCAGCAGGTCGGGGATTTCGAATACCGGCGCAAGCGTGCCGGGCAGCTCGCCTGCAAGGGCCGCTATGCGGCCGTGCAACTGTCTACCTACCTGGAGACCGGGCTGTGGCGCCGCAACGCGGAACATGCCAACCGGCTCGCGGCGCGCATCGCGCAGGCGGCGCCGCAGTTCCTGAGCGTGCCCTGCGAGACCAACCAGGTGTTCATGCGGCTCGGCGAGCAGCGTATCGCCGCGCTGTCGCAGGAGTTTGGCTTCTACCCGTGGGGACCGGCGGGTTCGGGCGAGTGCCGCTTCGTGGTGTCGTGGGACACGCCCGAGGAAGACGTCGACGCGCTGTGCGCGGCGCTCAGGAAGCTGGCCTGAAAGGGCAAGACTTGGGCACGCCCGCCGTAAGCGCCTGAACGTCTTAGCGGATCAGCGCCTGAACATGAAATACGCCGCGCCCACCAGGCACAGCCCCGCCCAGAGGAAATCCAGCTTCAGCGGCTGCTTCATATAGAAGAGTGCGAACGGCACGAACACCGCGAGCGTGATCACTTCCTGCATGACCTTGAGCTGGCCCAGCGACAGCGCGCTGTAGCCGATGCGGTTGGCCGGCACCTGCACCAGGTACTCGAACAGCGCGATGCCCCAGCTCACCAGGGCCGCGATGACCCAGGGCTTGGCCGCCATGTTCCTCAGGTGCGCGTACCAGGCGAAGGTCATGAAGACGTTGGAGACCACCAGCAGTCCGGCGCTTTGCATCCACACGGGGGGGTTCATGCGTTCCTCGCTGGCGTGAGTGCCGCGATCTCGGCGCGCAGCGCGGCGACCTCGGCTTCGAGGGCCGCGACGCGCGCGACCAGGTCGCCCGGAGCACTCGCCGAGGACGCGTCGTCGCGCGGCGGCGGACGCTGCGCGCGCGAGGTTGGGCTCTCCGCCCGCGGCGCCGTATCGACGGCCGGGTTCGCCGGCAACTCTTCGAACAGCTGCGCCCAGCGCGAGTCGCGCCGGCCAGGTTCGCGCGCCAGCTGCGCGACGATGGCGCCTTCGGGACGGGCGGCGAGGCCGTCGAGCAGGGCTTCGATGACACCCGGGTCGGGCAGCTCCGCCATGCGCGGCACGCGGGTGCGCAGTTCGCCCGGCGTCTGGGGACCGCGCAGCAGCAGTTCACAGACGATCGCGGTCTCCTGCGGCGTGAACTTGAGGCTGCCGAACTCGGTATTGCAGAAGATCTGCTGGTACTTGGGCACGCGCGAGCCGAACCCGGATTTCTCCACGACCAGGTGGCGGCGCGCGAGGCCGTCGACCGCGGCCTTCACGGTCGGTTCGTCGAGCTGCATGAGCGGCTCGCGGTTGCTCTTCTGGTTGCAGGCGTTGACCAGCGCGTTGAGCGACAACGGGTACTGGTCGGGCGTCGTGATCTGCTTTTCGATCAACGAGCCGATGATGCGCGCCTCGATGGCGCTCAGTCGGATGTTCATGCGCGAAGTATACTGAGCCGTGCCTCGCCGACTCGTCCTACTCGTCCTGTTCGTGCTGGTCGCGGCGCTGCTGCTGTTCGTGCAGCTGCCGATCCCACCTACCTATGCGGGGCGCACCATCGAGAACGCCGGCCACACGCCATTGTTCCTCGTGGGCACGCTGTTCGTGCTCGCGATCCTGCGCCATGACTTCGGGCTCCAGGGGCTCAGGCACTACGTGTGGGCCGGCCTCATCGGCTCGGTCGCGGGGCTCGCGAGCGAGGTCATCCAGCAACCGTTGCGCCGCGACGCCTCCTGGGAGGACGTGCTGGCCGACTGCGTCGGCGTCCTGCTCGCGCTCGGCCTGTACGCGTTCTTCGACCGGCGCTCGGAGTTTCGCGGCGCGACACGTGCCGCCGCGCTGCTCATCGCCGCCGGATGCGTGATCGTCTACCTCACGCCGGTCGTCACCATGGCGCGCGCCTACGCGCATCGCAACGGACAATTCCCCGTGCTCGCCGACTTCCAATGGTCGATCGAGAACGCGTGGGTCGTGGGATACGGCACCCGCCGCAGCATCCACGATGGCATCCTGGACGTGGAATTCGAGGTCAGTCCCTTCCCGGGAATCTCCTTCCATGAGCCCGTGCCCGACTGGAGCGGCTACAAGACCCTGCAGCTCGAGGTCGAAAACCCGGACGAGGAGCCGCTGAGCCTCGGTGTGCGTGTGCACGATATCGGGCACGGACGGTCGTTCGCGGACCGTTTCAATCGCGTCTTCAAGCTCGCGCCCGGCGAGCGGCGCATCCTCGAGGTCCCCCTCGAAGACGTGCAGCACGCCCCGCGGAACCGCCTGATGAATATGACGCAAATCTCCGATGTCACGCTGTTTCGCGCCCACTCGGGCTCGTATCACATGCGGCTGTACAGCATGCGGCTGCGGTGACGCGGCGGCGTTGAACATAGGCCCGGCAGCCGCGTCGTGGCCGTTCCGGTTCCGGGCGCCCATGCCTATACTTCGCCCCATGGAACCCGTTGCCGACACTTTCGACGCCGCTTTTTCCAAGACCGTGGATCTCGCCAACAAGATGGCGGACAAGGACAAGGATGCGGACCTGTGGGACATCGCTGACGGCCTGCTCGCCGGCGCGATCCAGTACTGGCTGTACTCGCGCCAGCCCTGCGGCGACTCGCGCTGCCAGGACTGCATGCCGATCAGCACGGCCGAAGGGCGCATGTCGGAGCTCAAGCGTCTCATCGAGCAGCTCGCCTCCGAGAGCGAGTACTTCCACACGCCGACCGATTCGAACGCCGGCCGCGCCTGACCGGGGGACATCGTTCCCAGGCGCTTACGCGCCACGACGGAAAGCGCCGCCGAAGCGACGGCGTCCGTAGAAAGATTTCCCTGCTGGACGATCGATCAAGAATCCCGGACGCGGGGTCATGCGCCGGGACTTCCGGTCATGTGCGCCGGACTGCCGGTCATTCAGACGTCTCCTCCCGTTGCCTAGTCTGTGCCGCGAAGGGAAGCCCCTCGCCAAGACTAACTACAGGAGAAGATTCATGCGTTTCATCAGGATTCCAGGATTTGCGGCGGCGTTGTTCGCCAGTGTCGCGCTTGCCCACGGCGATCACGATCCGGGCAAGGGGCATCTCAAGCCGCCGCCGGTCGCCATCCTGCAACTCGACCAGGTGCGCGACGCGACCGCGAAGTATTTCGACGTCGACGCGGCGGTGAAGGCCGGCTACGTCGACATCGGGCTGTTCGTGCCGCACATGGGCTGGCATTACATGAAGGAGTCGCTGGTCGACGGCAAGTTCGACCCGGCCAGGCCCGAGCTGCTCGTCTACGCCGACGATCCCTGCGGCGGCAAGCGCAAGCTGGTGGCCGTCGAATACGCCATTCCGCTGGCGGCGTCGAAGCGCGCGCCGGTGGGCTTCTTCGGCGTCGCCGACGAGTGGGACGCGAACCAGACGTTCCAGTTGTGGACGCTGCACGCCTGGGTGCATGAGTTCAATCCGGACGGCGTGTTCGCCCCGCTGAACCCGCGCGTTCAGTAGTAAGACGGTAAGACGGTGCCGGAGCATGCATTCCGGCATAACTCGCGGGAGTTATGCCGGAATGCATGCTCCGGCACCCATCCACGGCACCGTCTCAGGCGACGGCGGTCGTGGCGCTGGTGGTCGCTTCGGCCAGCGACTGCTCCAGCAATCCCAGGCCTTCCTCCAGCAACGGTTCCGGAATCGTGAGCGGCGCGAGGATGCGGATGACGTTCGAATACAACCCGCAGGACAGCAGGATCAACCCGCGCCGGCCGGCGGCCTGCACCACGGCCTTGGTGAGTTCGGCGTCGGGCATGTCGGCGCGGCGGTTCTTCACCAGCTCGATGGCCACCATCATGCCGAGCGCGCGCACTTCGCCGATGCACGGGAACCTGGCCTGCATCTGCTTGAGCCGCGACGCGAGCCTGGCGCCCAACTGCTCGGAGCGCTGGTTGAGTTTTTCCTTCTCGATGACCTCGAGCACCGCGAGTCCCGCGGCGCAGGCGAGCGGCGAGCCCGCGAAGGTGCCGCCGAGTCCGCCGACCACCGGCGCGTCCATGACCTCGGCCTTGCCGATCACCGCCGACAACGGCACGCCGCCCGCGATGCTCTTGGCGACTGTCATCAGGTCGGGCTCGATGCCCGAGTACTCGGTGGCGAACAGCCTCCCGGTGCGCGAGAAGCCGGTCTGGATTTCATCCGCGATCAGCATGATCCCGTGCTTGTCGCACAACGCGCGCAGCGCGCGCAGGAATTCCGGCGGCGCGATATAGAAACCGCCTTCACCCTGAACCGGTTCGATGATGAGGGCGGCCACGCGTGCCGGGTCCACATCCGCCTTGAACAGGTTGTCGATGGCCGCCAGCGAGTCCTCGATGCTCACGCCGTGGAACGGCATCGGATAGGGCACGTGGAACACCTCGGGCAGCATCGGCCCGAAGCCCGCCTTGTACGGCTGCACTTTCCCCGTCAACGCGATGCACGCCAGCGTGCGTCCGTGAAAGCCGCCGGTGAAGGCGATGACGGCGCTGCGCTTGGTGGCATAGCGCGCGATCTTGATGGCGTTCTCCACCGCCTCCGCCCCCGTGGACAGGAAGATCGTCTTCTTCGGCGTCGGCCCCGGCGCGAGCTTGTTGAGCGCCTCGGCCAGCGCGATGTAGCTCTCGTACGGGGTGACCTGGAAGCAACCGTGCGTGATCTTCTCGAGCTGCGCGGCCATCGCCGCCTTCACGTGCGGATGCACGTGGCCGGTGTTCACCACGGCGATGCCGCTGGCGAAGTCGATATAACGGCGGCCCTCCACGTCCCAGAGCTCGGAGTTCTGCGCGCGCTCGGCGTACACGGCGAGCGAGTTGCCCACGCCGCGCGGCACGGCGGCGATGCGGCGTTTGTGGAGATCTGCGTTCTTTGACATGGAGTGCTCCTGCTTCAGCGCTTCACGGCTATGTCGGCGTACGGTGCGCGAGCGATTTCATTGGCGCCGCATTCTACGCCTGCCGGCATGCGCCAGGCCCGTGACACCCGGCGCGAGTCTTCAGTGCAGTTGCCCGGGCGCGGGCGCTTTCACGCCTTGCGCGTGAGCTCCGCCGCGCGGTGGATGGCCGCGCGGATGCGTTGATAGGTGCCGCAGCGGCAGATGTTGCCGGCCATGGCCGAGTCGATGTCGGCATCCGTGGGCTTCGGTTGCTTCGCGATCAGCGCCGACGCGGACATGATCTGCCCGGACTGGCAGTAGCCGCACTGCGGCACGTCGAGCTCGATCCAGGCCTGCTGCACCGGGTGACTGCGATCCGTCGACAGACCCTCGATGGTCGTGACCGGCTTGTCGCCCACGGCGCTGATTGGCGTCTGGCAGGAGCGCACCGGCTCGCCGTCCAGGTGCACCGTGCAGGCCCCGCACAGCGCCATGCCGCAACCGAACTTGGTGCCGGTCAGGCCCAGGACGTCGCGCAGTACCCAGAGCAGGGGCATCTCCGGTTCGACGTCGACTTCCACGGTCTTGCCATTCACGTTGAGCTTGGTCATGGCGGCGAATATATGCCGGCCGGGCGCCCCATGGAGGGCAAAAATCGGCGCTGCGGTATCATTGCGCGCCCAATTGCCACCCAAGGTTGCCGGTTTGTCCGCCATTTCCCCGAAGCCGCCCATCGTCACGGAAGTCTTGATCATCGGCGCAGGTCCCTGCGGGCTCTTCCAGGTATTCGAACTCGGCCTGCTCGGCATGACTTGTCACCTCGTCGATTCGCTGGGCGCGCCCGGCGGCCAATGCACCGAGCTCTACCCCGACAAGCCCATCTACGACATTCCCGCACTGCCGGTGTGCGGAGCGCAGGAGCTCATCGACCGGCTGCTGCAGCAGATCGCGCCGTTCAACGCGCCGCTGCATCTCGGGCAGGAAGTCACGCGGCTGCACAAGCGCGAGGACGGCCGCTTCGATGTCGAGACGGCCGTGGGCACGGTGTTCGACGCGGGCGCGGTGGTCATCGCCGGCGGCGTCGGATCCTTCCAGCCGCGGCGCATCGGCGTGCCCGACGCGGAGAAGTTCGAGGGCCG
>DASSRK010000102.1:0-22150 GCA_035701825.1 Steroidobacteraceae bacterium
GGTGGGCCAGGAAGCGTACGGGAGGGCGCTCGCCAGAGTGCTGCTGCAGCGGATCTTGCCCCACCTCTTGCTCGGGCTTGCGTACCACTCGTCGTCCAGGATCTTGGTGCTGATGGTGGGAATGGCGAGCTGCCAGTCGAGGAACTCGCCGCTTTGCATCTGGCTTGGGTTCAATCGGCGGCGTATCTCGACGGGCAGGCTGAAATTGCCCGGCAGTGACACGTCCACTTGCTCGAAGCTCAACCGTCCCGACTGCAAGTCGATCGAATCGCCGAGCAACGTCTCGTCGTGGGCTTTCAGGTTGGCGTTCGGATCCTGCCGCTCGGTCCAATCGAGTGCCATCACCGTTCCCACACCCGAGCCCTGGCCCCACACGGCGCTCGGCAGGCAAAAGGCGGTGACGACAATCAGAGCGGCGGCATTACGAATTCTTCTCACGACGTGTACTCCCTGAGGGATCTGGCGTCCCATCGAGTACAAGTGTCGTCAGAATGATTCTGGTCCCATCTATTTCGGACTATTTTTCACCGATAGCTGCATTTCTGGAAAAACGCGATAGAAATGCACCGATCGACTGCGGTCGCAACACAATTGTCTCCGGCCAAAACAAGGGCGCCGCCTTGCGGCGGCTCTCTGCCAAGGACGCGTACCTGCCGCGGCTATTTGCACGCCTCTGCCTGCTCGTCCGGTACGCCACCCCGGGGAAGCGGCACGGGGATACCCACGTGCCTCTTCTTCATCTTCTGATGTTGCTGCGCCAACTCCAGATAGACGCGCGCGCGCCCCTCATCGCGATCTACCCCGTCTCCGAGCTCAAAGCGCCGCGAGAGCGCCAGCTGTGCTGCCTCCGACCCATTCGCGGCTGCAACATTCAGCCAGTACCAACCGCGCTCGAGATTCATGAATACGCCCACGCCTTCTTCATAGCACCAGGCCAACCCCTGCTGTCCGTCCGGATCGCCAGCATGCGCGGCGGCCCAGTAGGCCTCGAATACCTGCTTCCATCCCGCGGCGGTGGGTCCGTTGCGGGCGATGATGCCGGCCGCAAGAATGTATCCCCGCGTGTCGCCACCTCGCCCTGCGCGCCGCGCCCAATAGAGAACCTTTGAGTCGTGGCGTTTGTCGGGCGAGGCAGCCATGTAGCTGACGGCAACGGACAGCTGAGCCCTGGCATCGCCGGCGAATGCGCGGAGGAACTCGACAAGTTTCCACATGCTTCCTTCTCCAACAACATGGCCGTGCAGTTCCCGACTATCTGCGCACGGCCGAGCGGATCCTGCACGACTCCACAATCGCTCGGCGTTGAAGCTTCAGTCGGCGCTGGATCACCCGAGGACCCATCGCCGCTCACGTTCGGAATCTCGTTCCCGTCCTGGTCGAGGGGCACGATGGTGACGCTCGGGCGCTTGTTCGTGAAGATGTCGATCAACACGCGAATGACATTGACGGTCTTGAACCACAGCGGCGTGTCGGGAACGCCCTTTGCCAGCTGCTCGGGCTGCCTGACTTCTTCGAACAACTTCGCGAGATCTTCCCTTTGCCATCTGTCGAACCGCTCGGCGAACTCCTTGCCGGTCTCGCCCTGCTGGCGCACCGCCACTCGCTGACCTGGCAGCTTCTCCTCCACCATGGTCTTCGGCGGCTGGCCCTGCGATTCCCGGATCGCCTGCCTCACCCCTTCCGCAATCGGGCTCGGACGGAACCATCCGGGCAAACGTCCGAATGCGCACACCGGGCACAGCCCACTGGGATCCGACCGATTGACGGGATCGCCGCCCACGTATGCATAGAGATTCAGCTGGTCCGCGTAGCCCACGGGATCCGGCGACAGGAATCTTCCAATGACCGGGTCGTAGTAGCGTGCCTGCATGTAGGTCAGGCCGGTCTCATCCTCGATGTGGCCGGTGAAGCCCTGCTGGTTGCCGGCACCCGGATCGTTGCCGATCGTCTCTCCCCAGGGCGTGAATCGATAGGTGCCCGATGCGGCCACCTTCCCCGACTGGTCTGCCACCTGCCAGGCCGAGCCGAGGTGATCGTTCAAGGGGTACCAGGGCGTGCCATTGACCACGCGCACGAAGGTCTTCCCGCCGAGATTGAGGAAGTCGGTGACCTGTGCCGCGCTGACGTTGTCACGCGTGAGCAGCGCGCCGGACTGGTCGTGGATGGAGTAGATAGTCGCGCCGTCGATGACCTGCTTCACGCGCCGGAAGGCGCCGTCGTAGACGAAGCTGCCCTGGTCGGCACCGGAGAGACTCGCAGGCTGGTTGGCTTCGTCGTACACGAACGTGTGCAGTCCATCGGCAATCACGTTGCCGCGCGCGTCGTGCAGGTAGTTGCGCCAGTTGGCGCCCACGGCGGTATCGCGCACGCTCGCCACCCGGTTGTTGGCCGCGTACTGGACCTCGACCGTCCGCGCACCTTCGACTTTCTGTAGCAGGTTGCCGAGCCGGTCATACGAATAGGCCGCGGCGCCCCAAGGACCGCCGGAGCTCTTCACGCGGCCCATACCGTCATAGGCGAAGGTGCGCCTGTTGTTGCCATCCGTGGAGTCGATGGTCGCGACGCGGCCGGCGGCATCGTAGCCGTAGCTGAGGCTCGCGCCCCAGTTGCCGCCGATCTGCGCGATGAGCTGGCGGGCGTTCAGCGCCTGTTGATAGACGCCGCCGTTGCCGCGATTGAGTGTTGCCAGCATTCCGTTCGGGTGATACGTCCCGCCGCCCAGGTAGGTGGTGGCGCCCGAGGAAACTCCGATCGGCCGGCCATGACCGTCGTTCGTGTATGTGTAGGTCCGCCCGCTGGGATACCGCTTGCTGACCAGCGTGCCATCCGCGCTGTATGCCGGATCGACCTGGTAGGTGCGCCCATCGATGGATAGCGTCTCGGATTCGACCAGGTCGAGGGCGTTGTACGAATAAGCCCAACGCGCGCTGCCGCGGTCGATGGAGAGCGCATTCCCGTTCGCATCGTAGGTGCGCACGATGTCCGGTGTCGTACCGGGGTAGTCCGTGCGGGTCATGCGTCCTGCGAGGTCATAGCTGAGAGCGACCGCGGCAGCCGCCGGCGGCGTACCGCAGCCGGATCCACTCGCCTGGCCTTCCGCATAGGAGACGAGCTCGTCGGCCGCGTTCCACGCGTACAGCGTGTCACCCGTCTCGGGAACCTTGCGCCGGCACAGGCGCAGGCTCGCGTCGTACTCATAGGTGCTCAGGTGCTTGCCGCCGTCGTTGCGGGTCTGCGCGATCGACACGAGGTCATCGAAATCGTCGAAGGCGTAGTCGACCACGACCCCTTCGGGGCGTTCGATGCGCACGATCCGGCCGTCGTCGGGCTCGCCCCAGGCGCGGGTGGTGTAGATAGTCTGGTTGCCGAGCGGATCGGTGGCCCGGCCCTTGTTGCCCGCCAGGTATTCGTAGCGGGTGGTGCCACCGCCGCTCGCGGTCTCGGTGGCCTGCGTGACGCGGCCGAGCGCGTCATACGCGAACTGGTAGCCGATGCTCGAGCCCGCGGTCGCCGCGGGCAGCGAGGTGAACGTGACTCGCCCGACGGCATCGTAACCGGTGGCCTGGTAGATGCTGCCTCCCGCGCCGTTCAGCGACTCCTTCAGCACTTGCGTGGGGCGGAGCATGGCGTCGTAGCTGGTGGAGGTCCGCTCCGTGCCCAGAACCTGCGTCTGGACCAGGCCCGCGACCGGATAGGCATAGGCAATGGTCGTGTCGGCCCATGGCGCGGGACGGTCGATGAGCGTGAGTCGCCCCACGCTGTCGTAACTGTAACTGGTGGTGGTTCCGCGCCAGTCGGTGATGCGCGTCGTCCACCCGTTGTCGTCGACCGAGCGAAACAGCTTCTGCCCGTCGGCGCGCTCCACTTCCTGCGGGATCCCGCGCTTCCACTGCCGGAAATACGTGGTGCGGTCGAGGGCGTCTTTCTCCCAGGCCGGCGTCGCGCCGCCGTCCGTGACGCTCGAATAGCCATAGGTTCGCCACAGGCTGCCGAAGCGATCCTTGCGCACCACTCGCCCCAACGAGTCGTACTGGAAGCCGTCGAACAACTTGCCGTTCCGCGTCACGCTTGCCGGCAATCCCAGGATCCACGCGCTGGTGTTGTGGGCGTAGACCACGTCGGTGCGGCGCGTGCCCGCGCCGAGGCTCGAGAATTTCTCGACGCGTACCGGGAAGCCGTGGCTGTACGCGGCCGAGCTGCGATCGATGTTGAACGTGCTGCGGGTCGTGTACGAGTCGGCGCCGCGCATCACGGTCACTTCGCTCACACGCAATGGCTTGTAGTTGTCCAGGATGGAGTTCAGGACGAAGCTCGAGCCGGCCGCGCCTTCCTGGAGGTACGCGTACGTGGTCACCTGCAGCGGCGTGGTGGCCGTCATGTCGGCGTACACCTCGACCCTGGTCCGCTCGGCATGCATGCGCGGCGATGCCCAGTTGAAGGGAGTCGGCTGGTAGATCACGCGCTTCGAGTTGTCGGGCTGCTGGATGGTCGTGACGATCTCCGAGCCGGTGTCGAGGTAGCGGTATCGCCACACGGCACTGGTCATCGTGGGGCTCGAGAGCGTCTTGCTGGACACCGCCATCACGTCGACGACCTGCGCGCCGCCGTTCTGTCCCTGGTTGGTGTTCGGGCAGTACGCACCCATGGTGCCGGTCCCACCCGCGCCCAGCCGGAGCTGGACTTCCTCGAGCAGGAATGTGCCGGTGACACCGTCGGGGTGCGTCACGGTCACGGCCTGGGGCAGCTGCTTGCAGCGCCACCCGCCGTAGGCCACGCCCGGCACCGGGCGCGCCTGCAGATTCGCGAGATCGTAGGTCCACCGCCGCCCATTGGGCAGCGTGACCGAGGTGAGCGTGCCCCAGCTTTCCGAGCGTATGCCCGGCGCACCGTTCGCCGTGCTCGGTGCGTCGTACGTGCTGACGCTCTTGTAGCCGTATGCGTAGCTCCACTGGCGCGCATACGCGGTGCCCGGGTTCGCGGTCACCGTGCTGATCAGCGCGTAGGTGCGGGCGATGTCGATGCGCCGGCCGTCGCTCGAGGTGATGGACTTGAGACGCTTGTTGGCGTCGTAGGCGTAGCGCACCCAGTTGCCGTTGACGTCGGTGACTTCGGACACGGCGAGGATGTCGTAATGCACGCCGATCTTGGCCCAGTTGAACACCGGCGGGCCGGGCATTCCGGCGTACATCTGCCAGATTTCGAATTCACTCTTGCGGTAGCCGGGGTCGATGACCACGTCGAACGTGAAGCGATCGCCGTTCGGCGCGACGGCGCGGAATCCCTGCGTGCCGGCGCCGTCGATGTTCGCGATGCATTCGAGGTACCAGCCGTCCGCGGTGACCTTGGACGCACTCGCCGGCCAGCCGGCGCTGACCGTCTTGTCGAGCACCTGGCTGGTGGTGCGGCCGGGCACATCGAGAATCACGCCATCGCTGTAGTAGGCGGGCGGGATGGCCGCGCCCTGGAAGTGCATCGGCCACGAGGCGCTCGGCAGGGCGCTCACCAGCGTGCCGCTGCAGCGGGTTTTGCCCCAGCGCTTCCCCGCATACCACTCGTCGTCGAGGATCTTCGTGCTGATGGTCGGAATGGCCAGCTGCCAGTCCGAGAACTCGCCGCTCTGCATCTGGCCGGGATCCAGGCGCCGGCGCATCTCGACGGGCAGCGCGAAATTTCCGGGCAGCGACACGTCCACCTGCTCGAAGCTCAGCCGCCCGGAGCGGGGATCGATCGCATCCCCGAGCAACGAGTCGTCGTGTGCAGCCAATCCCGCATTCGGCTCCTGCCGCTCGGTCCAGTCGAGGGCCATCAATGTCTGTGCCAGCGCCGCGCCCGGCAGGATCGCGGCCAGCAGCCACGCGACCCAGTAGTTAGAGAACTTCATGCTCCAGACTCCATTCCAGATTCGTGAGGAAGGGAGTCTGGGGTCGGGAGGCCGGAGCGGCGCCTCGCTTAATTCAGCGAATTCGACCCATTGCGGAGTTTCTGCGCAAGCGCGGCTGATTCAGGAAGTCGAATATCTGGGCGAACGCAGCAGATATTCGCGGGTCGCGCCCGCAAAAAAAACGCCGCCGCGAGATCGCGGCGGCGCCCGGTGCGGAGCCGGTCCTAGAACTTCGCGTTCACGCCAAAGAAGAACGTCATGCCCGCGTAGTCATACGTGGCCGGGAAGGTGTTTCCGTAGCCACCGAAGCCCGCGACGATCGGCGGATCCTGGTCGGTGATGTTGTTGACGCCGGCGTACACCTTGATCTTCTCGCCGAAGTCATACGTACCCGACAGATCGAAGTAGTTGAATGCCGGGAAGCCGGGGTTGGTCCAGGTGGACGGGTTCGGCATCTGGTTGTTGTTCAGCGCCGTGATGAAGCGATCGGTGTAGACGCTTGCGATGTAGCGGTGCCGCAGGCTCACGCCGAGCGGGCCGGTGTTCCAGGTCAGGCGGGTGATGCCCTTCCACTCCGGAATCGGCTCGCCGCAGGTGGAACCGTAGAAGCCCACGCAGGCGTTCTGCAGCGGCAGGTCGGCCACCGGGGTCACGGTGAACTCCTTGGTCCAGGTCCACGCGCTGCTGAACTCGAAGCGGCTCGCGCCGTTCATGCCGAAGCCGGCGTCCCAGCCGTACGTGGCGTTCATGTCGACGCCTTTCGTGTCGAGCCCGCCGATGTTCGCCTGGCCGGTGTTGATCGAGAACGGCGTGGTGATCGCACCCGTCGATGGATCACGATGCACGTTCTGGCAGAGCGCGCTGTTGGGATCCTGGACCGTGTAGTAGCACAGGTTCAGTACGTTCTGCGCGCCGCCCGCGATGGGCGCGATCGCGTCATCGAGGCTGATGTCGAAGTAGTCGATCGAGATGTACAGGCTTTCGATGGGCGTGATCACGAAGCCGAACGTGAAGGTGTCGGAGGACTCTTCCTGCAGGTCCGGGTTGCCGCCCGAAACCACCGGCACGGTGTTGTTGGGCTGCACGCCCTGCGTGAACACCGACGCGGCAGGCACACCGGTGGCGATACACACGGCACGCACTTCCGGCGTCTGCTGGTTGATGTTCTGGTTGCCGCAGGGATCGACCAGCGTCGGGAAGTTCAGCTGCTGGCCGCCGTACAGGTCGCCGATGTTCGGTGCGCGGATGGCGTGCTGGAACTGCGCGCGGACTTTCAACTCGTCGGCGATGCGCCAGTCCATGCCATAGAGGTAGGTGTTGACGCGGCCGACGCCGTCGAGGTCGTAATCAGAAGTGCGAAAGCCCCCGTTGAGGCTCAAGTTCTGCACGCCCGGCAGGTCGGCGAGGATCGGGACGCGCACTTCGCCGAAGATCTCGGTGGCGGTCACGTCGCCCGCCGTCGGCTGGCCGGCATTGAATCCGGCGACGTCGCCGCTGCGCAGGTAGGAATCAGGCAGGTACTCCGCCTCGGCCTTGCGCCACTCGAGGCCGAACGAGAAACCCACCGCGCCCGCCCAGGTGTCGAACGCGTCGCCGGTCAACGAGGCCGACGCGATCGACTGCTCGGCGTTGGTGGTGTTCACCGAATGAATCGCGATGGCGTCCACGGCCGCGGGCGTGAGGCTCTGGCCGAAGACGTTGGCGATGGGATCGGTCGTGGGATTCGGCCGCAGCAATGCCATCGCGTACTGGCTGCGCGAAGCCGCGCCGTCCTGCGTGCTGGTGTCCTCGGACCTGGCGTAGCTGTAATACACGTCGTACTTCAGGTTGCGGAACCACTTCTCCGAGGCATCGCCCAGGTCGCCGCGGATACCCACGGCGACGCGATACACATCGTGATCATCCACGTTGTGGCGGAACGGCAGCTCCACCAGGCGGCGGCCGCCGTTGATGATCGCCAGGCCGTCATTCTGCGTGGTGGTCTGCACCAGGCTGCCCTGCGCGGGCAGCGTCGTGGTCGGCGCCTCGGCGGCATCGAGCGCCACCAGCAAGGCGCGCATGTCGGCGTCGAGATACGGGTTGTCGACGTTGATCAGCGAGGTCGCATTGATGTTCGACTGCGTCAACTGCTGGTCGACCTTGTTCTTGCTGTAGTGCAGTTCGGCGTAGCCGGTCACGCGGTCGGTGAAGTCGAAGTGCGTGAAGATGTTGGCCATGTACCGTTCGGCCGGCACCTGCAGGTAGTTGAACTTCGTCAGGTTGAAATCATCGGCCGGGCGATTCACCAGGCGCTGGCTGCCGAGCGCGCCATCGTCGTTGAACGTGAAGCCGTTGGCGCCGAGGCCTGCGAGGCCGGCATTGGCGAGCGCGGTCTGCACGCCGGCGTTGGCGAGTTGCGCATTGGTCAGCGTGAAGCGTCCGTTGGGAATGTCGCCGCTGCCGGCGAAGACGAAGCCCATCTTGCCGCCCGACGCCGCGCAATTGGCGGCACTCGCGCCATTGGCGACGCCGATCATGCTGTCGCTCCAGCTCTCCTGCGTGACGCAGGCCTCGCCGTAGGGCAGCTCGGCCCAGTCGCCGCGCTCATCGCGCGTGAAGCCTTCGCGCTTGTAGTAGTTCAGCGAGGCGACGAAATTGCCGCGGCCTTCCGAGAAGTTGAGGCCCGCGGTGAGGTCGACATTGAAGATCGGCGAATTGGTCGAGCTGTCGAAGCCGTACTGCGCGCCGGTCTCGAAGCCCTCGAAGTCATCGCGCATGATGAAGTTGACGACACCGGTGATGGCGTCCGAGCCGTACACCGCGGAGGAGCCGCCGGTGACGACTTCGGTGCGCTTCACCAGCGCGGCGGGGATGGTGTTCAGGTCCGTGACCTGCTCGGGTCCGAAGATCGCGAAGCGCCGGCCATTGACCAGCGTCAGGCTGCGCGTCGGGCCGAAACCGCGCAGGTTGGCATAGGCCGCACCGGCGGCGGAGCCGGCCGGAACTGTGTTGGCGGTGTTGCCACCGTTGGTGGCCTGGACGAACTGGGGCTGATCGCCGAGGACCTTGTCCACGTTCATCGTGCCGGAGAGCCGGATCTCCTCGGCGCCGATCACGGAGATCGGAGTCGAGGCGTCCGCGAGGTCGCGCGCGATGCGTGAACCGGTGACGACGATGACCTCGCCTTCTTCGGGCGTTGGCGCCGCTGGAGTTTCCTGCGCGTACGCGCCCGAACATGCCGCCGACACGAGAGTGGCCAGGAGCAGACGGCCCGCGTTCATGTCGCGCGCCCAACCCGGCCGGAAATTCGCCTTCATGATTCCCCCTTCCTTCATTAGTGAGCGGGCGTTAGCTGCCTCTGCTCTTCGATCAAAACTCTTCATCAGCGATCAGCAGGCGCAAGAATTAACACATTTGCGCACAAAGCACGAGATTTTCGGGCCGAATACGACCGAAGGTGAGCGTTTTTGCTCTGAATGGGTGCGGGGGAGGCCAGGATCGCGCGGGTGGGCGCGCCTGGTCGAAGAAACGCTAGCGGGGTGCGAGCTCCGCCGCCTGCCGCAGCGCCTCGATGAGGCTGCGTTCATCGGCCAGACCGCGTCCGGCAATGTCGAAGGCGGTGCCGTGGTCGACCGAAGTTCGGACCATGGGCAATCCGACAGTGATGTTCACGCCCGCTTCGAGCCCGAGCACCTTGATCGGCCCGTGGCCCTGATCGTGGTACATGGCCACCACGATGTCGAAGTCGCCGCGAGCGGCGAGGAAGAAAAGAGTATCGGCGGGCAGCGGCCCTTTCACGTCCCAGCCGCGCGCCTGCGCGTTGCGCACCGCGGGCTCGATCTTCGCGGCCTCCTCGCCGCGGCCGAACAGCCCGTTCTCGCCGGCGTGCGGATTGATGCCGCAGACGCCGATGCGCGGCCTGGGCAGACCGGCGCGCGCGAGGACGTCATGCGCACGCCCGATCACGCGCTCCACCAGCGGCGCATCGATGCGCTCGATCGCATCCAGCAAGCCGATGTGCGTGGTCACGTGGATCACGCGCAGCTTCGGCGCCACCAGCATCATCGACACCTCGGGCGTGCCGGTCAGTGCGGCGAGCAACTCGGTGTGGCCGGGATACTCGTGGCCGGCGGCGTGCAGCGCTTCCTTGCTGAGCGGCGCAGTGCAGATCGCCTGCGCGACGCCCGCCTGCACCAGGCGCACCGCGCGTTCGATGTAGCGGTAGGCGCCCTCGCCCGCCACGGCGGAAGTCTTGCCGAAGGGCAGATCGGCCGGGATGTTGGCCAGATCCACGCAGGCGACGCGGCCGTGCGCGTACGCGGCATCGCGCGGATCCCCCACGCGGCCGATCGCCAGCGTGCTGTGCACGCGCTCGCCCGCAAGTTCCAGGCGCGCGGCGTCGCCGATCACCAGCGGATGGCAGAACGCGTATACGCCGGGCGCGGCCAGCGCCTTCATGATGATCTCGGGCCCGATGCCCGCGGCATCGCCCATGGTGATGGCAATCGTCGGCAGGCTCATTCGCGTCCTTGCAGTTGGTGCAGGCGGGCGAGGCAGCGTACTAGACTTTCCGCGTCGCCGAACGCACCGGGCTTGGTGACGATGGGCACTTCGACGTCGCCGCGCGTGATGCCGAGCGCGAGGCCGGGCTCGAGCTCGTCGAGCAGCGTGATGCCATGCACGCCAACCTGCCCGAGCAGCGCGGCAGCGGTTTCACCGCCGCTGGCGATCAGCGCACCCGCGTGCGGCAACGCCTCGCGCAACGCCCGGGCGAAGGTCTCCGCGAACTCGGGATTCACGGCGACCGCATCGGTCCGGGCCGAGTCGAGCAGGACGAGTTCGTCCCCTCCGGCCAGGATTCGTGTCGCGCTGCCCGACAGGGTGGCATTGCCCGGTGTGGATTCATCGATGTGTGCCTCCCCGTCCACGCATACGCGCACCGGTGGACGGCCGAGATGGTCGGCCAGTTTGCGCGCGGCCTCGCGCGTGACCTTCGCCGGCGTGCCCACGGCGATCAGCGTGCCGCGCCGCGTGGCTGGCAGCTCGATGGCGCGTCTGCCCAGTGCACCGGACATGCCGGCCAGCGCCTGCGCGAGGCCGGCGGTGCCCGCGTAAAAGCCGGGCTGGGCGGCGCGCGCGGCCATGGCGATGCGCGCCAGGTCGTCGTCGGTCTCGGCGTCGCAGATGACCATCGTACCGGCGCCCCGGCTCGCGGCGGCACGCATGGCGGCCGTGAGCTCCGCGGCATCGCCGCGCACTTGCGCCAGCGGCACTCGGGTCGACGTGAGTCCCGCGGTCGCGAGCATGGCGGCGAGATCCGCGCTGGCATAGCTGCGCTCGCGCTTCCAGGTCTCGGTATTCTCCAGCGGCTCGCCGCCGACCAACACGCGGCCGTCGCGCGTGATGCGTTTCAGCGGCGGATTGGCGGGCGCGAACAGGCCCCAGGCCGGCTGTGCGAATTCCTGCAATGTCGCGCACAGCGCCGCGATTTCCGCCGCGGGCTGGCCGCGCAGGGTCGAATCGATTTTCTTGTAGATAGCCTGGTCCGGCTCGAGCCAGCGCCGCAGCGCATTGGCGTGGCGCGAAGCCGCGTCCTGCGTGGCACAGCCACGCGACGCCAGGTCACGCGCGTGGACGGCGATGCCGGGCGGTGGGGTGGCGTCGCCCCAGCACACCTCGGTGGCGCAGCCGCGCCGCGCAAACGCCACACCGGCGTCCGACGCGCCGGTGAGATCGTCAGCCAGGATGAGCCAGCGGCCGGTCATCCGCCGCGGGCGCCGGCGCGGCGCGCCGTCCAGGCCGTCACCAGCGGGACCACGATGGCGGTGACCACCACGCAGGCGGCGACCAGGATGGTGGCCTGCGCCGCGGCGGCGGCGTACGCCGGGTTGGCACTGGCAACGATGGCCGGCACCGCCACCGCGTTGCCGGCGGTCGAGGCGGCCGCGACGCCGGCGACGCCGCTGCCGCCGGTGAGCCGGTCGGCGAAGTACAGCGGGATGCCGGTCACCAGCACCACCGCGAGCCCCATCCCCAGGCCTAACAACCCGGCCAGCCAGACGCGCCCGAGATCCAGGTTCGCGCCGAGCGCGAAGGCGAAGAACGGGATCAGCACGCCGATCGCGGGCCTCAGGAATTCGCGCAGCTCGCGATCCAGGTTGCCGAGAAGCATGCCGATCACGAGCGGCAGGATGCCGCCCACCAGCGTCGGCCAGGGGAACGCGGACAGACCCGCGACGCCCAGGGTCACCATGGTCAGAAAGGGCCCGGACTCGAGCGACATCACGGTGTAGGCGCCCACATCGCGCGGCTGGCCGTACTGGCCCATGAGCGCCATGTACAGCCCACCGTTCGTGTCGTTCATGGCGGCCACGATGGCCAGCGTCGAAATCCCGGCGAACATCCCGCCGCTGACCGGCAACTCGCCCAGCACCCGCCCGAACACCACGCCTAACAAGATGCCGATGCCGATCTTGACGGCGAACAGGGTGCCGCCCTTCCTCAGGATGTAAGGCGTGGCGCGAAAGTCGATGCTGGCGCCGGTGCACACGAAAAACACGGCCAGGATGGGCAGCGCGCCGGTGAACAGCGCCCCCGTGAACGACCCGAAGAAGGCCGGGGCGCCGGGCGCGAACGTGGCGACCAGCGCGCCGCACATCAGCGGCACCACCATCATGCCTCCGGGCAGCCGCTCGACCGCCCGCTTGATGGGTATCTGCGTCATCTTGCCATCCCCCGTCGGCGCGGTTAGGTTCGCGCCATGAACAAAACAACCCGCAATTTATTGTTTAGTGCCTTCGCCCTCGCGTCCATGGTCGGGGGGCCTGCCCATGCCGCCGGCATCGACTGCAAGCTCAAGTTCACGCTGAGCGGTTGGTCCGCATTCTACAAGCGCGCCGACGGCACCGGCACGATCACCTGCAACAACGGCCAGACCATGAACGTCACGCTGCACGCGCGCGGCGGCGGCCTGTCCTTCGGCAAGTCGACCATCCGCAACGGCACGGGCGAATTCTCCGGCGTGCAGCACGTCGATGAGTTGTTCGGCACCTATGCCACCGCCGAGGCGCATGCCGGCGCGGTGAAATCCTCCAAGGCGCAGGTCATGACCAAGGGCGAAGTCTCGCTGGCGCTGGCCGGCACGGGCGAAGGCTGGGACCTGGGGATCGCCTTCGGCAAGTTCGTCATCAAGCGCTAGCCGCCGCCAGCGGTCGCGGCTTGCGCGACTGCCCCAGCCAGGCGGTGAACTCGGCGCCGAACAGGAAGATCTGCGCCGAGTAGTAGAACCACAACAGCAATGCGGCGAACGACGCGGCGGCGCCGAAGGCCGTCGGCTGAGTCGCGCGCCCCAGGTACAGACCGATCGCCCACCGGCCGAGATGGAACAGCAGCGCGGTCACCAGCGCGCCGGTGAGCACGTGCCGCCAGGCGAGGCGTAGCACCGGCAGGTAGCGGTACATGAGCGCGACCAGCCCGGTGCCGAGGCCGACCGAGAGCAGGAAATCGAGCACCCCGAACAGGCTCACCATGCCTTCGAAGTGGCGCAAGGCGTAGCCGCGCAGCGCGGCCAGCGCCGTGGTCAGCGTCAGCGACACCAGCAGTAGAAAGCCGATCGCGAGGATGAAGCCGAACGACACCAGGCGCGTGCGCACGAAACCGCGCCAGCCGCGCGAGCGCGGGATACGGCCGCCCCAGATCTGCTGCAGGGCGCTCTCGAGCGCGGCGAACACCGTGCTCGCGCCGACCAGCAGCATCACCGCGCTCACCACCGTCGCCCACAGGCCGTCGGTGCCCTGGGAACTCTTCATCGCCTCCAGGATGAGGTCGGCGCTCTGCTGGCCGAACAACAGCGTCACCTGCGAGCCGAGATAGGAATACGCGAGGTCGGCGCCGACGATCCACCCGGCGATGGTCACGCTGATGATGAGCAACGGGGCGAGCGAGAACGCGCAGTAGAAGGCGAGCGCGGCCGCGATGCTCGAGGCCTGGTCCTCGAGCCAGTTCCCGATCGTTCCCTTGATGATGCTCCAGAGGCTGCGGCGAGGTTTCATGCGTTATCCGGGTGACGACATTCTGCGCCGCCGGCCCGCCTAACCACTCGCCCCGCGTGTCGGCCGGTTGCCGGCCCTTGCGCCAGCGCGCGCCTACAGGCGCGCCCGCGGCGTCATTCCCGCCAGTGGGTGCTGCGCGCGAGCCGGAACCCCCCCGCGTCGCGGCTGATGAGCAGCGTCGGGATTCCCATTTCGTCGGCGAGGCGCAGCGCCTCGGCCGGCGGCATCACCATGAACACCGTCGCGAGCGCGTCGGCCTGCATGCAGGTCTGCGCCTGGGCGGTCGCGGACAGGGTCTCGTGCGACACCGGCATGCCGGTGCGCGGATCGATGAGATGCGAGAAGTGCCGGCCGCCGGTCTCGAAGTAGCGCCGGTAGTCGCCCGACGTCGCGATGCTCGAGTCCCGCAGCGACACCGCGAC
Organism: Steroidobacteraceae bacterium; assembly: GCA_035701825.1. Classification (GTDB taxonomy): domain Bacteria; phylum Pseudomonadota; class Gammaproteobacteria; order Steroidobacterales; family Steroidobacteraceae; genus CADEED01. The sequence goes on from DASSRK010000102.1 coordinate 14,334, forward strand.
CGGCACCACGCGCGGCGCGCCGCCGGGATCATCCGCGTCCGGCTGCTCCACGGCCACGCGCCACGCGGCGCCTTGCGCATTTCGTCCTCGCGCGCGAAGTTTGCCGGACAGGTCGATGAGATAGTCCGTCACGCCGTGCGCGTCGAGCCAGGCGGCGACACGGTCCACGCCGCGGCCCTTGCCCAGCGAGGACAGATCGACCCGCACGCCCGGCTGCTTGCGGGCGCGCGCCTGCGTGACGTCGACCGCGACCTTGCGCCAGCCCACTCGCGCCCGCGCGGCCTCGATGGCCGCCGGATCCGGCGCCTCGACGCGGCGGCCTTCGGGTCCGAAGCCCCAGAGGTTGACCAGCCGCCCGACCGTGAGGTCGTAGGCACCGCCGCTGCGCTCGGCCAGGCTCAATCCATAGGCCATGACTTCGGCGAGCTCGGGCTCGATCGCCAGCCACTCTCCGCTGTCATCGGCGTTGAATCGGCTGAGCGCCGAATCCGGACGATACGTGCTGAGCGCGCGATCGATCGCGTCGAACTGCTCCTGCACGCCGGCGCGCAACGCTTCGGCGGGCAGCGGTAGCGGGCCGGCGACCTTGATCGTCCAGGCGCTGCCCATGGTGCGGCCTTCGAGCAGCGTCTCGGCGCGGGGCGTGCTGGCACAACCGGCGAGCGCGAGCGCCGCCACGGCCAGCGCCACGAGTAACGCCGCCCGCGGCCGCGCCCAACTACTGCGGCAGGACTTCGAGCGTCGCGTTGTAGGCCGCACGTCGCTTCTTCACGCCCGGCACGGTGGCGGCTTCGTCGGCCACCGCGGCGTCCAGCCAGTAGAGACCGGCCGCGGGCCAGGTCACGTTCACCACCCCATCCTTGTCGGTCTTGGCCACGATGGCCTCCGGCGATGCGCGGTAACGCGTGCCGCCCGCGATGATCTCGACTTCCACGCCGGCCGCCGGTTTGCCATCGAGCAGCAATCGGAAGCGCGCCGGCTCACCCGCGTACAGGTCGTTCGGATGCTGCAGCGGCACGAGTTCCAGCCCCGCCCCACCCGCCGGCTTCAACGGCGAGGGTGTTCCGACCGTCACGAAGGCTTCCGCGCGGCGCTGCATCTGCTCGACTTCGAGTTTGGCGGCGCCAGCCGGGATGTTCGCGGTCATGTCGGCGGCCGCGCCGCGCCAGCGCTTCGGCTTGCCGTCCTCCTCCCAGCGCGCCATCACCTGGTCGGTGGCCAGGCCCACGCGGTAAGTGCCCGGCGCACGCAACTCGAGATCGAAGCTCGAACGCGTCTTGCCGCGCGCCATGTTCTGCGGCTCGAGCGCGCTCCCGTCGGGTGTCACCACCGCGAGTCCATCGAGCGGCATCGCGCCCTGGTTGAACGAGAACAGGTCATCGGCCATCGCCGCGTCGAAAGTGACCCAGCCGCCCGAGCGCGCCACGATGGTCTGCGAGGGCAGCAACCATGCGCGCGCCGCGAGCGCCAGGGTGGGAGCCAGCATCGCGACCAGCAGGCAGAGGAATTTCGCCTTCATGCCGTCTCCTCAGGGTTCGAGCGCCAGTGACACCGCGCCGAGCTCGCTCGTGCCCTGGGCACTCGCGCGGTTGGCGGCCTTGATCGGCCACTCGAACGGGATGCGCACCACTTCGCGCCCGCCGACCTCGCGCACCGCCTCGACCAGCAGCGTGTACTTGCCCGGGGCCAGGCCCGACAACGGCGCCGCCGACGCCTCGAACTTCAGGATGTGCTGGCCCGCGGGCCGCGTCGCACCGGTGAGCCCGTCCACCGGCACCTTGAGGTCGCGGCCGCCGCGGCGCCACCACTGCCGCAGGTCCGGCAGCCACTTGGTGTGATCGCCGCGCACCTGGTACCAGAGCGCGAGGTTGGCAGCGATGGACTGGTCGGCGCCCTCGACCCAGACGGCCACGTACGGGCGGTGATACTCGGCCACCGACAGGTTCGGCAGCTCGAGGGTGAGCGTCAGGCCGCCGGCCTGGGCGCCGCCGGCCAGCGCCAGCAACAGCGGAATGCAGAAGCGATGCGGTTTCAAGTCGGCTCCGTCTAACTATTCAATGGACGAGGAAGATCATGAGGACCACCAGCACGCCGCAACCCGAGGCCACCAGCGGCCAGGTCGAGGTGCGCTGGCGCGCCTGGATCCACAAGAGGGCGAGGCCGGTGAGCGCGAAGAACACGCAGGCGGCGGCCACGAGGTCGATGAAGACCGTCCACGCGAGCCCGGTATTGCGTCCCTTGTGCAGGTCGTTGAAGTAGGCGATCCAGCCGCGGTCGGTGGCTTCGAAACGCGCCGCGCCGCTGGCGCGATCGATGGACACCCAGGCGTCGCGCCCGGGTCCGGGCGCCGACAGGTACAACTCTTCGTCCGACCATTCGACGCTGGCGCCGCGGGTTGGGAGGTCAAACTCCTTGCCGATCCAATCCGCGATCGGAGCGGGCAAATCCGACGCGGCGTGCGTTCCGGCGAGGCCGGCTCGCAGCGGCTCGGGCAATTGCGCGGTCGCGGACCGCACCCTCGGCTGGGCGCCGATGGCGTCAGCGTGGTTCAGCGTGATGCCGGTGACGCAGAAGAGCAGCAATGCGGCGAGGCAGACGGCGGCACTGATCCAGTGCCAGGAGTGCATCGTGCGATACACCTGCATTCGAAGACGCGAATTCACCGGGTACGTGGGCTCATGGGCAAAATGGAGCCCGAACGCTACATGAGAAGAATTCTTATTTCCAACAGGACTCTTCTATAAGGGGTCTGTCAGGGGCTCGGCGCCGGCGCCGGCGCTGGACCGGCGGCCGGCTCCGCCCCTTCCACCGGCCACTCGCGCGGATGCTCGACCGTCACGCTGCCAAGGTTCGGCACCTGGAAATTCTTCAGGTGCTTCTTCTTCCACTTGAGATAGTCCGCCAAGGCCAGGTCCGACGGCTCCCAGCCGCCCCAGTCCTCGCGGTGCATGTCGTTCCAGACGAACTCCTCGAGGAAGCCGGCCTTCTCGATCCTGGCGAGCCGCTGGGTGAAATCCGACTCCACGCCCGCCGCCGCCATCTCCAGAACGCCGCGCAGCACGCCGACTTCGGTTTCGAAGGTTGGCACGACGGTTCCACCGCAGGGCGGCGCCAGCTCGGGTGACTGTTCCAGGAGGCTGCTGAGCATCGTGGTGTAGAGCATGCCCGTCATCACATCGCCATCCGGGCCCATCGCGACGTTGATGGTCGTATCCCGGTCCTTTTTCGGCTTGGGCTCCGACTGCGCCGCCGCCAGATGCGGCCGGACCGCTTCGCCCACCGCGTCGAGGATCCCGCGCCGCGCATCGGCTTCTTCGTCCTTGAGTTCCTTGTCGAACGTGAATCGCAGCTTGATGAAATGCTTCGCGGCCGCCGTGACCCAGATGTACGAAATCGATGGCCGGCCCTCGCGCTCGAGCTCGTAGCGCACTTCGTGGGCGAGCGGAAAGGCTTCGGTGGGCGTGAGGCGCACCATCTGCTCGCGCGTGAGCACGGTGTTGGGATACTTGGCCTCCCTGACGCCCTCCTTGGCCATCTCCACCTGCTCGCAGGCCTCGACCGTGTCCCCGCCGTCGGGGAGCTCCTGCAGGCCGCCGTCGTACACATAGATGGTCAACATCAGTCCACGGCCCGCGAATGCATAGGACACGCCCGCGGCGGCCGGCTCGTACTTGTGTGGCTCGCCGCTGAAATGCAGCGGCCCGATCTTCACCGGGAGTTCCAGCGGAGAAGGCGCCAGGACAACCTTCTCGGGCGCCGGAGCCGCGGCCTGTGCCGCGACGGCAGCCAGGAGCGCGACTGCCATGCCGACCCGATTGCGATGACACATGAGACACCCCCGACCCGCTACACCGTGCGGAGTGTAACGAATCGGGGGTGCCCAGTGGTCTGCTAACTACCGCTGCGCGGTGGCGACCGCCGCCGGCGGACGCGGCGCGGGCACCTTGTTCCTGATGGCAGGAATGGTCTGCAGGTACGCGAATATCGCGCCCAGGTCTTCATCCGTGAAGTTCTGGTAGACCGCGATGGGCATCGGCGGCAGAACCTCGCGGCCGCGGCCGAGATGACGGCCGGTGCGGATGGTGTCGATGAAGGTCTTCGCGGTCCACTTGCCAAGCCCGGTCTCGCGGTCGGGCGTCAGGTTGGCCGTGAAACTCACGCCCCAACCGCCGGCATACGCGGTGTTGGTGGCGCCGACCGAGGTGACCCACGGCCCGTCCACCACCGGCGCCGGCGGCATCTCGAAATTCTCCGGATGCCCGGACAGCGCGCGCGTGAAGTCGGGGCGCGGACCCTGCTCGGTCATGTGCCAGGGCGTGTGGCAGTCGTGGCAACCGGACGTGCTCACCAGGTACTTGCCGCGCGCCACCGCGTCGGTGACCGCCGGGCTGGCCGCGGGCTCCGCGGCACGGGCGAACGATGCGGCCACCACGGCCGCCAGCAGGAACAGGAACTTCAGGGATTTCACTCGCTACCTCCTCTAACTAATACGTGATCAATCCAGGCTTTCGATCCAGCGCGCCATGAGCGCGACGGCGTCCGCGTCCACCGCCCGCGTGCCGAGCGGCGGCATCTGCTGCAATGGATCGCGGGAATTCATGCGCACGGCGATGACGCTGGCCGCCAGGTGCCCGGGCGCGATCCGCGCCGCGTCGGCCGGCGCACCGTCCGGCCGGTACTGGCTCTCGACCCCGACGATGGAGCGCAGCACCGCGTTGCCCGCCGACGGCGCCGCGACGCGCTGGGCCAGCGTCATTTCCAGCACCGCGAGCGGACCCTCGTCGTTGTGGCAGTTGCCGCAGTTGCCGTGCAGGTAGCCGAGCGCAGCGCGCTCGGCGGGCGTCGAGGCGACGATGCGCGGCGGGCGCGCCAGCAGTTCCGGGGCCAGGTTGCGCAGCAGTCCGCGCTCGCTGAGCGATTTCAGGTCGACGGCCCCGGCGGCTCGCTCGGCATGGGGCGCCAGCGGATCGCGATCCGGCGAGAGCTGCAGCGCGCTGAAGCCCAGCACGGGCACCGGCGCGCCTTCGTGGCAGGCCCGGCAGTCATCCTGGGACGGATACGAGTAGCGGCCGCCGGGCGCCTGCGCCGCGGCGACGTCACGCAGGCCGCTCGCGGGCGCGAGCACCGCATCGCTGCCGTCGGCATTCCACACGTAGCTCGCGAAGCGCCACGATCCGTCCTGGCCGCGCTCGATGAAGCGTGTCTCGATCACACGTCCGCCGTGCGCGAACTCCTTCCACAACTTCGTGCCGCGCGGGAAATCCCAGGCATCCGGCTGCGAGGCGTCGATGCTCGTGCCCGGCGGCAGCCAGATCCAGCGGCGCTTGGCGGCACCGTCCGACCACAGCGGGTACTGCGGCGAAAACGGCAGTACGTCGGGGTTGATGACTCCCGCGACGTACAGCCCAGTGTCGCGGAGGTGCTGCGGCAGGGCGCGCGGCTCTTCGGCGCGCGCCACCGGCGACAGCAACACTCCGGCGAGTGCCAGCTTCAGCAAGCAATGGAGAAGGACGCGGACCATGTGCCTCAGGCGGCCAGCGCCACCGGGATGCGCGAGCCGTGCAACTTCAGCCAGGTGGCGAAGTCCGCCATCTCCGGGTGCAGCGCGCGCGAGCGCTTGAGGTCGCGGCGCGCGCAGTACTCGGCTTCGAAATCGCGCTTGAACTGGAACATGTTGCCGAGCTCGCGCGCGCCCGGGAAAGCGAGCGCGCGAAAGGCATCGGGCGACAGGTCCTTGTAGACCACCTCCTCGCCCAGCACGCCCGTGAGCTGGCGCGCCAGCTCGGCGCCGGTGAGGAACTCGCCGGCGACGCCGATCGACTCGTACACCAGCGCGTCGCCGCGCAGGAAGATCTCGCGCGCCGCGACGCCGATGTCGTCGGCCGCCATCCAGGGAATCCGCGCGGCGCCGAACGGGAAGATGAGCTCGAGACCGCCGTTCCAGCGGCGCAGCGGCCCCATGCCGAAGCGGATCAGGTTCTCCCAGTAGCAGGACGGATACAGGTAGGTGACCGGCACGCGCTGCTGCGCGAAGAAGCGGTGCGCCTCGCCCTTGGCGTCGAACTGCGGCACGTTGAAACGCTGTTGCAGCACCGGCATGCGGCTGCCATCCGCCGGCAGGAACTCGCGCGTGTCCTCGCGCGTCGACCAGATGGCGTGGTGGATGCCGGCCTGGGCCGCGGCGGCCGCGAGCGTGTGCGCCTGCGCCAGCTCTTTCTCCGCCGACATGTGCTCCCAGAAATTGGTCACGAAGAAGGCACCGTAGGCTCCTTCGAGCGCGCGCTGCACGCTGGCGCCGTCGTCGAGGTCGGCCAGCACCACCTGCGCGCCGGCCTGGGCCAGCGCCCGCGCCACCGCGCTGTCCGGCTTGCGCGTGACGGCGCGGACCGCGAAATGACGGTCGGTGTCGCCCAGCAGCGCGCGCACCAGGCCGCCGCCCTGTGCGCCGGTGGCGCCGAAGACTGTGATGACGGGCTTGGCCATGGACTGCGACTCCGAGTGGGGACGCCCGGGGGGCGGAAGGAGGCGCAGGTTAGGGGCCGCATGACGGCTCCATTGCTAAGTCGGACTTAGCGAATTCTTAAAATCACGCTAACGTGCGGCCCCCGGGAGTGTTTAAGAAACCGATAAGAAACCGGCAATGGCCCTGACCGACGACATGATCCAGCTGCTTTCGGCTGGCGTAGCCCACCAGGTGGGCGCCTGCACCAACGACGGCCGCCCGGTGGTATGCCGCGGCATGGCGGCCCAGCACGAGGCCGGCCGCCTGCTGGTCATCATTTCGGCCGAGTCCGGCTTCGAAGTGCTCGACGCCGTGCGCCAGAACGGCAACATCGCGGTGAACATCACGCTGCCCGAGAACTACCGTTCCATGAGCTTCATCGGCAACGACGCCGTGGTGCGCGGCAGCGGCGCGGCCTGGCGGCCGCTGGTCGATGAGCGCCACGCCGCGTTCACCCGCCAGCTGCTGCGTTACGGGATCCAGCCCGAATACACCAACGCCTGGTATTCCGCGCCCGATGAACACCTGGTCGCGATCCGCTTCACGCCCATGGTCGCGCGCAACCAGACGCCCGGGCCGGGCGCGGGCAACCGGCTCGAGCTCAAGCCCATCGAGTTCGAGAAATGAGCGCCGTGTTCGACGACGGGCTGTCGCTGATCGGCGTGCGCCGCATGATGGAAGGCGTCATCCCGCCGGTGCTGTGCACGGCCGCGCCGGATCGCGTGCCCAACGTCAGCTATCTGTCGCTGTGCGAATACGTCGATCCGCTGCACATCGCGCTGTCCTACCAGTTCTTCAACCGCAGCCGCGAGAACGTGCTGGCCACGCGCCGCGCCTCGCTGACCCTCGACGATCCCTACACCGGCGGCGGCGTCGCGCTGCAGCTCGAATACCTGCGCACCGAGACCTCCGGCCCGGTGTTCGAGCGCCTGCGCGCCAAGCTCATGGGCGTCGCCAGCCACGTCGGCATGGACAAGGTGTTCCACCTGCGCGGCGCCGACATCTACCGCGTGACCGAGATGCGTCGCGTGCCCGGGCGCAAGGAATTCCCCGCCGCCGCGCCGCGCGTCGACCTCGCCGCCAATTCGCGGCTGCTGTCGGAGCGCATGGCCCACTGCGAGGACCTTTCCGACCTGCTGGACACCTTGTTAGGCGGCCTGGCCGACCTGCTGCGCATCGACCACGCCATGGTGTGGCTCACGGACGCCTCACAACAGGCGCTGACCCTGCTCGCCAGCCGCGGCTATGAAATCGACGGCGCGGGCGCGGAGATCCCGGTGGGCGAAGGGCTCGTGGGCACCGCGGTGCGCGAAGG
>DASSRK010000103.1:0-3043 GCA_035701825.1 Steroidobacteraceae bacterium
CTGCGCAACCCCTATCTGCTCGGCATCGCGCTGTTCATCGCCGGCATCTCGGCCATCAACACCTTCCTGTACTTCGAGCAGCTCGAGCAGGTGGAGCAGAAGTTCGAGGAGCTGGCGGCCCGCACCCAGGTGTTCGCCAGCCTCGACGTGACCGTGCAGTCCCTGGTGATCATCACGCAGCTGTCGCTCACGGGTTTCATCGCCACGCGCATCGGCGTCATCGCGCTGCTGGCCACGGTTCCCTTCATCATGGTGTTCGGCCTCACCGTCTACGCGGTGGTCGGCACGTTCAGTGTCATGGCCGCGGCCATGGTGCTGCGCCGCTGGGGAGAATATGCGCTGATCCGGCCCGGTCGCGAAATGCTGTTCAGCAAGGTCGACAAGGAGAGCAAGTACAAGGCCAAGAACGTCTGCGACGTGGCCGTGTATCGCATCGCCGACGCCGGCTTCGCGCAGGTCAAGAAGCTGCTGGACGTGGCCGGCATGGGCGTCACCGCGCAGGCCCTGACTACCGCGGCCGTCGCCGCCCTCTGGGCCTTCAACGGCTGGTGGCTGGGACGCCGCTTCGAGAAGGAAAAGCCGCCGGCCGGGAAGTAGCAGGTCGGACGGGAGCACCGGCTGCGTTCGGAAGACGCCGCATCGAGCGCGCCGCAGGAACCTTCGGGGACCAAACAACGTCGCCCGATCATGCCCTCGAGCGTGATCCGCCACTACTTCTACGACCCGATCGATCGCCATCTGGACCTGGTGTTCGTGTCGGGCCGCCGCTATCGGTACCACGAGGTGCCGGTGGAGACGTACGACGCCATGCGCCGCGCCTTCTCCAAGGGAGAGTTTTTCAATGCGTACATCCGTGACCAGTACCGCCATACGCGCGTGAACTGATGGCACGCGCCCGCAGGACGATCCCGGCGGCGCAAGGCGCGTTGTTCGCAGCGCCGTCGCCTCCCGGCCTCTCGTTCCGCGAGGAGTTCGTGAGCCCGGACGAGGAGGCCGCGCTGCTGGCGGAGATCGCGCGGCTGGCCTTCAAGCCGTTCGAGTTCCACGGCTGGACCGGGCATCGCGAGACGGTGTCGTTCGGCTGGCGCTATGACTTCAACCAGGCCCGCGCCGAGCGCGCCGACCCGATCCCCGGTTTCCTGTTGCCGCTGCGGGCGCGCGCCGCGGAATTCGCCGGACTCGAGCCCGGGTCGCTCGAGCAGTCGACCGTGATCCGCTACCGCGCGGGAGCCGGCATCGGCTGGCACCGCGACCGCCCGCTGTTCGACAAGGTGTTCGGCCTGTCGCTGCTGGCGCCCTGCGTGCTGCGCTTCCGCCGGCGCCGCGCCGGCGGCTTCGAGCGATTCGCGCTCGACGCACGGCCGCGCTCGGCCTATCTACTGAGCGGCGAGATACGCCACGAGTGGGAGCACGGCATCACCCCGATGAGCACGCCGCGCTACTCGATCACCTTCCGCAACCGCGCGGCGACCTGAGCGGCGCCGCGGGCGCCGGTCAGGCGACCTGCGCGCCCGAGGAATTCTTCTCGTGCGGCAGGTTGATGCGGAAGCGCGTGTACTCGCCCGGCTTGGTGGCGATGCCCACCTTGCCGCCGGCCTTGTTGACCAGGTCGCGCACCACGTCCATGCCGATGCCGCGCGCGCCGTCGGCCACGGTGGTGAAGCCGGCGCGGAAGATGAAGCTCGCCAGCTTGCGCGGATCGATGTTGGCGGCTTCCTCGGCGGTCACCACGCCCTGGCGCACCGCCTCGGCGCGGATCTTCTCGTGATCGAGGCCGCGACCATCGTCCTGCACGCTGAGCTGGTAGCCGTCGCCGGCACGCATGAACTGCACGGCGACCGTGCCGGCCTGCGGCTTGTCCCGGGTGGCGCGGTCGGCCGGCGCTTCGACGCCGTGACGGATGGCGTTGTGGATCAGCTGGCCGAGGATCTTCTCGACCATGCGCCGGTACTGGCCCGGCACGTCCTCGAGCCCGACGCACACCAGCGAGACGCGCTTGCCGTACATGTCGGCGAGGAACTGCGCCATCTCCTCGAGGCTCTCCTGCGAGAGGTCGGACAGGCGCTTGGCGCGCTGCGTTTCGGAGACCATGCCGGCCTGGGTGGTCGCATCGCCGACCGGCGTCTTGATCTTCGGCTGGCGGATGGTGGTGCCGGTCAGCGTGGCCGAGCGTTGCGTGGCCTCGGTCGCGGGCGGTCCCGACAGTCCGTTCTGCGTGCGCCATTCCCGCAACCGCGTGACCACTTCGCCCTGGATGGCGAGGTGGCTCAGCAGGTCGTCGAGCTTCACGGCGATGGGCAGGAAGTCGTTGCCCGACAGGGTCTGCTTGTCGCGCAGCTTGCCGAGCGATTCCTCGAAGCGCGCCGCGCGCTCGCACACCGAGGGCAGCGGCAGGCGCTGCGCGCGCGCGTGGATGCCGCGGATCATCTCCAGGATCAGCACCAGCTTCTCGCGGAACGCCTGCGGGTCGCGCGCCGGCAGTTTGAGGATGGCGCGCAGTTGGCCGGCCTTGTCGCGCGCTTCGCCGAGGAAGTTCTCGAGGCGGCTGGCCTCGACGTGCATGACTTCCTTGAGCACCTCGGACAGGCGCGCATCGGGCGGGTCGATGATCGACGATGGATCGGGCTCGGCGGCTGGCGGCATCGCCGCGGACTCAACCGGCGGGCGCGCAGCGGCCTGCGCATCCTGCGGCGACGTGATGGTGGTGGCCAGTTGGCTGGCGAGCTCCGGGCTCCCCGCCGGGGGTTCGTCGAACAGCGGCCCGAGCGTGGCGGCAGGAGCGGGCGCCGCGACGACCGCCGGTGTGGCGGGCGCGTTCTCCGGCGGCAGCGAAAGGACGAAAGCTTCGTGCGTGCCGCTCTTCGACACCGCGGGCTCGCTCGACATCGGCGCCTGCGCGGTGCTGGCCACGGGCAGCGCATCGATGGTCACGGAAGGCAGCGAATCGGCCGTCACGTCGAGCGTGTCGAAGTCGCGTTCCGCGGCCGCGGGCGTGAGTGCGGCCGCGGGCGTGAGTGCGGCTGCGGACGTGAGCGCGGCCGCG
>DASSRK010000104.1:0-26209 GCA_035701825.1 Steroidobacteraceae bacterium
ACGGAAGCTCTTGGCGTTCGCTCGTCGTCGCTACGCGCCTTTCGCAAGCGGATGGGGCGCACCAGACAGGCGCTGACCGCGGCGCGTGGCCGCTCCTCCTCGCCGATTTCCATGCGGCCGAAAAAGAGCGCCCGGAGCGCCGCGGCGTCCACCGTCGCACTTCGAGCCTGTCCGCGTTTCTCAGGAAAATGAGGAACCTTACCCCCATTACGTCCAGCCGAGCGCGTGACCGAGCGCGGCGCGGAGTTCGGTGACGGTGTCGGGCGCTGATTTGGCCGCGCGCCAGGCGACGAAACCGTCGGGGCGGACGAGCAGGGCGCCGTCATCCTGGATGCCGACCGCCGCGGTGAAGTTGCCGGCGGGATCGCGCAGCTCGCCGCCGATACGCAGCGCCTCGATGGGCAGGCTGGAGTACTCGCGTGCGGCGGCGCGCGCGGCTTCGCACCACGGTTGCCCCTCCGGCCCGGCGAGCAGCAGCCAGCCGCCGGTGAGGTCGATGGTGCTGAGCCGTCTGCCCTCGCGTTCCAGCCAGTAGTGGGGAATGCGTGCGCCGGGCAGGCCGCGCGTGGTGCGTGGATCGGCGTGCACGCGGTCCTGGCCGTACAGGTATCCGATCTCGATGTCGAAGTCGTGCGCCAGCGCGTCGGTCTTCTGCGTCGCGGCCAGCCACGGCGCGGTGCGCGCCACGTAGCGCGCGAACGCCTGCTCGACGGTGAAGCGCGCCACCGGCTGGCGCTCGCGCGCATAGCTTTCCAGCAGGCGCGCGTGCGCGTGACCGCGGATCACCTGCGCGAGCTTCCACGCCAGGTTGTGCGCGTCGTGGATGCCGGTGTTGCCGCCGAAGCCGCCGTTGGGCGGCATCAGGTGCGCGGCGTCGCCGATGATGAACACGCGGCCGCGCTGGAATTCCGTGGCCACGTCGGCGGTGGCGCGCCAGCGCGAGAACCCGTCGATCTGCACCGGCAGGTCCGGCTTGCCGACGCCAGCGCGCACCAGTTCGACCATGCGCGCCTCGGTGACGTCGACCGCGGCGTTGGACGCCGCCACAGGATCGACCCTCGGATCACCCAGCGTGTTCACCCCGAGGAAACCCACGCGCCCCGCGCGGTTCATGCGGAAGAACCCGGCCAGCACCGGGTTGTTCACGTAGATGATGCTCCACGGTTTCTCGCCCAGCCACGGCGACAGGTCCGCGCTGAAGTAGATAGTCAGCGACTTCGAGAACGCGCCGCGCCCCTGGTAGCCGATGCCGAGCAGCTCACGCACCTTCGAATGCCCGCCGTCGGCGGCGACCAGGTATTCGCCGCGCAACGCGCGTTCCCGACCGCCGCCGTCGGCGTCGCGCACGCGCAGCGTCACGCCATCCGCATCCTGCTCGAGGCCGGTGACCTCCGTGCCCTGCAGCACCAGCGCTCCGGCGGCACGCGCGCGCTCGCGCAGGATGGGCTCGAGGCTCGGCTGGTTGAGGAACCAGCGGCGGCAGGGGCTGACCTGGTCCACGCCCTCGTTGAGATTGGAAATGATGTCGGCGAGCTTGCGGCCCGCGATGCAGTCCATCGCGATCAGTGCTCCGTCCGGCACGAACTCCCGGGCCGATTCCTCGCGGACCCGCGCCTCGATGCCGAGCTCGCGGAACATCTCGAGCGTGCGCATGTGAAAGAACGCGGCGCGCGGCAGCGGCGAGCTCTGCGGCAGCTTCTCGACCGCGATGGAGCGAATCCCGTGGCGCGCGAGGAACGAGGCGATGGCGAGGCCGGTCAATCCACCGCCCGCGATCAGAACCGGCGCATGGTCGTTCATGGCCCGAGAATACGCCGCCGCCGCGTTCCCAATCGACTGGCGGGGAAATGACCCCCGTCCCGGCTCAACTCCGCCGCGACAATGCCTCGGCGTACGGGATCTCCGGGTGGAACATGACCATCGAGTAGCGCGGGATCAGGTTCGGATCGCGCTTCTCGCGCTCCTCCGCTTCCTTCTTGCGGCGGCGGTACTCCGGGTCCAGCACCGCCTCGCGCATCTCGCGGTAGTTCTCCAGCGCCATCTGCGCGATGGCGTCGGTGTTCGGCCGGCGCTCGTGTTCGAAAGCCTCGAACAGCCCGGCCCAGCCGTGGTGCTGGTCCATGAGCCGCACGAGCTCGGCGCAATCCTCGAAGGCGCAATTCATGCCCTGGCCATGGAACGGCACGATGGCATGCGCGGCGTCGCCCAGCAGCAGCACCTCGCCGCCCAGGTGCCAGCCGCGCGTGTACACCGTGCCGAGCGAGCCCTGGCGGTGCTCGAAGAACTCGCGCGTGAGATCCGGCATCAGCGCGCGCGCCGAGGGGAATTCGCGCGCGAAGAAGGCATCAACTGCGGCCGGGGAGTCGAGCTGCGCGAAGCTGTTGGTGCCCTCGCGCGCCAGGAACAGCGTGGCGGTGAACGTCGCGTCGCGGTTCGGCAGCGCGATCAGCATGAATCCGCCGCGCGGCCAGATGTGCAGCGCGTCGACCTCGAGCGCGGGCCGACCGCCGACGGGCGGAATGGTGAGTTCCTTGTAGCCGTGGTCCAGCGGCTCTTCGCGCACCGTGGACACCTCGCGCGCGCGCAGCGCGTCGCGCACCGCGGAGCCTGCGCCGTCGGTGGCGATGCCGGGCTGCGGCGCGCTGTGATGGATGCGGCCGGTGGCCTCGTCGCGCAGCTCGAAGCCGGGCCGGTCGTGCGCCAGGCCCAGGCACAGCTGGCCGAAGTGCAGCTCCACGTTGGGCAATTCCGCGGCGGCCTCGATCAGCGCGCGGTTCAGGTCGGCGCGCGACACCGAGTAGATGACTTCCCCGGGCCGCACGCCGTACGGCTGCAGCTCGGCCGAGCCGTCGTGCTCGTGCACCATGCGCCCGCGCATCGGGATGGCGAGGGGCATGATGCGATCGAGGACGCCGGCCAGCGCCAGGCCGCGGATGCCGCGCGCCGCGAGCGCCAGGTTGATGGAGCGCCCGCCGTCGACGCTCCCGCGCCGCGGGTCGGCGCGCCGTTCGTACACCGTCACGCGCAGGCCGCGCCGCGCCAGCAGGAGGGCGAGCAGGCTGCCCGCGAGACCGGCGCCCACGATGGTCACGCCCTGGGCCGGCACGCTCATCGGTCGAAGGCCCGGGCGAATATCGCGCGGAATCTTGCGAGCTCGCCCTGCGCCAGATGGTTCTCGTCGGAGAACAGCGCGCGGCCGTCGATGACGAACCAGCAGGTCTGTGCGTCGCACTGCACGAGGTCGGGCCGCGCGAACGCGACGTCGGCGCGGTTCTCGAAATGCGCGAGCGCGGGGCCGAACTGCTGCATGAATCGCGCGCGCGGCTCGCCGAGCGCACGTTTCACCGGGTGCCCGTACGCGAGCTGGCGGCTGACTTCGGAGGCCAGGTTCCAGCCCGGCGTGGCGATGGGACCGACCAGCACCACGCGCTTGCCGTCGGCGCGCAGCCGCGCGACCAGGTCGTCGAGACCGGCGATGATCGCGGCCTTGTGGTCGTTGTCGACCGTGATGCCGTGGCCATCCACGAGGTCCAGTCGACCGTGCCACCAGCTCATCGCGATGATCACGGTATCGACCTTGGGCAGCGCCTTGACCGCCTCGTAGTTGGTGCGCGCGAGCGCGATGCAGTCCAGGTCGAAGTTGGTCGAGACCGTCGGCAGGCACCCGGTCATGGGAATCAGCAGGCCCGGCAAGCCACGTTCCGCCAGGATTTCGCGCCACAGCGGCGCGTACATCTGCGCATGGGAATTGCCGATGAGCACCACGCGCGCGTCCTGCGGGTCGCCCGACGGCAGGTTCATGGCGCAGCCGCTCACCTTGCCGAGATCGAAGCGCCCGGTGATGCCGCAGTGGTAATGCGTGTTGACCGATTCGTTCATGCGCGCCGCCGCGGCATTGAGCCGGCCGGGCAGGCCATTGAACTGCAGCAGGCCGAGCGCGACCAGCGCCAGCAGCGCGCAGCCGACGGCCGAGCCTACGTACAGCCTGCGCAGTGGATAGTCGCGGCTGCGGAACGGGCGCTCGACGAAGCGCCACGACAGCCAGGCCGCGAGCAGCATGAACGCCCAGGCGGCGGCGATCTCCGCCGGGTGCAGCTCGCGCACCAGGTAGTACTTCGAGAACACGATGACCGGCCAATGCCACAGGTACAGCGAGTAGGAGATGAGTCCCACCCATACCAGCGGCGTGAACGACAGCAGTCGCGTGACCGGGGTGCTGCCGCGCTGGCCCAGCCACAGCAGGATCGCGGTCCCGAGCACCGCGAAGCTCATGCCGGAAAGATTCGAGTCGAGCACGTAGGGCGCGAACAGCCCCGCGGCGATGAGGCCGAGCGCCAGCGCCCCGAGCGCGGCCAGCGCCCACGGAAAGCGCATGCGTGCATTGGCGGCGCCGCGCGGCGCCAGCGCGAGCACGGCGCCGACGCCCAGTTCCCAGGCGCGCGGCGGCAGCAGGAAGAAGGCGGTGGTGGTGTAGCGCCATTCGATCATGAGGGCGTTCAACACGAACGAGCCGATGGTCGTGGCGGCGATCACCGGCAGCGTGAGGCGCGGCCAGCGCCGCGCCAGCAGCCACAGCACCAGCGGAAAGAAGATGTAGAACTGCTCCTCGACGCCCAGCGACCACATGTGCAGCAGCGGCTTCTGTTCGGCCAGCGGCGAGAAGTAGTTCGTGTCGCGCCAGGCGTAGATGTTGGCGACGAAGCCGAGCGTGGACAGCAGCGCCTGTCCGAAGCGCACCAGGTCGGACGGCAGCATGATGAGGATGGCGACCAGCGCGCTGAACGTGAGCAGGGCCAGCAGCGCCGGCACGATGCGCCGCACGCGCCGCTCGTAGAAGCCGCGCACCGTGAAGCGCCCGGCGAGGATCTCGCCGTGGATGATCTGCGTGATCAGGTAGCCCGACAGGACGAAGAAGATGTCGACGCCGAGGAAGCCGCCGGGCAGGTTGTCGTGCGCGAAATGGAACAGCACCACGGACAGGACGGCGATGGCGCGCAGTCCATCGATGTCGGGGCGATAGGCGGAACTCCTGCTCAGGAGATGGCCTTGAGCGCGGCGACGAGTTCTTCCACGAGGTCGAACACGTCCAGGAAACGGTTGTACAGCGGCACCGGCGCGATGCGGATGATGTCCGGCTCGCGCCAGTCGCACACCACGCCGCGGTCGGCGAGCGCATCGAAGATGCGGCGCCCGCGCCGCGCGCCGCCGTTCACGCGCAGGCTGAGCTGGCAGCCGCGCTCGTCGACGGCTTCCGGCGTGATGACGCGGATCTCCCGGCCGCAGCGCGCGCGCAGCAGCCGCTCGGCATAGGCGGTGAGCCGCACCGACTTGGCACGCAGGTCCTCGATGCCGGCCGAGCGGAACATGTCGAGCGAGGCGAGCAGCGGTGCCGCGGAGAAGATCGGCGGATTGCTCACCGCCCAGCCGGCGGCGCCGGCCGCGGGACGGAATTCCGGCAGCATCTGGAAGCGCGTCTTCGGCTCGTGTCCCCACCAGCCGGAAAGACGGTTGGGCGCGCTCGCGAAGTGCTTCTCGTGCACGAAGCAGCCGCCGATGGCCCCGGGCCCGGCATTCAGGTACTTGTAGGAGCACCACACCGCGAAGTCGACGTCCCAGTCGTGCAGCGCCAGCGGCAGGTTGCCGATGGCGTGCGCCATGTCGAACCCGGCGACCGCGCCCGCCGCATGCGCGGCCCGCGCGATGCGCGCGCAGTCGAAGGCCTGGCCGGTGCGGTACTGCACGCCCGGCCACAGCACCAGCGCGAGTTCGTGGCCGAGGTCCTGGATCTTCGCCTCGATGTCCTCGATGCGCAGCAGCTCCTCGCCGGCGCGCGGCTCGATCTCCACCAGCGCGCCTTCCGCGTCGAGGTTGTGCCACGAGAGCTGCCCGACCACGGCGTGGCGGTCGGAAGAAAACGCGCCGGCCTCGATCAGCACCTTGTCGCGCATGCCGACCGGCCGATAGAACGAGGCCATCATGAGATGCAGGTTCACGGTCAGCGAATTCATCGCGACCACTTCGTCGGGCCGCGCGCCGGTCAGGTGCTGCAGGCCCTTGGTGAAGTTCTGCGCGTACTCGATCCACGGACGGTTCGCGGTGTGATGTCCGCCGACGCCGAGCGCGGCCCAGTCGGCGAGCTCCTCGCTCACCCGGTCGAGCGCGGCGCGCGGCGCGAGGCCGAGCGAATGCCCGCACAGGTAGGTCAGCGGCTGGCCGCTGGAAGCGCTGACCGGCAGCTCGAACTGGCGGCGAAACGGCGCGAGGATGTCCGCGGCGTCACAGTCGATGGCGAAGTCGCGTGAAGTGGAGAACCCGGGGAGCAGTTCGCTGCGGTCGTGCAGGTTGCTCGGCGAGGCGTTCATGGCGCCAGAGGATACACAATCGGTTGGCTGGGAACGGCGTCGCCGCCGATGGCGGGTACCGACAAGGCCAGGATGCACGGGCCGTCGTGCACTTCGTCCGGTACAAAAGCCAGCTCGGTGATGGTAGCGCGCGTGCGCGATGCATCGCCGCGCGCGCTGCTGCCGCGCGGCAGTCCGAAGAAAATGCGGTGCCCGACGAGGTGGCCGTCGTCGTGCGTGCGGTCGAGCGAAGGCACGTCGAGCACCAGGTGCTCGATGCGTTTCTCCACCAGCCATTCGACCGCCTCGCGCGTGAGATAGGGCGGGACCAGGTCGGTATAGTCGCGGCTGCGCTTGGCGGGATCGTTGGGCAGCGTGCGGATGATGGCCGCGACCGGTTCCGGCATCGAGTTCATCGAGGGACGGCCCATCGGCCACGCGGCGCGCAGCCGCCGCTTCGAGATCAGCAGGTCGGTGGCGAACGGCTCCGGCTCGCTGGTCTCGCTCGACTCGCGCGCCGACTCGGGCACCACGCTCACCACCACCGCGGGCAGCAGTCCGCGCGGCACCACGCGCCACGCGTCGCCGGCCTCGCGCGTCAGGTGCGCCACGCTCTCGGTGTGCGTGGCCTGGCAATGCGGCGTGAGCGTGAGCGTCGAGCAATTGCACGAGGCGCCGCCCGCGACGCTGCCGGAGAAGCTGCCGATGGCGAAGGGCTGGCTGGTCGGCGCGGGCGCGCCGAAGTGGCGCGGACCCGGCGCACCGAACTCGATCGGGATGGCGAGGCTCACGCCGCGATCCAGCGCCGCGCGCACCTTCTGTCCGCCATACGAAAGTTCGGCAATCATGGGTCGCAGCCGGTCGTCAGCCGGGCTTTTCCTGCACCGTGCCGCAACGCCTGCAGGTGCGATGCGCGCGCGAGCCGAAGAACCGTTCGAAGATCGGCGGCAGCTGCGTCTCGATGTTGGTGATCTCGGAGAATTCCTCGTAGAGCTTCTCGCCGCAGTTCTCGCAGTACCACTGGAAGCCGTCGAGCTCGCCCGGGCGCCGCGTGCGCTCGATGACCAGCCCGACGGTGTCGGCCGGCCGGCGCGGCGAGTGCGGCAGGTTCGGCGGCAGCAGGAAGATCTCGCCCTCGCGGATCGGGATGTCGACGCGCGTGCCGTCCTGGACGGTGGCGAGCGTGATGCCGCCCTCGAGCTGGTAGAAGAATTCCTCGCCCGGATCGACGTGGAAATCCTTGCGGCTGTTGGGTCCGCCCACCACCATGATGATGAATTCGCTGTCCGTGTAGACCTGCTTGTTGCCCACCGGGGGCTTGAGCAGCTGCCGGTGTTCGTCGATCCAGCGCTTGAAATTGAAGGGCGGGCGCATGAGGGCGTCTATGTTATTCGCTGCCGGCGAATCATGTGACCCTCTCCACAAATGCGCGTCCTGTCGCCTTCCGGCGTCAGCGTGCTCCGGCAACCGGGCCGGCAGCCCGTGCTATGTTTGCGCCCTGTTTCCAGGTCTAACAGCGTCCGGAGCCGTCATCCCGTGAAATCCCGCCTCGCGCTCGTCGCCGGCCTCGTCGCCGCCCTGGGCCTGGCTGTTTCGGCCTGCTCGATGTCGCCGCCGAAGATCTGGCCCTTTTACAAGAAGCCGAAGCCCGCGCCGGAAGCGGTGCACGAGGTGGATCTCGCCAACGCCGACGGTTCCGCGGCGAGCTACCCGCAGTACTGGAAGCGCAACACGCTGGTCATCGATCTGTCGGGGGTCAGTGGTGCGGGCAGCGTGGCCGCGCGCCTGCCGCCCGACTCCACCTGGCCGGTGCGGGTCGCGGTACGCGTGCGACCGGGCAGCGTCGAACAGGTCGAGGTGGTGGGCGAGGAGCGCAGCGTGCTGTCGGTGACACGCGAGGGCGTCGATCCCGTCGATCTCGAACTCGCACCCAGCGTGTTTCGCGCCAACACCGGCGCGTTGTACATCACGTGGGGCGCCATGCCGCAGTTCGCCGCGGCGCCGCCCGCGCCCGATGCCGGGTTCCAGTCGCCGACCGAAGTGCCGAAGGTGAACCAGGATGGCGCGGAGTCGGGCGCAGCGCAGGTCATCTCGCCGTCGGACGCATCCGGGTCCGCGCCCGCGACACCCGCTCAGCCCTCGCCGCCACCCGGGTCCTGATGCCCCCCGCAGGCGAGCTGTACCGGCTCGCGCTCGCGATCCAGGTCGACGGCGGTCAGCGCACCGCCCCACACGCAGCCCGTATCGAGCGCCAGCAGGTCAGGCCTGCGCACCAGCCCGAGCGTCGACCAGTGGCCGCACACCACGCGGACCTCGCGGCTGGCGCGGCCCGGCGCGTCGAACCACGGCAGGTAGTCGGGCGGTTGCTGCCCCGGCGTGTCCTTCATTTTCAGGTCGACGCTCCCGTCGCGCTTCACGAAGCGCATGCGCGTGCACACGTTGATGACGAAGCGCAGCCGGTCCATGCCGCGCAGGCCGTCCTGCCACCTGTCCGGCTTGTTGCCGTACATGGCGTCGAACAGCGCGCGCGGGTCGTCGCGCAGCACCGCTTCGACTTCGCGCGCCAGCTTGGCCGCGAAGCGCGGCGTCCACTCGGGCGCCAGCCCCGCGTGCACCAGCAAATCGCCGCGCGGCTCGTCGAACACCGCGAGCGGCCGGCCTAACAACCATTCGAGCAGCTGGTCGCGGTCGGGGGCGCCGAGCACCGGCGCGAGCGTGTCGCCGTCCTTGACCTTGCGGCGCGAACCGAAGGCGAGCGCCAGCAGGTGCAGGTCGTGGTTGCCGAGCACCACGGTGGCGTTGGCGCCGAGCGCGCGCACGAAGCGCAGCGTCTCGAGCGACTTGGGGCCGCGGTTCACCAGGTCGCCGACGAACCAGATCTCGTCGCGGTCGGCGGAGAAATCGCAGCGCTGCAGCAGCGCCTTCAGCTCGTCGCAACAGCCCTGGACATCACCGATGGCGTAGCGGGCCATGGCTCGGCGCGGCCCGTCAGTGCAGCAGGCCCGGCATCGCGAGCCGGAACGGGGAGATGGGTGCGTCGAACTGCGCGCCGTCGTCGGCCACCATCTGGTAGCTGCCCTGCATGGCGCCGACCGGCGTCTCGAGCACCGCGCCGCTCGAATAGCGGAAGCGCTGTCCCGGCTTGAGATGTGGCTGTTCGCCCACCACGCCCTCGCCGCGCACTTCCTGCACCTTGCCGTTCGAGTCGGTGATGATCCAGTGCCGCGTCAGCAGGCGCGCGGGCACGCTGCCTTCGTTGCGAATCGTGATGGTGTAGGAAAAGACGTAGCGCCGTTCTTTGGGATCGGATTGTTCCGCCAGGTAGCTGGTGTCGACGTCGACGCGGATCTTGTGCGGGGTACTCTCGTCCATTCCGGGCCAATAGTACCGAAGTATCGGCCGGTTCATTGCTCCGGCACGCGCGCCGCGAGCGCCGCGAACTGCGCGGGCGAGAGCGTCTCGGGCCGCGCGCCGGGATCGACACCGGCTGCGGCGATGGCGTCGGCGTCCATGAGCGAGCGCAGCGCGTTGCGCAAAGTCTTGCGTCGCTGTGAGAACGCCGCCGACACGGTGCGTGCAAAAGTCCGGGGCACGGCGAAGGCGGGCTCGCGCCGCACGACGAGGCGCGCCACCGCGGACCACACGCGCGGCGCGGGCGTGAACGCGCCGGGGCCGACGTCGAACAGGTGCCGCGCTTCGAACCAGGGCGCGAGCATGACCGTGAGCCGCCCGTACTCGCCGCTGCCCGGCGCGGCGGTGATCCGGTCGATGACTTCCTTCTGCAGCATGACGTGCAGGTCGTCGATGTGTTCGTGCGACGCCGCCACGTGGAACAGCAGCGGCGTGGAGATGTTGTAGGGCAGGTTGCCGATGACGCGCAGCCGGTGCGGCGGACGCGCGGCCGCCAGCGCCGCGAAGTCGAACTCGAGCGCGTCCTCGCAGTGCAGGTGGAAGCCGGGCGCGGCGCCGAAGTGCGCGCGCAGGTGCGTCACCAGGTCGCGATCGATTTCCACGGCGTCGAAGCTGCGCGAGCGGCCTAACAGCCGCTCGGTCAACGCGCCGCGGCCGGGGCCGATTTCCACCAGCGCCTGGTCGGGCTGCGGCGCGATCTCCTGCACGATGCGCTCGAGCACGGCGCGGTCGTGCAGGAAGTGCTGGCCGAAGCGTTTGCGCGCGAGGATCACGCGGTCACCGGCTCCGGCGCGCCGCCTCGATGGCGAGCCGCGTGGCGGCGATGAGGCTGCCGGCGTCGGCGCGGCCGGTGGCGGCGAGATCGAGCGCGGTGCCGTGGTCCACCGAGGTGCGCACGATGGGCAGCCCGAGGGTGACGTTGACGGCGTGGCCGAAGCCCGCGTGCTTGAGCACCGGCAGGCCCTGGTCGTGGTACATCGCCAGCACCACGTCGTAGTTGGCGAGATGGCGCGGCACGAACACGGTGTCGGCGGGCAGGGGGCCATCCACCAGCAGGCCCCGGGCGCGCGCGCGATCGATCGCGGGCGCGATCACGTCACGGTCTTCGGTACCGAGGTGTCCGCTCTCGCCGGCGTGCGGGTTCAGGCCGCACACCGCGATGCGCGGCCGCGAGATGCCCCAGAGCCGGCGCACGTCGTCGTGCAGGATGCGCAGCGTGGTGTCGAGCACCGCCGGCGTGACGGCGTCGCTGACCGCACGCAGCGGCAGGTGCGTGGTGGCCAGCGCCACGCGCAGCGAACCCGCCGCGAGCAGCATGACCGGGAGTTCGGCGTGCGTGCGCGCCGCCAGATACTCGGTGTGGCCGCTGAAGGGCACGCCCGCGTCCATGATGATGCTCTTCTGCACCGGCGCGGTGACCATGGCGGCGAACTCGCCGCTCATGCATCCGTCGATGGCGCGGTCGAGCATGGCGAGCACGTGGGCCGCATTGGCGGCGTCGAGCTTGCCGGCGACGCAGGGCGCGGCGAGCGGGATGTCGATGACCTGGAGGTCGCCGGGATCGCATCCCAGCAGTCGCGCGCGCTCGGCGAGCAGCGCCCGGTTGCCGATGATCACGAGTTCGGCGGAAAGGTCTTCCTGCGCCAATGCGAGGCACAGGTCCGGACCGATGCCGGCGGGTTCACCGGCGGTGACGGCGATGCGTATCCGCGTGGAGGTCAGAGGCGGTACTCGACGTACGCCTCGTCGCGCAGGCGGCGCAGCCACAGTTCGGTCTCTTCGTCGACCTTGGAATTGCGGATGATGTTGAACGCCTGCTGCTTCTTGACCTCTTCCGAGTTGTCGTACTGGCGCCGGCCTAACAACTGGAGGATGTGCCAGCCGTACTGCGTCTTGAAGGGCTGGCTGATCTCGTCGGGCTGCAATTGCGCGAGCTGCTTCTCGAACTCGGGCACGAAGGTGCCGGGGCCGGTCCAGCCGAGGTCGCCGCCGTCGGCTGCGGAACCCGGATCCTCGGAGACCACCGAGGCGACCGCCGCGAAGTTCTCGCCCTTGTTGACGATGCGGTCGCGGATGCTCTCGAGCTTCTGCTGCACGGTGGCGTCGTCCTGCAGTTCGTTCGGCTTCAGCAGGATGTGGCGCGCGTGCACCTGGTTGATGATGGTGGGCTGCCCGCCCTTGACGTCGTTGAGCCTGACGATGTGGTAGCCCGAGGGCGTGCGGATCGGCTTGGTCACGTCGCCGGCTTTCATCGTCGCGACGATTTCGCCGAGGAAGGTGGGCAGCTCGTTGCCCTTGCGCGGGCCCAGCCGACCGCCTTCGAGCGCGGTCTGCGCGTTCGAGTACTGCACGGCGAGGCGCGCGAAGTCCTCGCCGGACGTGGCCTTCTGGTAGACCTCGTCCGCCTTGCGCGCCGCCTCGTCGAGCTGCTCGGGCGTCGCCGCCTGCGGCACGGCGATCAGGATGTGCGAGACGTCGTAGACGTTCGAGCCCGAGGGCATCTTCTTCTGCCGCTCGATGAACTGGTCGAGCTCGCGCGGGCTGACGTTGATGCGCTGGAGCACGTCGCGCTGGCGCAGGATCTGCATCGCCAGTTCCTTGCGCAGGTTCTCGCGGTAACCGGCGTAGTCGATGCCCTGCGCGGCGAGCGCGTTCGGCAGGTCGGAAAGCGGGATGTTGTTCTGCCGGGCGATGTCGCTCAGCGCGTTGTTGACGGTCTCGTCGGAGACCTTGATGCCGGCGCGATTGGCGCGCTGCATCTGTATTTCCTGCAGCACCAGACGGTCGAGCACCTGCTTCTGCAGGACGCTCTGCGGGGGGAGCTCCAGCTTCTGCTCGCGCAGGCGCTGCGCGATGATGAGCATCTGCTCGTCGAGCTCGCTCTGCAGCACCACGCCGTCGTTGACCGTGGCCGCGACCCGGTCGAGCAGCACACCGGAGCTCGAAGCCTCGCGCGTCTGGGAGAAAGCCGCCGGGGCGCACAGCGTGATGGCGCCCAACAGCAACAGGCGCGCAAAATCTTTCAGAATCATGGAGTTACTTTTCCCGGGGGCGTAGTTTCCCGCGAGTATCCTCGAATTGTGCGTTCCAGGAAAGCGTCAGCAGACGTTCCGACACTGGCCAGCCCGTTCAGTTCCAGCTGCACGTAGAAGCTCGACTCGCTGCTGCCGTCGCGATTCGATATCGAGCGGCGTGCGACGCCGCGGATCTTGAAGCAGCACGCCTTGTATTCGAAGCCGGCAAACTGATCGAGCGATTTGTCGTCGAGCAGGCTGTAGACGAAACGCCCGAACGCGTTCCAGCGCCTGCCGAGCGACCACGCGCCGGAGAGCTCGGCCTGCTCGATGCGCTGGCTCTGGAAGCGATAGCCGAGGTTCACCACGTGCTCGCCGTTCGGGCGGTATTGCACGCGGACCTGCGAGCGCTCGGTGTTCGAGTTCTCGGGATCCCATTGCATGCCCGCCTCGATGTTCCAGTTCTTGTACGCCGTCAGGGACACCTGCGCGATGAAGTCGGAGGTGTCGCGCGCCTGCACCGGTTCGTCGGGCAGCACCACGCGCGGCGTCTCGAAGTAGTAAGCCTCACCGAGGCTGAGCGCGAGGTACTGCGTGCCGTTGGCGGAGTCGAGCAGCCGGCTGGTGAGCCCGAACGCCACCTGGTTGGCATCGTTGACGCGATCCGCGCCGACGAAGCGGTTGGTGCGGAACAGCTGCACCAGGTTCAGGTCGGGCAGCCCGGTGTCGAACACCGGCAGGTCGTCCTGCTCGCGGAACGGCGTGTACAGGTACAGCGCGCGCGGCTCGAGCGTCAGGCGCCGCTGGCCGTGCGAGCCGGACGGGCGCTCGAACACCAGTCCCGCGTCGAGCGTGGCGATCGGCAGCGCGCGCGACGGCGAGTCGTCGAGGCCCGGTTCCTGCCCGTCGAGGGCGTACTGCGTATAGC
Source organism: Steroidobacteraceae bacterium (assembly GCA_035701825.1). Lineage (GTDB taxonomy): Bacteria > Pseudomonadota > Gammaproteobacteria > Steroidobacterales > Steroidobacteraceae > CADEED01. The sequence goes on from DASSRK010000104.1 coordinate 13,695, forward strand.
GATAGCCCACGCTCGGGCGCACGAAGAATCCCGGCGCGGACCAGTCGAGGCCGAAGTGCGGCGCGGCGTCGAAGCGCCAGCCGGTGACGCCGGTGTCGCGCTCGAAGTCCACCAGCTCGGCCTCGAAACCATATTCGAGCGCGCCGCCGCGGCCCCAGTCGCCCGAGGCGAGCAGGCGCGGCGCGCGGGTGTACGGCCGGTCGTCGTCGGCCAGCTCCTCGTCGATGGTCTGGAAGTCCTGCACCTGCGCGCGCAGGTTCAGGTGTTCGTCGCGGTAGCTGAGCTCGGCGAGGCGCTCGGCGAAGGCGATGCTGGTGCCCTCGGGTCCCTTCTCGAAGTCCTCGAAATAGCTGGTGTCGCTGACGTCGGTGGCGTCCACGCGGAAACGCCACTCGCCGGGCAGCTCGGCGAGGTGCGTGAGCGCGAGGCGCGTGCGGTCGCGGTCGGCGAGGTCGTCGCTGGGTAGATAGTTGAACTCGAACGTGCCGCGCTGCCGCCGCGTCAGGTAGCGCAGCTCGCCGCCGAGGTCGACGCCGCGCTTCGAGTAGTAGGTCGGGGTCGCGGTGAAGTCGAGGTTCGGGCGGACGTTCCAGTAGTAGGGCAGCTCGAGCTCGGCGCCGTTGCGCGAGGAGCCGCCCATGTTGGGGAACAGGAAGCCGCTCTTGCGCTGGTCGCTGATCGGGAACGAGAACCACGGCGCGTACAGGATGGGCACGCCCTTGAACTCCACCCGGGTGCCGCGGCCGGTGCCTTCCTGCGCGCGGGTGTCGAGCTCGATGGACTTCGCCTCGATCTGCCAGGACACGTCGTCGGCCGGGCAGGTGGTGAAGCTCACGCCCGCGAGCGTGACCTTGCCATTGCCGTCGACCTTGAGATTGCGCGCCGCGCCGCGCGCACCGCGGCTCGGCAGCTCGAATTGCGTGCCTTCGAAGTCCGCGCCGAGGGCAGCCGAATAGCTGCCGCTGTTGCCGCGCAGGACGATGGTCGGGTCGGAGTACTCGACGCCACCCTTCACCAACGCCTGCTGCCTCTCCGCGTCGTACTCGAGATAGTCGGCGCGGATGCGCCGGTCGCCCTGCTGCATGAGGACATTGCCGGACAGCACTGCGTGGCCGTGGAGGTTGTATTCCACCTTGTCGCCGGAGATCTCGGTGCTGGTGCTGGCCGGATCGGGGCGCGGCGCGGCGGGCGCGGCGGCGGGGCGGACCTGTGATTCGTCGACCGAAGACGGGCAGGGCGTCTCGTCGGCGTGCGCCGGCGATTGCGCGAGCAGCGGCAGAAGCGCGAGTCCGCTGATCGCGGCCCTGAACGAGGTCTCTGGCACAGTTTGCGCACTATACTTATACGAATGCTCGAGCACGACCCGCGCCTGACTTCGATCCGGACCTGGCTGACACGCGACCTGGGATGGCGCATCGGTCGCATCAGCGTGGCGTCCGCCGACGCAAGCTTCCGCCGATATTTTCGAATTTCCCGCGGAGACGTCGACGCGGCGGCGTGGGCGCCCCGGGCCGATACCCTCATCGTCATGGACGCGCCTCCCGGCAAGGAGGACATCGCGCCCTATCTCAAGATCACCGGGCTGCTCGAACAGGCCGGCGCCCACGTCCCGCACGTGCACGCCGCGGATGAGCGGCGGGGATTCGTGGTGATGGAAGACCTCGGCGACACGCAGTACCTGTCGGTGCTCAGGGCGGGGCGCGGGGTCGACAAACTATACGGCGATGCCCTGACTACCCTCGCCAACATCCAGGTGCGCGGCCTCAAGGCCGCCCAGCAACTCGCGCCCTACGACCGCGAGCCGCTGGAGCGCGAGCTCAACCTCATGCCCGAGTGGTTCCTCGCGAGGCACCTCCGGCTCGAGCTCACGCCCGAGGAGCGGGCGCTGCTCACGGTCACCAACGAATTCCTGATCAACGAAGCGCTGCTGCAGCCGCAGGTGTTCGTGCACCGCGACTTCCATTCGCGCAACCTCATGGTGCTGCCGCCTTCCATCGATCGCGGCGGCGGTCCCGGCGTCATCGACTTCCAGGACGCGCTGCGCGGCCCCATCGGCTACGACCTCGTCTCGCTGCTCAAGGACTGCTACATCAGCTGGTCGCGCGAGCGCGTCGAGCGCTGGCTGCGTGGCTACCGGCGCGTGCTCGGCAACCTCGGCGCGAACGTGGGCGACAGCGAGTACCAGTTCATCCGCTGGTTTGATGTCGTGGGCGTGCAGCGCCACGTGAAGGTGCTCGGGATCTTCTGCCGGCTCTGGTACCGCGATGGCAAGCCGGGCTACCTCGGCGACCTGCCGCTGGTATTCGAGTACGTGCGCGATGCCTGCCGTCGCTATCCCGAGCTGGTGGAATTCGAGCGCTGGCTCGCGCTGCGCGTGGCGCCGCTGTTCGGGGCCGCCAATGCGCGCGAAATGGCGCGCGCGCTGGCGATGCCGAAGTTGACCGCGCGCCTGAAGCCGAAGCGCGGCACGCAGCCGGGATCCAAGGCGAAGGCGAAGGCAAAGGCAAAGTCGAGGACCCGGAAAAAGACAAAGACGCGCGCGAACACCGCGACCAGGTCCAGACCGAAGTCCCGCTCGCGGACCAGGACGCCGGGCCAGAAAAGGGCCGCACGCACCGCGCTTCGTGGGCGCGGCAAGGCCGCTCGCTCGCGCGTGCGCGCCGCGCGCAAGCGTGGCCCGGCCAAGCGCAAGACCGCGCGGCGTGTGCGCCCGCGCAAGCACGCGCGCCGAACGCCACGCAAGCACCGGTGAAAGCCATGGTCCTCGCCGCCGGGCGCGGCGAACGCATGCGGCCGCTGACCGACGCGGCGCCCAAGCCGCTGCTGCCCGTGGGCGGCAAGCGCCTGATCGAGTACCACCTCGACAACCTGGCGCGCGCGGGATTCCGCCAGATCGTCATCAACACCGCGTGGCTCGGCGACATGATCGAGCAGGCGCTGGGGGGCGGCGAGCGCTACGGCCTCGACATAACGTACAGCCATGAGCGGCCAGAGGCGCTCGAAACCGGCGGAGGCATCTTCCGGGCACTGCCGCTGCTAGGATCCGCGCCGTTCCTGCTGGTGAACGGCGACGTGTGGACCGACATCGACTTCGGCTCCCTGCGGCGCGATCCGCCCGCCGGTTCGCTGGCGCACCTCGTGCTGGTGCCGAATCCGCCGCAGCACCCGCGCGGCGACTTCGTGCTCGCAGAGGGGCTCGTGTCAGAAGGCGAGGGGACGCGGCACACCTACTCGGGTATCGGGATTTATCGGCCCGAGCTGTTCGCGGGCTGCGAGCCCGGCAAGTTTCCGCTGCTACCACTGCTGCGCCGGGCGATCGCCGCACGGCGCCTGAGTGGCGAGCTTCACGGCGGCCGTTGGCACGACATCGGCACGGTCGAGAGATTGAATGCATTGGACGCCGAATTGCGGCGGTCGAATCGGGTTTTCCAGGGAGTCTGAAATGAAAAAGATAGTCGCCGTCGGGGTGGTGTTGTTGCTGGTGCTGCTGGTGGCGCCATGGGGCATCGGTCGCGTCGCGGAACAGCGCGTCAACGCGGGCCTCGACCAGCTGACCGAGAAAGCACCCTACCTGAAGGTCGTGAATCGCAAGTGGACCGGCGGCTGGTTCCGCTCCGAGCAGGAAGTCACCGTCGAAGTGTTCGGTGACCTGTTCCGCGCCATCGAGACCCTCGAGAAGGCGAAACAGGCCGGGGCGCCCGTCGAATCCGACGATGTCGAGTCCGCCGGGGAAAAGACGGGCACGGCGGAAGAATCCGCTGCAGGCACGGCGGACGCTGCCGACACGGCCGACACAGCCGACACAGCCGACACAGCCGACACGGCCGACACAGCCGACACGGGCGAGCCGGCCGAGCCGGCCAAGCCGCCGACGCCGGTTCTCTTCACGGTGCGCAACGAAATCCTGCACGGCCCGGTGCTCTGGACCTCGGGCTTCGGCATCGCGAGGGTCAATACCAGGGTGGTACTGGACGAAGAGATCCGCAAGAAAATCGCGGAGTACTTCGGCACCGATGAGCCCCTGCACATCACCAGCCGCGTGGGCTTCTTCGGCGGCGGCTCGACGCGCTTCTGGGGCGAAGGCCACAAGGTCAAGCTCAAGAACAACGCCGGCACGATCACGTACGACGATTTCCGCCTCGACGTCGGCTATTCGAGCAAGTTCGACGAGCTGGACTACGACGGCAAGTGGCCGCGCCTGGTGTTCGAGGATGCGCAGATCGACAGCAGCATGCGTGTCGACGACATGACCTTCGTCGGCAAGAGCAAGCGCGTGCGCGGCGACCTGTACGAAGGCGGGTTCCGCTTCGCCATCGACAAGGTCAGCATCACCGATCCGGCCAAGGCCGTGACCAGCATCGAAGGGGTCCATTACATCGGCGACTCGAAGATGCAGGACGAGTTCATGTCGATGTCGTTGAAGCTGGGCTCCGGCAAGGTCGTGAACAAGGCGCTCCAGGAGCTCAAGCTCGACCTGCAGGAAGTGCACTACGACTTCACGCTGCGGCGGATCCATGCCGAGACACTCGAGAAGCTGGTGGCCTCGATCAAGGGCATGTACACCAAGCCACTGGCGACTCCCGAGGAAGTGGAAGTGAATTTCGTCCAGCCGTTCAAGGAGCAGGCCCTGGCACTGCTGGCGCACGATCCGGAATTCGCCATCGATCGGCTCGGCATCGTCACGCCGGAGGGTGAGGGCGTGATCAAGGGCGTGATCAAGCTCAAGGGCCTGACGGCCGAGGACTTCGGTTCGCAGGCAGGCGCACCCCCGACCTGGCTCAACAAGATCGAAGCCGACCTCACCATCGAGTCCACGCAGAAGCTGATCGAAAAGCTGCCCAATGGCGCCACGGGCGCGGGCTTCGCCGTCGACCAGGGCTTCGCCAGGCGCGAAGGCGACAAGCTGGTCAGCCACATCGAGTTCAAGCAAGCCACGCTCACGGTCAATGGCAAGCCCGTGCCGTTGCCGGGGCTAGGGGGCGGCCCGGCGGCACAGGGGCCACCGGGGAGTTAAAATCCCGCCCCCGATGAGCTCGCTCAAGAACATTCCCATCGTCACGGAAGACCGCGCGCCCCGCAGCGGCGAGAAGTACGTGACGCCGCAGGGCTTCACGGCCATCAAGGATGGCCAGAAGCCGCGCGGCGGCGACGCGCCATCGGCGCGCGTCGGCAAGCCGCGCTGGATCACCGCGCCGCTCGCGGCGGGAGCGGGCTTCAGCGCGGTCAAGGGCATCGTGCGCGAGCATCGGCTCGCGACGGTGTGCGAAGAGGCCAAGTGCCCGAACATCGGCGAATGCTGGAACGCGGGCACGGCCACCATCATGTTGATGGGCGCGGTATGCACGCGCGCCTGCCGCTTCTGCTCGGTCGACACCGGCAACCCGCGCGGCTGGCTCGATGCCGAGGAGCCCGAGAACACGGCGCGCAGCGTCGAGCTCATGAAGCTCAAGTACATCGTGCTGACCAGCGTCAACCGCGATGATTTGCCCGACGGTGGCGCGCAGCATTACGCCGACGCGATCCGCGCCATCAAGCGCCGCACGCCGCACGTCGCGGTGGAAGCGCTGACACCGGATTTCCAGGGCGTCATGAAGGACGTCGAGACCGTGATGGATTCCGGCCTCGACGTGTTCGCGCAGAACGTCGAGACCGTGCAGCGTCTGACACACCCGGTGCGCGATCCGCGCGCCGGCTACCACCAGACCCTTTCCGTGCTCGCGCACGCCAAGCAGTACAAGCCCACGGTGCTCACCAAGACGAGCCTGATGCTGGGACTCGGCGAAACCGACGAGGAGATCGCGCAGTGCATGGACGACCTGCGCGCCGCGAATGTCGACCTGCTGACGCTCGGCCAATACCTGCGCCCGACCCTGCACCACCTGCCCGTGCAACGCTTCGTCACGCCCGCCGAGTTCGACAAGTACCGCCAATGGGCGCTGTCGAAGGGCTTCCGCGAATGCGTCTCCGGTCCCCTGGTGCGCTCCAGCTACCGCGCCGAACAAGCCCTCGCCGGCAACAACGCCGGGTTGGTGAACGAAGAGAGTGGTGTCAGGCGGGGAAAGCCGGGATTACTCGACAGCCCGCCGATGGCGCCCATCGTCGATGCGGCGAGCAATCCCGGCTTTCCCCGCCTGACACCGCCTCGGGTCCGGTGGCTGGGGCGCGTCGAGTACGAACCTACCTGGCGCGAAATGCAGCGCATCACCGACACGCGCGACGCGAACACGCCCGACGAGATCTGGCTGCTCGAGCATCCGCCGGTGTTCACGCTGGGGCTCAACGGCGATCCGGGCCACGTGCTCGCCGCCGGCGACATCCCGGTGGTGCAGATCGACCGTGGCGGGCAGGTCACCTACCACGGCCCGGGCCAGCTCGTGGTCTATCCACTCATCGACATCCGCCGCGCCGGCCTCGGCGTGCGCGACCTGGTGACCGCGCTCGAGCGCGCCGTCATCGGCTACTGCGCCAGCCTCGGCATCACCGCCGAGTGCCGCAAGAACGCGCCCGGCGTGTACGTCGACGGCAGGAAGATCGCCAGCGTCGGGTTGCGCATCCGCCGCGGCGCGAGCTACCACGGCCTCGCGTTCAACGTGAACATGGATCTCACGCCCTTCCAGCGCATCAATCCCTGCGGCTACGCCGGATTGCAGATGACGCAGCTGGCGGAGCTCGGCCAGCCGGGCGCCACGGTCGAGGAAACCGGCAAGGCGTTCGTGCCGTTCCTCGAGCGCGCCATCGCCGCGTTGCGCAAGAACTGAGTGGAGAGACGGTTACATCGCTGGATTCGCGCACTCGTCGCAGCTGCGACTCTCGCCGGGGCGGCTGCCTTCGCAGGCCCCAAGATTGCCAGCCTGGAGTCCCGCCCTCAGGCCGACCCGTCCGTGGATTTCCGCGTCGTCGATTCACGGCCGCGCGCCGACAAGAAGAATGGTTCGCTGTCGCAAACTGCGATCGACTGTGACTATGCAGTCTATCGGTTCGGTGACAAGCGCACGGATCCCACGCGTTTGTCGTACCTCCACGATTACCTGGTGGTTCTGTTTGGCCAGCAATTGCACGGCAAGTCACTGGAAGTGACCCGATACGCGATGTATCTGAACTCGGCGGCCATCCGGCTTGCTGAGCTCCGCGGTCACAGCGGCGCGGGGGTCGGCCCGGGCGGGGCGCCGGTTTATTCCGACTACCCCTTCGAGCTGGTGATGGGGAGTCGATGCGCGCCGGAGAAGATGCGCGGCGGCTATTACGCCGCCTCCGAAGTCACGACGAACTTCTCTCCCGTAGTCATCGAGATAGAGGCCACGTATGAAGGCCACAAGCTACGCGTGCGCACGGTCCATTCGCCGGCGCGCGAGCTGCACATATGGGAAATCGACAGCCCCGAGGAGAGCGCGGAATACTTCGCCGCCTTGCGCGATGCCAACGCCGAGCTCGCCGAGCGGATCATCGACACCGCGATGCCCCGATGACAGTGCTGCGCCGCCTGGCGAGCCTCACCGCCGGCAAGAAGGCGCCGCGGTACCTGCTGATGTATGGATTCGCCGCCATTTGCCTGGCGGCAGCGCCCGGCTTCCAGCTCCTCGATTCCCGTCCCGCCGCGGACAGCCAGGACGGCTATCTATCCACCGCCAGGGGCGATTGCGATGCCTGGACGTTCCGCGTCGGCGACGCCCGCACCCCGCGCCCGCGCATCGAGGCGCTGCAGGCCGATCTCGCCAGCCAGTTCGGGGCCGACCTGGAAGGTCGCAAGGTCGAAATCACGCACTACGCGATTTTCATCAACCGCGGCGTGCGCGTGAACAACGGCCCGCCGGACCACGCGACCTTTGGCGATCATCCGAAGGACTGGCGCTACCGCGAGATGGGCAGCCAGTGCGAGCCTGAAAAGACTCACGGCGGCTACTACGCGCCCTGGGAAGCCACCACGAATTTCTCGCCGGTGATCCTCGAGATCGCGGGCACCCTCGACGGCAAGCCTTTCAGCTCGCGCAGCGTGTATTCGCCCACGCTGGAACTGCATACCGGCAAGCTCGAACTACCCAGGTATGCGGCGGTCGTCGCTGAGGCCATGCGCATGGCGCACGTCGAGCTCGTGGCGGCGCTGCGCGCCCGGCGCGCGGCTGGATGATCACGCGCGACCGTTCCGCCGCTCGATGAGTCCGCTGCGATACCTGGCGCGGCTCTCGGCCGGCAAGACCGCGCTGTGGTGCTTCCTGCTGTGGTACCTGGCGACGGTCATCCACCACTTCGACCCGGCACCCTTCATCTGGCTCAACGCGCTGGGCATCAGCGCCATCATCGGCGTCGCGCTCTATCTATCCGTGCGCGACCCGGGCAAGCCGCCGCCGGATCGCTGGACGGTGATGCGCCTGTTCCTCATGCCGTTCTGTGTCTCGAGTTTCTCCTCGCTGATCAAGGGGCGCGGCTTCGTGCTGGTGTTCCCGCCGGATCTTCATGAGCTCGCGGCTTCGATTGCCGCTTGCGCGCTGTTCGTGATCCTGGTGTTCGTGGCCAGGCGGGCAGGGCGAAAATTGAACTGAAACCGGCAGGCCTCGTCCAATCGGCCAAGGGAGCGCACATGAACAACGCCATCCGGTTGACCGCAGCACTTTCACTCCTGGCCTGCCTGCAGCCAGCCCTGTCCCAGGATGAGGCCAGGCCGCTCGTGGTCATCGACCTTCGGCCCAAGGAGGAGACCGAGGGCAGCGGCCTCACCGCGCTCACCGGCAAGTGCAACGAGGACGTGTTCCGCATCGCGGACGTGGCCACGGATCCGCTCAAGGTCGAAATACTCAAGCAGGACCTCGAGGCGTTGACGGTCACGGCCGGCAAGACGCTGGCCGTGCTCAACTGGTCCATCTACTACAACAAGCAGGTGCAGAAGAAGGGCGGCTTCCTCGACAACGTCGGCCTGCAGGGCTACGGCGTGCCCACCGGCAACAAGTCGAAGCGGCCCGGCAGCAAGTGCCCGAAGAAGGAGTCGGCCGGTGGCTGGTACGAGGGCAAGGAAGTCACCGGCGTCTACTTCCCGTTGATATCCGAATTCGAAGGCACCTTTGGCGGCAAGCCCGTGAGCGTGCGCGTGGTGTATTCGCCGACTTCGAAACTCGCCGGCAAATTCGAAGGCGACAACGCGGACACTGCGGCGCTGGTGGATGCCGTGCACCAGACCTCCGAGGCGATCGCCGCGGCCCTCGTTCAGCAGGCAGCGGCCCCGGCGCGCTGATTCAGATCAGCATGATCACGTCCTTGCTCGCCTGCAGCGCGGTGGCAAGGGCGACGATCTGCTCGCGGCTCTGCGCGTTGATGGTGTAGGTGATCGACAGGAAATGCTGCTGGTTGCTCGCGCGCTCGCTGATCTGGCTCGCGTCGAGGTCCGGTACGTGTTCGCGCACGATGGCGTCGATGTTGGCGCGCAGGCTGTCGCTGCGGCGGCCGACCACCTTGATGGGGTAGGCCACCGGGAACTGCAGCAGCTCCTTGCCGTCGTCGGATATGTCTTTCACCACGGCGTCCCCGCGAGCTCGCGCTTGTAGGCCTGGAAGGCATCGTACAGCCTGCGCCACACGGGGCCGGGCTTCCCGTCGCCGACCGGCTTGCCGTCGAGCGTGGTCACAGGCTGTACTTCGCGGGTGGCCGCGCCCAGCAGAATCTCGGACGCACCGCGCAGCTCCGATTCCGACACCGCCACCGCGCGCCACTGCACGCCGGCCCGCGCGGCGATTTCCTCGATGACGCCGCGCGTCGTGCCCGGCAGCAGCTTCCAGGAGTTGGGCGGCGTGCGCAGCTCGCCGTCGATGACGACGTGCACGCTCGAGGCGCTCGAATCGGTGAGCTGGCCGTCGCGCAGCAGGATCGTTTCGCTGGCGTTGGCATCCACCGCCAGCTGGCGCAGCAGCACGTTCGCCAGCAGCGACACCGACTTGATGTCGCAGCGCGCCCAGCGCGTGTCCTGCGCGCTGATCGCGGGTAGCCCGTTCTCGCGCCAGCCGGCGCGGCCCTCGGGCCAGGGGGAGGCGAACGCGAATACGGTGCGCGGCACGTCCGGCAGCGGCGCGTGGTTGCGGCCGGACTCGGCGCCGCGCGTCACCTGCACATATATATAGGAATCCCTGTCCTGGATGCCGTTGCGGGCGATGAGCTCCCGGTACAGGTCGCGCCACGCTTCGCGCGCCAGCGGATCGTCCATGCGCATCTCGCGCAGGCTGCGCGTCAAGCGGTCGTGGTGCTGCGCGAAGCGGAATGGCCGTCCGGCGTACACCGGGGTGACTTCGTAGGCGCCATCCGAGTACAGGAAGCCGCGGTCGAGCGGCGAGATGCGTGCCTCGCGCAGCGGCAGGAACTCGCCATTCAGGAAGCAGGTCGGCAGCGGCTCGCCCATCTACCGCATCCAGAGCGCGATGCCGTCCGTCATGCGCGTCCACCAGCCGCCCTCGGGCACCGCGTCCTTCGCGACCAGCGGCACGCGCGCGAGCACGTCCTTGCCGTCGCTCACGGTGAGCTCGCCGAGCACCTGTCCTTTGGCGACGGGCGCGACGACCGGCTCCTTCGCGGTCGCGGCGGTCTTGAGCTGCGCGGCGGCGCCGCGCCCGATGGTGACGAACACGTCGTGCTGCGGGACCAGCGTGACCATGTCTGCCTCGCCCTTGTACACCTCGGGCTTGAGCACCACGTCGCCCGCGCTCTTCGCCTTCACGGTCTCGAAGAACGTGAAGCCGTAGTTGAGCAGCGCGGCGCTCGCGTCTTCGCGCGCCTTGAACGACCTGGTGCCGAGCACCACCGAGATCAGGCGCGTGTCACCGCGCTTGGCGGAGCTCGCGAGGCAGAAACCGGCGGTCTCGGTGTGGCCGGTCTTGATGCCGTCGACGGAAGGGTCGCGCGCCAGCAGGCCGTTGCGGTTCTGCTGCTTGATGCCGTTCCACACGAACTCGCGGATCGAGTACAGCTTGTACTCCTCGGGGTATTCGCGGATCAGGCGCGCGGACAGCGTGGCGATGTCGTGCGCGCTCATGTAGTGGGTCGGCCCGGGCCCGCCCCAGGAATTGTCGAAGTGCGAGTTCTTGAGCCCGAGTTCCTGCGCGTAGGCATTCATCATCTGCACGAAGCCGTCCTCGGTGCCGCCTATCTTCTCGGCCAGCGCGATGGTGGCGTCGTTGCCCGACTGCACGATCATGCCCTTGATGAGCGTGTCCACCGGGATCTGCGTGCCGACCTGCGCGAAGGTGCGCGAGCCTTCCGAGCGCCAGGCGTGTTCGCTGATGGTCACCGGGTCGTTGAGGCCGAGGCGCTTCTCGCGGATCGCGCGGAACACGATGTAGCCGGTCATGAGCTTGGTGATGCTCGCGGGTTCCATGCGGTCGTCGGCCTTGTCGGCCGCGAGCACGCGGCCGCTCTGGTAGTCGACCAGCACGTATGCGCGCGCGTCGATGGCCGGCGGTTTCGGGATGGGCACCGCGGCGAATACGCTGGTGCTCAGGAGGCAGGCGAGAAGCGGGATCAGCCGAAAACGCGGCATCGCGGGGGACTCCGGGAAAGATTTCTGGCCCGCGATTGTACGCTCAACATGCGCCGGATCGGCGCGCCACTGCTCAGTCCGTCAGCAGGCGCGCATCGGTGATGCCGAGCGTGCGCAGGCGTTTCATGTTGAGGTCGAATTCCTCGACGCTGGCGAAGGGACCGACGCGCACCAGGAACAGCGTGCGGTCGGCGCGCGGCAGGTCCGCGAGGCTGGCGAGCTCGACGCCCGCGCCCAGCAGCATCTCGACGCGGCGCCGCGCGTTCTCGTGGTCGGCGAACACGCCGGCCTGGATGAACATCGGCTTCACTCCGGGAATGCCCGCCGCGGGCGCATTGACCACCGTCACCGCGGGCGCGGCCGGCGGCGGCATCACCGGCGCGGTCGGCATGACCGGCGGCGGCGGCGATGCCGGCAGCGACGGCGGCACGGCCGATCCGGGCCCGGCGCCCGGGCCCTTGGAGGTTGAGATGACGCGGATCTCCACCGGCGCCGTGCCCGCCGTCAGCATGTCGAGCTTCGCGGCGGCGGTGTAGGACAGGTCGATGATGCGGTCGCCGACGAACGGCCCGCGGTCATTGATGCGCACCACGACCTTGCGCCCGTTGCGCAGGTTGGTGACCTCGGCGTAGCAGGGGATGGGCAGCGTCTTGTGCGCGGCGGTCATCGCGTACATGTCGTAGCGTTCGCCGAGCGAGGTCGAGGCGGCGTGGAAGCCCGGGCCGTACCAGGACGCCGTGCCGCGCTCCACCCAGCCGTCGGAGTTCGGCATGACGTAGTAGCGCTTGCCGAACACCACGTACATCGGCGGATTGCCGCGCGTGCCGCGCGGCTCGGCGCGCGGGACGGCGTCGGGGATGTTCAGCACGTCGGGTGGCGGCGACGGAACGTTCGAGCCGGAAGGAATGGCACTGCGGGGCGGCTCCGAGGGATGCCGGCGCGTCACCGAGCACGCCGCCATCGCGATGCACAGGATCGCCACGACCGCTCTTTGAACGTTCTG
>DASSRK010000105.1:0-8548 GCA_035701825.1 Steroidobacteraceae bacterium
CGTCATCCCGGCGCGGAACTTCTTCGCATGCCCGAACAGCGTGGCGCGCAGGTCCGGCGAATGCTCGACCAGATCCAGCGCCCGCAGCGTCACGGCGGCCACCACCGGCGGGATGCTGTTCGAGAACAGGTAGGGCCGCGAGCGTTGCCGCAGCCACGCAATCGCATTGGCCTTGCCACTCGTGTAGCCGCCGCTGCCGCCGCCGAGCGCCTTGCCGAAGGTGCCGGTGAGGAAATCCACGCGGCCCAGCACGCCGCAATGCTCCACGGAGCCGCGGCCGCCCGCGCCCATGAAGCCGGTGGCGTGCGAGTCGTCCACCATGACCAGCGCGTTGTACCTGTCCGCGAGATCGCAGATTTCCCGCAACGGGGCGATGCTGCCGTCCATGGAGAACACGCCGTCGGTGGCGATCAGCCGTGTGCGGCAGTCCTGGGTGTCCTTGAGGTGCTGCTCGAGCTCGGCGAGATTGCGGTTGGCGTAGCGCAGGCGCCGCGCCTTGCACAGCCGGATGCCGTCGATGATGGAGGCGTGGTTGAGCGCGTCGGAAATGATGGCGTCCTGCTCGCCCAGTACCGTTTCGAACAATCCACCGTTCGCGTCCCAGCAGGACGAATACAGGATGGTGTCCTCGGTGCCGAGGAAGCGGGAGAGTGCCGCCTCGAGCTGCTTGTGCACGGTCTGCGTGCCGCAGATGAAGCGCACCGAGGCCATGCCGTAGCCGTAGCGGTCGATGGCGCGGTGCGCCGCCTCGCGGATCGCCGGGTGGCTGGCGAGCCCGAGGTAATTGTTAGCGCAGAGGTTGATCACCTCCGCGTCGTTGGCGCGGATCTGCCCGGCCTGCGGGCTCGAGATCACGCGCTCGGACTTGAACAGGCCCTGCTGGCGGAGCTCATCGAGTTGCGCGTCGAAACGCTGGTAGAAAGCGGCATCCATCGCGGGTGCACCGGGTAAAAAGGATGGCGGGCATTATACTGGCGCCCCCATGGCACACCCGCCCGAAAACGAACTGTCCGAAGGAAGCGAAGGGGGTGGCCTGTCGCTGCGTATCGACCGCTGGCTGTGGTGCACGCGGCTGTTCAAGTCGCGCTCCCAGGCCGCCGAGGCCGTCGGCGGCGGAAAAGTGCACATCAACGGCCGTCGCGTGAAGCCCGCGCACGGGGTGCGCGTGGGCGACCGGGTGGCGATCACAAGGGCCGGGTTCGAATTCGAATGCGAGGTGCGCCAGTTGCCCGAACGCCGCGGTTCCGCGCCCATCGCGCAGGCGTGCTACCTGGAAACCGACCAGGCACGCGCGGCGCGCGAGAAGTACTCCGAGCAGGCACGGCTCGCCGCGGCGTTCGCTCCGCGCGGCGACGAGCGTCCTGACAAACACGCGCGCCGCGAGCTGCGGCGCCTGCGCGGCCGGGACTAGCGCCCGGACCCGAGGCGATATCCATGCGAACCATCGACGCCCGCGCCAATCGCCTGTTCATCGTCCTCACCGGCTTCTTCATCACCAACGCCATCATCGGCGAATTCGTCGGCGTGAAGATCTTCGCGCTCGAAGCCACGCTCGGCGCCGCGCCCTTCAACTGGTCGCTGTTCGGCATCACCGGCACGCTGAACTTCACCGCCGGCGTGATCGTCTGGCCGTTCGTGTTCATCCTCACGGACATCATCAACGAGTACTTCGGCGTGCGCGGCGTGCGCTTCATTTCATGGGTCGCGGTGGCGCTCATCTGCTACGCATTCCTCGCCGCCTACGTGGCCATCTCGCTGGCGCCGGCCAAGTTCTGGGTGGACATCAACGCCGACCTGGGCGTGCCCGACATCCAGCGGGCCTACGCGCAGATCTTCGGCCAGGGACTCTGGACCATCGGCGGCTCCATCGTCGCGTTCATCGTCGGCCAGCTCGTCGACGTGGTGATCTTCCACCGCATCCTCAAGATGACGGGCGAGAAGTTCGTGTGGCTGCGGGCCACGGCCTCGACCGCGGTCTCGCAGCTCATCGACAGCTTCATCGTGCTGTACATCGCCTTCGTGATCGGGCCGCAGCACTGGTCCATCCCGCAGTTCCTCGCCGTGGGCACCGTGAACTACGTGTACAAGATGACGGCGGCGGTGGTGCTGATCCCGCTGTTGTACATCGGGCGTGGGGTGATCGAGCGGTACCTCGGCCATGCCGAGGCCGAGCGCCTGCGGCAGGAAGCCGCGGCTAACTAGTCACGCGCGCCGTCGCCGGCATCGGATCCCCGGCTGGCGCGACCGTCATTGGCCTCGGCCACGGTGTCGTTGCGCGGATCGCGCATGTGTCCCCAGCCGAACAGCATCAACGCGGCGCCGAAGGAGCGAAAGCCCTTGCCGCCACGCCGCGCGGCACGCACCAGTGCAAACAGCGCCCAGCCCAGCGCCGCGACGCCGAGCCACGTGAAGAAGACCCGAAGGGCGGTGCCGGTGGTTTCGTCCACGGGGAAGTCAGTCAGTTGAGCAGCGCGGCGAGCCGGCGGCGCCAGCCGGACAGGCGCGGGTCATCCGCCGGCAGCAGCGCGAAGGCCTGCAGCAGGTCTTCGCGGCCGGCGCGCGTGGCGAAGGCGCGATCGCCTTTCATCCGCGACAGCAGGGTCTCCACCGCGGCATCGAGGCTGCCGCCGAGGATCGAACGCGCCGCGTTGGCGCGCAGCGAGTCGGTCCGCGCGGCTTCTTCGGAAGCGAGCGCGGCGAAGTGGATCACCGCGCGCACGGCATTCGAGGCCGGATCATTCTGCGCCTGGGGCGGAAGCTGCCCGAGGGTCTGCGAGGCGCCCATCACGTCGCCCGACACAGCCTGGAAGCGCGCGAGGTCGCGGCGCGCGTCGAGGTTGGCGGGATCCGCGGCGGCGATCTCGCGGAGCTTGGCGATGGCGGCGGCGAAGTCACCCTGTTCGGCGAGATCGCGCGCGGCCTGCTGCTCACCCTGCGAGGCGCGCGGCAGATGAGGCTCGAGGAATTGCCGCACGTGTCCGAGCGGCAGCGCGCCGACGAATTCGTCGACCACGCGGCCATTGCGGAACAGTTTGACCGCCGGGATGCTGCGGATCTGGAACTGCTGCGCCAGGTCCTGGTTCTCGTCGGTGTTCACCTTGACGACCTTGACCTGGCCCGCATGTTCGTCCGCCACCTGTTCGAGGACGGGTCCCAACGCCCGGCAGGGCCCGCACCAGGGTGCCCAGAAATCCACCAGCACCGGCTGCGAGGCGGAGGCGTTGACGACTTCCTGGGGAAAGGTGGCCGTCGTGACGGCCGGGACGGTGGAGCTCATGGGACCAACGTATAGGGACGCTACGGCGCTATTTCAATAGAATTTGCGCATGACGAACTTCTCACCACTCGAGCGCCCCGACGCGGTCGCGAGAGCCATCAATCCGACATTTCTCGCCGAAGAACAGCCACTTGTACGTGAACTCGCCGACCGGGCGCGGCTCGCGCCGGCGGCCGCGCGCAACGCAGGTATCCGCGCGCTGGCGCTGGTGCAGGCGGTACGCGCATCGAGGGGCAGCGGCGGTGCACTCGACGCCTTCCTGCGCGAATACAACCTCGCCTCGCGCGAAGGCGTGATCCTCATGTGCCTCGCCGAGGCATTGCTGCGGATTCCGGATGGAGAGACCGCCGATCGCCTGATCGCCGACAAGATCCCGACGGGCGCCTGGGACGAGCACCTCGGTGACAGCGACTCGCTGCTGGTGAACGCTTCGACGTGGGGACTGATGCTCACCGGGCGCGTGGTCGCGCTGGATCGCAACGAGGTCGGCGAGGCGCGCTCCTGGTACGGCAAGCTGGTGTCGAAGCTCGGCGAGCCCGTGGCGCGCGCCGCGCTCAAGCAGGCGATGCGTATCCTCGGGCACCAGTTCGTGATGGGGCGCGACATCGAGTCGGCGCTGTCGCGCGCCGCCGGCAAGGAGGAACGCGACTACCGCTATTCCTTCGACATGCTGGGCGAGGCGGCGCTGACGCGCGCCGACGCGGAACGCTATCGCGCCAAGTATTCCGCGGCCATTGCCGCGGTGGGCAAGGCGGTCGAAACCCGCGAGTCCATCACCGCGCGCCACAGCATCTCGATCAAGTTGTCGGCGCTGCATCCGCGCTACGAATTCGCGCAGTCGCGCCGCGTCATGTCCGAGCTGTACCCCGTGATCGAGCAGCTGGTGGCCGAGGCGCGCGCCGCGGGCGTCGGCGTGACCCTGGATGCGGAGGAGGCGGACCGGCTGGAGCTCTCGCTGTTGCTGGTCGACCGGCTGCTGACGAGCGAGATCACGCGTGGCTACGCGGGCTTCGGCATCGCCGTGCAGGCTTACCAGAAGCGCGCGTACGCCACGCTCGGGTGGCTCATCGGGCGGCTCAAGGCCACGGACCGGCGCATCACCCTGCGCCTGGTCAAGGGCGCGTACTGGGACAGCGAGATCAAGCGCGCGCAGGAGCGCGGGCTCGCCGGCTACCCGGTGTTCACGCGCAAGGCCAACACCGACGTGTCGTATCTCGCCTGCGCCAAACTACTCGAGTCGGCCGGCGAGCGCATCTACCCGCAGTTCGCCACGCACAACGCGCACACCATCGCGCACGTCGCCGAGGTGTTCGGCGGCGACGCCGACCGCTTCGAGTTCCAGCGCCTGCACGGCATGGGTGCCGAGCTGTACGACAGCGTGGTGCGCGGCCCGTGGGGCCGCCATGCCTGCCGCGTCTACGCGCCGGTCGGCGCGCACGAGGACCTGCTGCCCTACCTGGTGCGACGGCTGCTCGAGAACGGCGCCAACACCTCGTTCGTGAACCGCATCGTCGACGCGAGCCTGCCGGCCGAGGAAGTGGTCGCGGACCCGGTGGCCGAGGTCGACGCGCTCGAGCGCGTGGCGCATCCACGCATCCCGCTGCCGGTGAACCTGTTCGCACCCGAGCGCGTCAATTCCGCGGGCTTCAATTTCGCCGACGGCCAGGCGGTCGACGCCCTGGTGCGCGAGTGCGAGCGCGCGTCCCGGCAGACCTGGAGCGCGGCGCCGGTGATCTCCGGCAAGGTGCGCCAGGGGAAAACCCAGCCGCTGTGCAATCCCGCCGCGACCGCGGAACAGATCGGCGTCGTGACGCAGGCCGATGCAGCCACGGTCGACGCCGCGATCGGCGCGGCGCAGGTGGCACAGGGTGACTGGGACGCGGCGGGTGGCGAAGCGCGGGCCGTGGTGCTCGAGCGCGCCGCGCAGCTCTTCGAGGAACACACCACGGCGCTCACCGCGCGCTGCGTGCGCGAGGCGGGCAAGACGCTGCCGGATGCCATCGGCGAAGTGCGCGAGGCCGTCGATTTCCTGCGCTACTACGCCGCGCGCGCGCGGCGGGATTTTTCGCACGAAACCGCGCTGCCGGGGCCGACGGGTGAACGCAACCTGCTGCGGCTGCGCGGCAAGGGTGTGTTCGGCTGCATCAGCCCGTGGAATTTTCCGCTGGCTATCTACACGGGCCAGGTCGCGGCCGCGCTGGCCGCCGGCAATGCCGTGGTGGCGAAGCCCGCCGAACAGACTCCACTGACCGCCGCCTATGCGACAGGCCTGCTGCTGCAGGCCGGCGTGCCCGCCGACGTGCTGCAATTCGTGCCGGGCGAGGGTGGCGACGTGGGCGCGGCGCTGAGCGGCGACCCGCGACTCGCCGGCGTGGTCTTCACCGGCTCGACCGAGACCGCGCGCCTGATCGAGCGCTCGATGGCGGCGCGTCCCGGTTCCATCGGCACGCTGATCGCCGAGACCGGCGGGCTCAACGTGATGCTGGCCGACAGCTCGGCGCTCGCCGAGCAGCTGGTGCTGGACGTGGTGCAGTCGGGCTTCAACAGCGCCGGCCAGCGCTGCTCCGCGCTGCGCGCGCTGCTGGTCCAGGACGACATCGCCGACCGCGTGCAGAAGCTGCTGGCCGGCAGCATGGATGAAATCGTGGTGGGTGATCCGGCGCGGCTGTCGACCGACGTCGGCCCGGTGATCGACGACGAGGCGCTGCGCATGCTCGAGGGCTATGCGGCGCAGGTGGTGAAGGGCGCCCGCTGGAGCCATCGCGCGCCGCCGAACAAGGGCACAGGCGGCCGTTTCTTCGCGCCGCTGGCCGTCGAGATCGATTCGCTCGCGGCGCTGGAGCGCGAAGTGTTCGGCCCGGTCGTGCACCTGGTGCGCTACCGCGCACGCGATCTCGACGCGTTGATCGAGGCCATCAACCGCATGGGCTACGGCCTGACGCTCGGCATCCACACGCGCATCGATGGCCTGGCGCAGCGCGTGGCGCGCACGCTGCGCGTCGGGAATGTTTACATCAATCGCAACATGATCGGCGCGGTCGTGGGCGTGCAGCCTTTCGGTGGCATGGGCCTGTCAGGCACGGGCCCGAAGGCGGGCGGGCCTCACTACCTGCACCGCATGGCCACCGAACAGACCATCACCACGAATACCGCCGCCATCGGCGGCAATGCCGGGTTGCTGTCGCTCGCGGCACGCTGAAATCACGTCGCGCCAGGACGTTGCTTTCCCGCGCCAACCGCGCTGCCCAAACTGTGCAGTGCGTCGCGCTGGTTGCCGTCCTGCGGCTGCGCATTCCCCTAACGTCCTGCCCGGATCCGCCGTTAACGTCCTGACGACGTTCGTTGCAGAGACGGAGTAAATGACGCTTCGATCCACGCGCCGGTGGCTTGCGGCCCTGCCGATCACCGCGCGCTTCTACATAATGTTCGCGGTCCTCGTGATGTGCGTCGCGGGCGTCGTATTCGCCGCATTGCGCGTGGCTCGCTCGCAGTCGGACGCCAGCGTGGAGCTGGCGCGGACCGCCGCCGTGCAACGCTCGCTCGACCGGGCGCTCAGCCTGCAGGCCGAAGTCATGCAACGCGCGCAGTCCGGGGCGGCCGTGGGCGAAGGCGTGCACAACCTGGTGGCGGCCTTGCGCGCGCAGATGGACACCACCTGGGCATTGCCCGCAGGCGCGGAAGTCGACGCCATCACCGATGGGCTGCGGCAGCCCGCGGCCAGGTACTTTCTGGCCGCCGACAATCATCACCACGACCTGTCTGCCGGCACGCCGGATTCGCCCCAGGCCCAGGCCGAACTCGAGACCCGGCGCGCGGCGCTCGAGGCCGCGCTGGTCGAGGCGATGGCACGCATGCGCACGGTGCTGCGCGGCGTGGAATCGCGCGTGTTGGCGGAAGCCGATCACGGCGGCCGGATGGTGAGCTGGGTGATTGCCGCCGCGCTGGTGGCGGCCATGCTCGCGGCGCTGATGCTGTGGGCGATCGCGCGCTCCATCCAGCATTCCATCCACGCGGTGGGCGAGGTCGCGCAAGCGCTCGCGGCCGGCGACATGGACAATCGTTGCGAGACGCACGGCACCGACGAGGTGAGCGCGCTGGCGCGCATGATCAACCTGCTGGCCGACACCATGCAGGGCATGCTGACCCGGCTGCGCACCGAGGCGAGCCGCAGCAGCTTCAGCAACCAGCTGGTCGAAGCGCTGGAAATGGCCGATTCCGAGGAGGAGGCCGATCGTGTCATCGCGCGCGCCATGCATACCATCTCAGACGTGCATCCCATGGAATTGCTGCTGGCGGATTCCTCGCGCGCGCATCTCGAGCGCGCGTGCGTGCATCCCAAGACGGGTTCGCCCAACTGTTCGGTGGAATCGCCTTACAGCTGCATCGCGGTGCGCCGCGGCCATCCGCAGATATTCCCCGACGCCGAGGCTCTCAATGCCTGCCCGAAATTGCTGGGCCGCATGGGCGGCGCGTTGTCGGCGGCCTGTGTGCCGGTGAATTTCATGGGGCGCGCGCTCGGCGTGCTGCACGTGGCCGGCGCCAAGGGCAAGCCGCCGAATCCCGAGCAGATCGCGCAGCTCACCGCGCTCGGCGTGCATGCCGGCAACCGTATCGGCACGCTGCGCGCCTTCGCGCGCTCGCAGCTGCAGGCCAGCACCGACAGCCTGACCGGCCTCAGCAATCGTCGCGTGGCCGAGGAAGTGCTGGCCAACCTTATGGCCGTCGATACCGCGTTCGCCGTGGTCATGGCCGACCTCGATTTCTTCAAGCGCCTGAACGACACCATGGGGCACGATGCCGGCGACCGCGCGTTGAAGCTGTTCGCGGACACCGCGCGCGGCGTGGTGCGCGATCGCGACCACGTGGTGCGTTGGGGTGGCGAGGAGTTCGCGTTCATCCTGCCGGGCGCGGACGCCAGGACCGCCGCCGAGGTGGTGGTGCGCATGCGCGCGGCGCTGGCCGAGGCACACCTGGTGTCGAACACGCCGATCTTCACCGCGAGCTTCGGCATCGCGGATTCGTCGATGGCGCGCGACCGCGAGGGCATCGTGCGGCTGGCCGACGAGGCCCTGTACCGCTCGAAGCAAGCCGGCCGCGACCGCTGCACCATCGGCGATCCGCAACTGGTGGGCGCCACCGGCGCCCCGTCCGTGCGCCGCGAGCGCGACCAGGGCGCGGTCGTGGACATCGGCCAGGTCGCGCGCGGTAGCTAGAGCAAGACGGTGCCGGAGCATGCATTCCGGCATGACTCCTGGGGCAGCTTGGGCCGCG
>DASSRK010000106.1:0-22768 GCA_035701825.1 Steroidobacteraceae bacterium
CCCGACTACGTGAGCTACGTCGGGCTCGCGGACGAACTGCCCACGCTCATCGGCCAGGCGGACGTGGTGGTGTCGGCGCTGCCCCTGGTGCCGGCCACGACCAACCTGTTCGACGCGAAGATGCTGGCGCGCATGAAGAAGTCTGCGTTCTTCATCAACGTGGGACGCGGCGGCAGCGTGGTCACCGACGACCTGGTGGCGGCGCTGAATGCCGGAACCATCGCGGGAGCCGGGCTCGACGTGACCGAGCCCGAGCCGCTGCCCGACGATCACCCGCTCTGGAAGGCGAAGAACGTGATCATCACGCCGCACGTGTCCGCGCAGTCGGACCTCGGGCAGGGCGTGCGCGCGCTGATCTACCGCGAGCAGGTGCGGCGC
Organism: Steroidobacteraceae bacterium; assembly: GCA_035701825.1. GTDB lineage: Bacteria > Pseudomonadota > Gammaproteobacteria > Steroidobacterales > Steroidobacteraceae > CADEED01. The sequence continues at coordinate 379 of DASSRK010000106.1, forward strand.
TTCGTCGCCGGCGACAAACTACTGTCGGTGGTGGACTTCAGGAAGGGCTACTAGCGTCCGCCGGCGTACATTTTCGCCAGGCGATAGAGGAATTCGCGGCCCTCGATCAGCGTCTGCACCCGGATGCGCTCGTTGAGGCCGTGGGCGTTGCTGGTGGCGCCGTCGCCGAGCATGCCCGACACCCCGTAGCAGGGAATGCCTTCCGGAGTCAGGAAACGGCAATCGGTCGCGCCCGCCGCCATGGTCGGGATCACGGCGACGCCGGGATACATGTCGGCACTCAGCTTCTCGATCGGCCCGACCACGGCGCGTGACAGCGGCGGCGGCGCACCGGGCTTTTCCGGCGGCGACTGGAATTCCACCGTCACCCCCGGGTCACCGATGACGGTGATGAGTTCCTGCCGGATTTCTTCCTGGGTATGTCCCGGGAAAATGCGGCAATTGACGTTGGCCTGCGCGTGCTGCGGCAATGCATTCGGCGCGTGCCCGGCCTGGAGCTGCGTGGCCACGCAGTTGGTGCGCAGGATGGCGTTGTCGGAGGGGTACTTCTTGAGTCGCTCGATGGCGGCGGCATCGCCGGACTTCGCGGCCGCCACCATGTCGGCGCCTTCTTCGCCGCCCTGGACCGCGCCGAACTTCTCGAAATAGCCGCGCGTGGTGTCGTTGAACTCCACCTTGAACTGGTGCGCTTCGATCTTGTCGAGCGCGTGCACGAGTTGGTAGATGGCGTTGTCGGGCGTGGGGCGCGAGGAGTGTCCACCCTTGTTGGCCGTGGTCAGCGTGAAGTCCTGGTACACCTTCTCGGCCGCGAGCACCGACACGTAACGGTACACGCCGGTCTCCTGGTCGTAGCGGCCGCCGCCGCCTTCGTTGAGCGCGAACCCGGCATCGATCAGGTCGCGATGCTTCTCGACCAGGTAGCGCACGCCGTTGAACACGTTCGGCGTTTCTTCGCCACAGGTCAGCGCGAGCCGGATACCCCGTTTCGGCCGATAGCCTTCCTTCTTGAAGCGCACCATGGAGTCCGCGAACACCGCGGCCATGGCCTTGTCGTCCGACGAGCCGCGCGCGTAGAAGAAGCCGTCTTCCTCCACGAGCTTGAACGGATCGCGCACCCAGTCCTCGCGCCGGGCTTCCACCACGTCGATGTGCGCCAGGAGCAGCAGCGGCTTGAGCTTCGGATCCGTGCCCGGGAGCAGCGCGACCAGGTTGCCGTGCTTCGGCCAGCCCTCGGGCACCACCACCTGCGCCTGCGCGTCGGTGTACCCGGCCGCGATGAGCCGCGCCTTCATCGCGTTCGCCGCCTCCGTACAGGAACCCGCCGACAACGTCGTGTTGATCTCCACCAGCTCCTTGTAGAGCGCGCGGAACTCGGCCTCGCCCGCGCGCGCCTGCTTCGAGGCGGCGGTCTGGCGGCTGGCGGTGATGTCGGCGGCCTGCGCCACCGTGAAGAACGCGAGCGCGGAGGCGAGGATGACGAAGCGATGCTTGATCATGGGGATCTCTTCAGAGGGTGGTCAGGACTTGCTGCTGCTCGACTTTAGCCGGATCGATCGCGATGCCGAATCCGGGTTTCTCGGGCAATTGCACCAGGCCGTTGGTGGTGAGCGGCGGATCCAGGAGGAAGTGCAGCTTCTCCGGCACGTGGTTGATGAGGTATTCGCCGAACGGGCACACCGACGGTGACTGGCTCGCGACGACGGCGAGCGCCGCATGCACGTTGTGACAATGCGGCAGTAGTTTGACGCCGTGCACCGAGGCGAGGTGCGCGATCTTGAGTGTTTCGCTCACGCCGCCGCACCATTCCGGATCCGCCTGGATGAACTGCAGCGCGTCGGCCTTGAAGAACTGCCCGGCTTCCCAGCGCCCGTAGACGTGCTCGCCGGTGGCGATGGGCACGGTGGTGGACCTCGCCAGCCGGATGAAGCTCTCGAGGTCCGACATGGGCACGGCTTCCTCGATCCAGTACGGCCGGTACTGCTCCACCTTGCGGCACCACTCGAGCGCGTACTGGAGGTCCCAGCCCTGGTAGGCGTCGAACATGAGCTGCACGTCGTCGCCGACCGCTTCGCGCAGCGACTTCACCAGTTGTACGTTGAGATCCATGCCGCGCGCGCCGTCGCCGGGGCCATAGCCCATGAACCATTTCTGCTGGATGAAGCCGTCCTTCGCGAGCTGCGCCGCGCGCTTCGCGGCCTGCGGCGGATCGATGGAGAAGCCGAGGCAGCTGCCGTACACGCGCACCGGCATCTGCGTCGGCCCGCCGAGCAGGCGGAACACCGGCGCCCCGAACACCCGGCCACGCAGGTCCCACAGCGCGTTGTCGACGTAGCTGATGGCCATCATGAAATGACTGGCGCGCGAGTGGCGATTGGAGCGGTACATCTGGTCCCAGATGCGTTCCACCGCGAGTGCATGCTGCCCGATGATGAGCGGCCGCAGCGTGCCCAACAAAACCGGCAGCGCCTCGCGGTCCACCGCGCCGTAGATGCCCTCGGCGCCGCCGCGGGTGCGGATGCGCACGTAGTAGTGCGTCAGCGGGCGCCGCTCTTCCTTCGTCCCTGGCGGCGGGTCCTTGAACGGCTTGGGACGGCGCTCGTCGTAGAGATGCAGCGGGTTGACCTGGTACTGGCGGTTGAGTCCCGGCACCAGTGTGTGCGTGCCCGAGAGCTGCAGCACGTCCACTTCGCCGATGAGCAGCGAATCGTCGCCGGCCTGGGCGGCGAGTGCGTCGCGCGTGAAGCCGGGCAGGAAGGCGAGCACGGAGCCCGCGCCGAGTTGCTGCAGGAAGTCACGACGTCGCATGCGGTGTCTCAAGGTGCGAGAGAGGCGTGAGCTTGTTGCAACGTCCGCGCGCCCGTCAATGTACGGACAGGTCCTTGTAGAAGAACACGGTGGCGCAGGGCGGGCCGTCGGGCAGCAATGCGTAGCGCGGCACCGTTCCCACTCGTTGCCAGCCGCTGCGCTCGTACAGCCGTTCCGCGTCGGCGCTGGCGGTGTCGAGGACCAGCAGGGTACGCCCGGCGTCGAAGGCCGCGCGCTCGGCCGCGGCGAGTACGCGCGCGCCGACGCCGTGACGGCGCGAATTCCGGCGTACCAGCATCTTGGAGATGTCGGCGCGGTGCGGCTGGTTCTCCTGTGGGGCCCACACGGACTGCGCCGTGGCCAGGATCTCGCCGCGCCCGTCTTCGGCCACGATCACCGCGCGCTCGCCACGGGCGAGGCTCGCCGCGACCCCGCGCCAGTATTCCTCCGCCTTGGTGCGGGTCATCGGCCACATGAAGTTCACCGAGGCACCGCCTTCCACGCAGTCGATCAGCACGTCGCACAAGCCCGCAAGTTCGCGTTCGCCGATGGACTCGAGGCGGCGGATGACGGGCAGGCTCATGACGACAGCACCACGATGTAGCGCGCGGGCTTGCGCGTACGGTTGCGAAAGGTGACGGGGGCATCGAGCCGCATCGCCAGGCAGTCGTCGGCGCCGAGCTTGTGGGTCACCTTGCCGACGGTGACCTCGATGGCGCCTTCCCGCACCCAGATCTGCTGCGCGATCGCCGCGTCGCGCGCGCCGGACTCGTACGCCACCCGGGCGCCCCCCGGGAACTCGACCTCCACGATGCGAATGGGCGAGGGAAAGTTGGCCGGCGAGATGTTGCGGCGGACGTAGCCGGATTGCGGATCCTTCCAGGCCGTGCGATCGGCGGCGGTCGACACCGGGTTGGGTGGCGCGCTGGCGTCGTCGAACAGCGAGGCGAGGGTGACGCCGAGGCCGGCGGCGATCTTTTCCAGCACCACGGCGGTCGGGCTGGTCTCGGCGCGCTCGATCAGCGAAATCATCGAGCGGCTCACCTCGCAGCGCGTGGCCAGCGCTTCGAGGCTCATGTCGAGGCCGGCGCGCAGTTCGCGCACGCGCGCGGCGATACGCGCATTGACGTCCGTCATAGTGGAGATATCGTCCAGTAAACTGGACGACGGGTCAAGCGGCGGGCGGTGCGCTCAGTTCGCCGGCGAACCGGGCGTGGCGTTCTCCTCGGTGATGCGCTTCGCGAGATTCGCGCGGGCCGTGGCCGCGTAGGCCTTGCAGCCGGCCGGATCGACCAGTGGGTTCACCTTCGGGTTCTCCTTCCAGCGCGCCAGCTTGGCGTCGAGGTCGTAGGACACGGGATGCGGGGCGAGCAGCAGGTCGCAGGGCAGGTTGGCAACGACCTCGATGGAATGCAGGAACGAATCCACGCGACTGCCGTGGATCTCGTCGCCCGAGAAGCGGAATCCCTCGGCGGACACGGGCGTGAAGCTGTCGGCGTAGACCACGTCGAGGCACCTGTGCTTCTCGCAGGCGCGCCAGGTCCAGCTGGTGCCGCCCGGCGTGTGTCCGGGCGTGAAGTGCGCGGTAATGGCGAGCGGCCCGACGCGCAGCGTCTCGCCGTCGGCGATCTCGCGCACGTTGGCCACCGGCCGGTAGTTGTTGGCAGCAGGCCCAAAGGCGAACTGCGGATCGTCCTCCATCGGGCCGCCGCGCTCGAGCGCGCGCTTGCTCGCGGGACTGGCCGCCACCTGCGCGCCGCTGGCACGCACCAGCGCCGCGATGCCGCCGGCGTGATCGTAGTGCGTGTGCGAGTTCAGGATGAGCCTGATGTCCTCGACGCGGAATCCCACGCGCTCGATGTTGGCCGCGATCAGCGGCGCGGACTGGGGCAGGCCGGCGTCGATGAGGATGTGTCCCTGGGGTGACGTGAGGAGTATGGAGCTCAGGCCTGCCGTGCCCACGAACCAGGTGTTGCCGTAGACGTGGAATGGAGCGCGTGGCTGGTTCCACGCGTCGCAGGGTTCGCACACATGCGGCGGATCCGCGGTCACGGGCGCGGCGAGCGCGCCCGCGGCCATGGACAAACAAAAGACGATGTAGATGGCAGGCTTCATGGGCCGCCACTCTAGCGCGGCTCGAGCGGCAATCCCACGTAGTTCTCGGCCATGCTCTTCTGTGCGGCCTCGGATTCGAACAGGTATTCGAGCTCGGTCTGTTGCATGCGTTGGGCGAAGGGGTCGCCGGGAAAGCGGTGCAGCTGGCGCGTCATCCACCAGGAGAAGCGCTCCGCCTTCCAGATGCGCCCGAGGCAGCGAGCGGAGTATTCCTCGAGCGGGCGCTCGCTGCGCTCGCGGTAGAAGTCGCGCAGCGCCTCGTGCAGGTAGTAGACGTCGCTGACCGCGAGGTTCAGGCCCTTGGCGCCCGTCGGCGGCACGATGTGCGCGGCATCGCCCGCGAGGAACAGCCGGCCGAAACGCAGCGGCTCCACCACGAAGCTGCGCAGCGGCGCGATGCTTTTTTCTATCGAAGGCGCACGCGTCACCGCGTCGGCGAGCTCCGCGCCGATGCGGCGGCTGAATTCGTCCCAGAAGCGTGCGTCGCTCCACGCTTCGACGTGCTCGTCCTGGCCACACTGCACGTAGCAGCGCACGCGCGTCGGGGAGCGCATGCTGGCCAGCGCAAAGCCGCGTTCGGAGTGGGCGTAGATCAGTTCTTTCCACGGAGGTGGCACGTCCGCGAGTACGCCCAGCCAGCCGAAGGGATAGACGCGCTCGAATGTCGTGAGTCGATCCGCGGGGATGCTGGCTCGCGACACACCGTGGAAGCCGTCGCAGCCGGCGATGAAATCGCAGTTGATCTCGTGCGACACGCCCGCGAGTCGAAAGGTCACTCGTGGCAATGGATCGGCGATGCCATGCAGCCGGACGTCCTCCGCGCCGTAGACGCTCGGCGCGCCGCTGGCCGCGCGCGCCTCCATGAGGTCGCGTGTCATTTCCGTCTGGCCGTAGACGGTGACGCACTTGCCGACCAGCGATTTCAGCGCGATGCGATGCCTCCGGCCGCGAAAGCCGATCTCGACACCGTCGTGCACCAGGCCCTCGACACGCAGGCGCGCGTCGACTCCCGCCAGGGCCAGCACGTCCACCGTGCCCTGTTCCAGCACGCCGGCGCGGATCCGGCCCAGCACGTGCCCGGCGCTGCGGTGCTCGAGCAGCACGGCGTCGATGCCCGCTCGATGCAGCAGCTGCCCCAACAACAGCCCCGCCGGCCCGCCTCCAATGATTGCGACCTGCGTGCGCCTGGGCGTCACCATTGGAACTCGACGTTGGCGAACCACTCGCGCGGCCGCGCATAGGCGATTTCCGCGTAGCCGCTGCCGGTGCCCAGCGAGGAATTGCCCGCGATCGGGTAGAGCTCGTCCGTGGCGTTGTTGAGGCCGGCCGTGAAGCGCCAGCTCGAATCCTCGGCGCGCAGCTGGACCTGCAGGTTGACCGTGGTGACATCGTCGTTCTGCGCGATCTCCGGCGTGTTGGTGGCATCGAAGAAGGTCTGTGCCTGGTACGAGGCATCGACGCGCGGCACGATCTCGACCCTGCCCGCGTGCGCGGTGTAACCGATGCCGAGATGCGCCTGCCACTCGGGCGCGTAGGGCAGCCGGTTGCCCTCGACGAGGCCGGGCGGCAGTACGGCGAAGGGAATGGTCTCGAGCTCGTCGATGGTGGCGTCGAGATAGCCGATGCTGCTTTCGATGATCAGCGGCGCGGTCGGCCTCCAGGTGAGCTCGAGCTCGGCGCCATCGATGCTGGTCTTGCCCGCGTTGGTGACGAAGGGAGCGACGCCGTTCGGCGCGGGCCCGCGATAGGTGAGCTGCATGTCCTGGTAGTCGGACGTGAACACCGCGATGTTGAGGCGCAGCCGGTTGCCGGCGAGATCGAGCTTGGTGCCGAGCTCGAGGGTCTGCGCCTCCTCGGGCTTGAACGGGTGCAGCGCCGCCTGCTGTTCGGGAGTCAGCACCGAGTTGAAGTGACTGTTCCAGCCGCCACCCTTGAAGCCTTCCGAGTAGCTCAGGTAGGTCATCGCATCGTCGTTCCACTTGAACGTCATCGACGCGGAGGGTGTGAACGAGCTGAAGGTGTCGCTGTACCAGGCCGCGGGGATCTGTTTCACGTCGGGCGCGGCGAAGTCGTACTGGTCCGGGAACGCGTCCTTGCGATCCTCGGTATAGCGGCCGCCGACCGTGGCGGAGAAATGCTCGTTGAAGGTGTAGGTCCACTGCGTGAACGCGGCCCAGCTCTGGTTGCTGACCTTGTTGTTGTCGCTGTCGCGCTGGATGCCGGGCGGCGGTGGATTCAATTCCACCGTCGCGATGTCGTCGGAATCCTGGTCGAAGTAGTAGAGGCCAAACACGCCGACCAGCGCATCCGACTTGTACGTGAGCTGCAGCTCCTCGCTGAACTGGTCGCCGGTCACGTCGTAGTAGGTGTCGAGGATGGTCAGCGGCGTGTTGTCCGCGTCGCGGATGCCTACCCAGTCGATCGAACGGTACGCGGTGATGGACTTGATCTGCAGCGCGTCGCTGATGTCGTAGGCGAAATTCAGCGAGCCGCCCCAGTTGCGCAGCCAGCTCTTGAGCGCGACGTCGCCGTTGTTGTGGAAGGGGCCGGCGTCCTGGAAGTCGTTGGCACAGCGCGGGTCGTCGATCATCGGCACGGGTCCGGAGCCCGGGAACACCACGCCGGGGCAACCGGCTTCCTGGCTCGAGACGCGCGGGAAGGTCGCGGCTTCGTTGATGGCGGCGAACACCAGCGGGCTGCCGTTCTCGTCGGACTTGGTGTAGTCGAGCGCGAACACCACGCGGGTGCGATCGCCGGGCGTCCAGATCCACTTGGTGAGCGCGGTCAGCGTGTCGGTGTCGCCGAGATCGGTGCCGTCCGGGCGCGTGACGTAGCCGGCCTGCTTCTTCACGCCCACGGAGAAGCGGGTCTTCAGTGAATCGCCGACCGGAATATCGAGCGCGCCGAACGCATCGATGAGGTGGTCGGAGCCGGTGCCGAGGCGTGCCTCGCCGCCGAACCCGTCGCCCGGATCCTGCGTCGACATCAGCACCGCGCCGCCGATGGTATTGCGGCCGAACAGCGTGCCCTGGGGTCCGCGCAGCACCTGCACGTTGGCGATGTCGCGCAGGGTCATGGTGCCGCCCACGGCGTTGCCGATGTAGACGTCGTCGATGTACAGACCGACACCCGGGTCCACCGTGGATGTCGGATCAGTCTGGCCGATGCCGCGGATGAAAATCGCCGACGAGGCGTTGTTGCCGGCGAGCGGCGCATTGTTGGCGAACTGCAGGTTCGGCACGAGCTGGTCGAGCACGTCGGTGCTGAACACCTGGCGGTCCTCGAGCGCGGTGCCGGTGATCGCGGTGACGGCGATCGGCGTGTCCTGCAGGTTTTCCGACACCTTGCGCGCGGTGACGGTGATTTCCTCGAGCGTGGCGCCGGGATTTCCCTGCGCCTGGACTGCGGCGGCGACCGCCATGGCGCTCGCCAGGGCAATGCCGCGGCGAATGGCCACGTACAGCTGTGAGTGGTGCATGTGTCCCCCTTTGGAGCGGGGACGGTAGGTTAGAAGGGCGCGGGGTTCAATCGTGGAGAATGGGTATCGAAAGCCGCGTTCCCGCGGCCAGCTTCAGGCGGGTGGGCTCAGAGCAGCGACTTTTCCAGCTTGTCGAGCGTCTGCATCGCCGGCAGCACCTGGTGGATGCTGCCGTTCGGCTCGCGCTTCTCCTTGATGGCCGCGAAGAACTCGCGGTCCTGCAGCTCGATGCCGTTCATCGATACGTCGACCTTCGATACATCTATCTTCTGGTCCTTGCCGTCGACCAGGTCGTCGTAGCGCGCGATGTAGGTGCCGTTGTCGCAGATGTAGCGGAAGAAGGTGCCCAGCGGCCCGTCGTTGTTGAAGGACAGCGACAGCGTGCAGATGGCGCCGGACGGCACCTTCATCTGGATGCTCATGTCCATGGCGATCCTGAGCTCGGGGTGCATCGGGCCCTGCACGGCGCGCGCGACGCTCGCGGTTTCGCCAGTCTGGTACTGGAAGAGATCCACGGTGTGGCAGGCGTGGTGCCACAGCAGGTGATCGGTCCAGCTGCGCGGCTTGCCGAGTGCGTTCATGTTGGTGCGCCGGAAGAAATAGGTCTGCACGTCCATCTGCTGGATGCGGAGCTCGCCCGCCAGGATTTTCTTGCGGATCCACTGGTGGGAGGGATTGAAGCGGCGCGTGTGCCCGCCCATGCAGACGAGCCCGGTTTCCTTCTGCACGCGCGCCAGTTCCTCGGCGTCGCGCAGGTTGTCGGCCACGGGGATCTCCACCTGTACGTGCTTGCCGGCGCGCATGCACTGCACGCCCTGGCGCGCGTGCATCTGCGTGGGCGTTGCGAGGATCGCGGCCTCGACGCCCGGCTGCTGCAGGCACTCGCCGAGATCGGTCGACCAGTGCGGGATGGCGTATTTCTTCGCCACCTCCGCGGTGCTGTCCGGGCTGCCGCCGGCGAGCGTGACGATCTCGATGCCGGGAATGTTGCGGATGGCCTCGATGTGCTTGATGCCGAACGCGCCTTGTCCCGCGATGCAGATTTTCATGCCGTCTCCATGGACATCGTCTCCATGCACAGAAGTCCCGACGCGGTATTCGACGTCGGCACGTGGTAGTAGCGATACGCCTCGCGCACCTTCGGGCCGAGCGCGCCGCGCATCGCCAGCCACATCACCATCTCGATGCCCTCGGATCCCGACTCGCGCATGTACTGCGTGTGCGAGATCTTCGTGAGCCTTTCCGGATCGTGGACCATGCCGTCGAGGAAGTCCTGGTCGAACTCGCGGTTCACGAAGCCGGCACGCTCTCCCTGCAGCTGGTGCGACATGCCACCCGTGCCGTACACGACGACGCGCAGGTCCTCGGGATAGTCCTCGACCGCGCGGCGAATCGCCTGACCCAGCTTGAAACAACGCACGCCCGTCGGGGGCGGGTACTGGATCACGTTCACGCACAACGGGATCACCTTGAAGGGCCACTGCGCGACCTGTCCGCAGGTGACGGACAGCGGCACGGTCAGGCCATGGTCCACCGGCATTTCATTGGCGATGGTCATGTCGAACTCGTCGAGGATCAGGTTCTCGACCAGGTGCCACGCGAGCTTCGGGTGGCCATACACGGTGGGCACCGGCCGCGGGCCGAATCCCTCGTCGGCGATCGGGAAGACCTCCGCCGTTCCCATGAGGAACGTGGGGATCATCTGCAGCGACAGCGCGTTGGCGTGATCGTTGTAGATCAGGATGGCGACGTCGGGCCGGAGGCTGGCCAGCCACTCGCGCGCGGGCACGGTGCCGTCGAAGTAGGGCTTCCAATAGGGATTGCCGGCATTGCCCTTGTCGAGCGCCGCGCCAATGGCGGGGACGTGCGAGCACGCGATGCCGCCCACGATGCGCGCCATCAGGGTTTCTCCATCTGTGCCGGCCCCTCTTTATATAGGTTGCCGGCGGGCGCCCGGCCCCCGGCCAGCATCATCTTCGCGTACTCCTCCTTCGGCATGCCGCACATCATGCCGGCCACGTCCTGGAAGGTGAGGCCATCGCAGAAGGCAATCTTGATCGTGTAATAGATGTTGCCGCCGACCTTCAGCATGCCTAACCAGTCGCGCTTCAGCACCGCCTGCTTCTGTTCGGGAGTGAGCGGGAATCGATCCAGGTATTCGCCTTCGTTCGCCTTGAACGCCTGGCGATTCTTCGGATCGTTGAGCGACATGCAGAACATGTTGAGGTGATAGCCCACGCGGCCGCGCTCCGCGTCGTACACGTAGGTGCCTGGAATGGACTCGTAATCGCGTGGTGCGGACATGAATTCGTGGTACCTCGAAGGTGTCAATGCAGCTTGCCCATGGCGCGCCATGATTCTCTCGAAGATGGCCGAAATCCACTCGATCCCGAGTGAAACGGCGAAACCCGGTCAGAAGTCGAGGGGCAGGCCCACGTAATTCTCGGCGAAGGTCGTCTGCGCGGCGCGCGACTGGCGCAGGTAGGCGAATTCCGCGATCTGCATGTGCCGTTCGAACCGGTCCCGGTCCGGGAAGCGATGCGTCAGGTTGGTGAGCCACCAGGAGAAGCGCTCGGCCTTCCAGACCCGATCGAGCGCGCGGCGCGGATATTCCTCGAGCCCGCGTTCGTCGCCGGCCCCGTACCAGGCGGCGAGGGCGTCGCCCAGCACCACGACGTCGGCCACCGCGAGGTTGAGCCCCTTGGCGCCGGTGGGCGGGACGATGTGCGCCGCATCGCCGGCCAGGAACAGGCGTCCCCAGCGCATGGTGGTGCACACGAAGCTGCGCAGCGGCGCGATGGATTTCTCGAACGACGGGCCGCGCGTGATCCGGGCGGTGAACTCGCCGCCGATGCGCAACGCGAACTCGTCCCAGAACCTCTCATCGCTCCATTCCTCGATGCGATCCTCGAGCGAGCACTGCAGGTAGCAGCGGCTGCGCGTCGGCGAGCGCATCGAGGCGAGCGCGAAGCCATGGTCGTGGTTCGCGTAGACCAGCTCGTGGTTGCAGGGCGGCACGTCGGCGAGGATGCCCAGCCATCCGAAGGGATAGATGCGCTCGAAGGTCTCGAGCGCTTCGGCGGGAATGCTGGCGCGGCTCACCCCGTGGTAGCCATCGCAGCCGACCACGAAATCGCAATCCAGCACGCGCACGTCGCCGCGGTTCGTCCAGCAGATGCTCGGGTTGCGCGTATCGAGCCCGCAGGGCGTGACGCTGGACGCGTCGTAGATCACGCGGATGCCGCGGCGGTCCGCGGCATCGTTCAGGTCCTTCATGACCTCCGACTGTCCGTACACCGTGACGGCGCCGCCCTCGGTCAGGTCGGAAAAATTGACGTGGAACGGCTCGCCATCGACGCACAGCGTGGTGCCGGCGTGCACCAGGCCCTCGTTGGCGACGCGCGCCCCGATGCCGAGGCGATGCATGAGGCGCACGGTGTTCTGCTCGAGCACGCCGGCGCGCACGCGGCCTTCGACGTAGTCGCGGCTGCGCGCCTCGAGCACCACGCACTCCACGCCCGCCTGGTGCAGCAGGTGCGCAAGGAACATGCCCGCGGGACCGGCGCCGATGATGCCGACTTGTGTACGCACGCCCAGATAGTATGTGTCACATACTATCGGCGCAACAGGCTACTCGCGCCGCGAGCGATCCAGGTCGGCGAAGGTGCGGCCGTCGCGCGCCAGCTCGAGCAGCAGCGGGGAGATGGCCCAGTACGCGCCGCCGCCGGTCTCCGCGAGCGCGCGCATCTGCTCCACCACGCGGGCGAGGCCGAGCGAGTCCGCGTAGCACATCGGGCCGCCGCGCCAGCGGGGGAAGCCATAGCCCGAGGTCCAGATCACGTCGATGTCGCTGGCGCGGTAGGCGAGCCCGTCCGCGAGGATCGCCGCGCCGATGTTCACCAGGGAGAGCACGCAGCGTTGTTCGATTTCCAGGTCGGAGACCGGGCGTGCCGGCACGCCATGCTGTGCCGCGAGCTCCGCGACCAGCGGACCCAGCTCGGGATTGTCGTGGGCACTGCGGTCGCCTTTCACGTAGCGGTAGATGCCCTGGCCTGTCTTCTGCCCGAGGTGCCCGCGCGCCGTGAGCGCGTCCGACACCACGTGATAGGGCGCCGGGCGGGCTTCACGCCGCAGCAGCTCGATGCGCACGCGGGTGCCGACGTCGATGCCGGCCATGTCGTTGACCCTGTTAGGGCCCATCGCGAAGCCGAAATTCTCCATGACCGCGTCGATGCGCGATGGCGGCACGCCCTGCAGCAGCATGAGCTCGGCTTCGCGGAAATAGCCGTCGAGCATCATGCGATTACCGACGAAGCCGAAGCCGTCGCCGACCACGACACCCACCTTGCGCAGCGTCTTGGCCAGCGCCAGGGCCGCGAGCAGGGTGGCGCCAGAGGTGTGCGCGCCGCGCACGATCTCCAGCAGCCGCATCACGTTCGCCGGGCTGAAGAAGTGCAGGCCCACCACGCGTTCGGGATTCCCGGTGGCCGCCGCCAGTTCGGTGAGCGACAGGCTCGAGGTGTTGGAGGCCAGCACCGCGTGCGCGGGCAGGACCTGGTCGAGACGCGTCAGGATCGTGCGCTTGAGATCCATGTCCTCGAAGACCGCCTCGATCGCGAGGTCCGCGTCGCGCGCGGCCGCGAACTCGAGCGTGCCCTGGATGGCGGCGATGCGCTTCTCCGCCGCGGCGGCGTCGAGCCGGCCGCGTTGCACCGAGCCCTGGTAGTTTGAGCGGATGAGCGCGAGTCCGCGTTCCAGCGCCTGCGCATCACGCTCCACCAGCACCACCGGGATGCCCGCATCGGCGAGCGACATCGCGATGCCGGTCCCCATGGTGCCGGCGCCGATCACCGCGCCCTTGCGAACCGCGGCGGCGGGAGCGCTGCCGGCCAGCCCGGGAATCCGGCCGCACTCGCGTTCGGCGAAGAACACGTGCCGCAGGGCGCGCGATTCCGCGGTCTTGAGCGATTCGGCGGAAAGCTGTGCTTCGAGACGCAGGCCATCCTCGAACCCGGATTGGCTCGCGGCCTCGACGGCCCGGATCACCGAGTGTTGCGTGGTGCGGCCCTTGAGGGCGCGCGCGTGTTTTTCGAGCAGGCCGGCAATCGCCTGCTCGCCGGGCGGTTGCAGCCGCTCGCGCATGGCGCGCGTAGGGCGAACGCCGGCGCCGTCGCGCACCAGCCGTCGCGCGTAGTCGAGCCCGCCGGCGAAGGCATCGTCGCCCACCACTTCATCGATCAATCCGATGTCGCGCGCGCGACTGGCATCGATGGGCGCGCCGGACAGCAGCATCCCCAGCGCTTCGAGCGGACCGACGAGGCGCGGCAGACGCTGTGTCCCGCCCGCGCCGGGAATGATCCCCAGCGTGATCTCGGGCATGCCCATGCGCGCGCTCGAAGTCGCGCAGCGGTAATGGCAGGCCATGGCCACTTCCAGGCCGCCGCCGAGCGCCGTGCCGTGCAGCGACGCGATCACGGGCTTCGGGCAGTTCTCGAGCGCCGCGAGGGTCTCGGCATAACCGGGAGGCGGAACGACGCCGCCCAGCTCCGCGAGGTCGGCGCCCGACATGAAGGTGCGGCCGGCGCAATAGACCAGCAGCGCGTGGACGTCGGGGCTTTCGACGGTGCGCGTGACGGCCCAGAGCAGGCCGGCGCGGATGCTCGCGTCGATGGCGTTGACCGGGGGACGTTCGATGCGTGCGACGGCGATGCCGTCGTGGATCTCGAATACCACGCTCATGAAAACTGCCTGTCCTCGCTCGTCAGCCGAAGTCGCGGAATTTTTCCAGCGCCGAAAGCAGGGCCGCGAGCTCGGCGGGCTTGAACAGGTTCTTGAAGCGCTGCTCGTGCGCCGTGATGCGCGCCTTCGCCTTGCGCAGCGTGCTTTGGCCGGACGGGGTCAGGTACAGCTCCTGCCGGCGCCGATCCACGGTGGAGCGCTTGCGGACCAGCAGGCCGCGGTCTTCGAGCCGGTCGGTGACCGCCATCATGGTGGCCCGGTCCATGCCGAGCGCCGCGGCCACGGAAACCTGGGCCACGCCGGGATTCGCATTGATCAGCCACAGCGTGGCGGCCTGCTTCTGGGTTAGCTCGAGGCCGGCGACCGTCGCCATGTAGTCGCGGTGCATCGCGCCCTGGGCGCGGCGCAGCCGGTAACCGAGCAGCCCATCCAGCTCCTCGAACATGAGCTCCGGACCCTGCAGCTCGTCCTCACCCGGTTTCGCCTTGGCGCTGGTCTGCCGCATCTTGCTTCCACCTGTCTTTACTGGCGCGCGAATGTACCCGCTTGCCATTTTGCTGGCAACGCTAGATAGTATGTGTCACATACAAACATCTTCACATGGGGGAGTCATGGGAATGTTTGACGACAACGAGAAACGGTTTGCACCGGCGAGTCGTTCGCTGATCGCAGTCGCGGTGGCCATGTGCCTGGCGCCGCTCACCGCACCGGCCCAGCAGCCACAGGGCGCGGCCGACAATCCTGAAGCGGAGAGTCTCGAGTCCGTGGTGGTCACGGCCCGGCGCCGCGAGGAGAGCCTGCAGGACATCCCGGTCGCGGTGACCGCGCTCAACGCGGACGAGCTCGAGCGGCAACAGGTGGTCTCCACCACCGACCTGGACAAGATCGCGCCGAACCTGCAGTTCCATTCCTACGGCACGCTGACCGGCAACAATTCGGCCGCGCAGGTATTCATCCGCGGCATCGGCCAGACCGATGCCACCCCGGCGGTCGATCCCGGCGTCGGCATCTACATCGACGACGTGTACATGGGTCGCTCGGTCGGCGGCGCCATGGACTTCCGTGACATCGCGAGCGTGCAGGTGCTGCGCGGGCCGCAGGGCACGCTGTTCGGCCGCAACACCATCGGCGGCGCGGTGCTCATCACCACCAATGCTCCGGGAGAGGGAGCCGGCAATTCGGTCCGGCTCGGCGTGGGCGACGACAGCCTCTACGAGCTGTATGGCGCATTCGACCTGCCGCTCAGCGACACCTGGTCGGCACGCATCTCGCTCGGCGGCCGGCAGCGCGACGGCTACGTGAAGCGCGCGTTCGACGGCAAGGACCTCGGCGACGAGAACATGTACACCGGTCAGCTCGGCGTGCGCTGGAAGCCTTCCGAGGACCTGAGCTTCACGCTGCGCGCCGACTACACCAACGAGGACGAGAACGGCTCGCCGTTCGTGTTCCGTGCCATGAACGAGGCGGCGACCTTCGTGGGCGCGGCCAGCCAGGCCGCCGGTTGTCCCAACATGCTCGATCCGTTGCCGCCGCCGGTGCTGGTGGGGCCGCTCGCCGACCCGCGCTGCGGCAACGACGCGCAGGCGCTCGGCAATTTCACCAACGGCGGCACGTACCCGGCCTCGAGCACGCTCGAGAACCGCGGCGTCTCGCTGGTGGTCGACTGGCACGTGAACGACGTGTTCGGCATCAAGTCCATCACCGCGGACCGCCGTCTCAACTGGACCGGCACCCGCGACGCGGACAACACGCCGCTCTTGATCCTGCACACCAACTACGACAGCAAGAGCGACCAGTTCAGCCAGGAACTGCAGGCGCTGATCGATACCGACCGCGCCGACGGCGTGTTCGGCCTGTACTACTTCGATGAGGACTCGTTCGATCGCCTGCTCGTGCCGCTGGGCAATCCGGGCACGTCTTACGACACGCAGCGCGTGTCGATGGACGACAAGGCGTGGGCCGCGTTCACCGAGTGGACGTTCAAGGTCACCGATGCCTTCAGCGTGTCGGCCGGCGTGCGTTACACCGACGAGACCAAGGGACTGCAGGCCACGATGTTCAATGTGTCGCCGGCCACCGCCGCGGAGCCGCCGGCGCCGACCGCACTGTGTCCGTTCGCCGGCCCGCCGCCGACGCAGACCGGTTGCCTGTTCATCACGACCGACCGCTTCGAGCGGGATTTCAGCGCGACCACCAAGTCGGCGAGCGCGCAGTACCGCTTCAACGAACACGTCATGACCTACCTCAGCTGGTCGGACGGCTTCAAGAGCGGCGGCTTCAACCAGCGCTACAACGCTGCGCCTCCGGGCAATGCGCCGATCTCCTTCGATCCGGAAACCGCCGAGACCTGGGAAATCGGCTTCAAGCTCGATCCCACCGACAACCTGCGCCTGAACATCGCGTTGTTCAGCTCGGACTACGACGACATCCAGATGACCTATCGCCTGGGCGTCGTGCCGCTGCTGTTCAACGCCGGCGTGGCCTCGATCGACGGTGGCGAAGTGGAGCTCGACTGGGCCCCGACCGAGGATTTCCGGCTCGACATGAGCCTGGGATATCTCGACGCGGGCTTCGACAGCATCACGCCGCCGCCGCCCTTCGGCCCGGTGACCCCGACGGCCACCGCGACCCTCGACAGCAGCCTGCCGTTCACACCCGAGTGGCAGGGTCATCTCGGCGCGTCGTACGGCTTCCACGTCGGCGGGAGCTGGACGCTGACGCCGCGTGTCGACGTGAGCTACACCGCGAGCCAGTTCTTCGACGCGGGCAACTCGATCGAGATCGCGCAGACCGACGACGTGACGTTGCTGAACGCGTCGCTCACGCTGGCCTCCGATGACGACAAGTGGCGCTTCATGCTGAGCGGCGTGAACCTGACCGACGAGTTGTATCCGGTGGCGGGCACCTCGTCGCTCACCACGGCTTCGGGCTACGCGGAGATCATCTACGCGCGCCCGCTGAGCTGGAGCCTGACCGCGACCTGGAGCTTCTAGCTGCAGGGAATCGGGCGAGTCGTGCGGTGGCCCCCTGCCGCACGACTCGATCTTCCCCGCAAGCCATTCGACCCCCAGCGCAACCGGAGTGCGCGTCGCGCGCTGCTACTATACGGGCCTCAATCTATGCAGCGCCCGATACCTTGCTTGTTCATGCGTGGTGGCACCTCGCACGGCCCGTTCTTCAAGGCCGAGGACTTGCCCGCCGACATCGCGACGCGCGATCGCGTGTTGCTGGCCGTGATGGGCTCGCCGGATGCGCGCCAGATCGATGGCATCGGCGGCGCGGATCCGTTGACCAGCAAGGTGGGCATCGTGTCGCGTGGCCGGGACGGCGTCGACCTCGAGTTCCTGTTCGCGCAGGTGTCGGTCAAGGAAGCGCTGGTCGATACCACGCCGAATTGCGGCAACATGCTCGCCGCCGTGGTGCCGTTCGCACTCGAGAGCGGGCTCGCGAAGCCAGGCGGCGACGTGACGACGCTGCGCGTGCTGACGAAAAACACCGGCACGTTGTGTGACATCGAGGTGCAGACGCCCGGTGGTCGCGTCGAGTACGCCGGCAACGCGCGCATCGACGGCGTTCCCGGCACGGCGGCGCCCGTCAACATCAGCTTTCTCGACACCGCCGGTTCGGTTTGCGGCGCGCTGTTTCCCACCGGTAACCGGGTCGACGAGTTCGACGGCATCGAAGTGACCTGCATCGACAACGGCATGCCGGTGGTCATCATGCAGGCCGCGGATCTCGGCGTGAGCGGCTACGAATCGCGCGACGAGCTCAACGCCAACGCGGCGCTCAAGCGGCGCATCGAGTCGATACGCCTGCAGGCCGGGCCGCGGATGAAACTCGGCGATGTCACGAAGAAGGTCGTGCCGAAAATGTGCCTGGTCGCGAGGCCCGTTTCATCGGACGGCGGGACGGGCGGCCACATTTCCACGCGCACCTTCATCCCGCACGACTGCCATTCGGCGGTGGGCGTGCTCGGCGCGGTGACGGTCGCGACGGCCGCCGTCACGCCCGGGACCGTGGCGCATCGGGTGGCTGCCGTGCCCGCCGGCACGCGCAAGAGCTTTTCGGTGCAGCATCCCAGTGGCGAGTTCACCGTGGTGCTGGAGATGAGCGCCGCGAATCCGGCCGAAGTGGCGCGCGCGTCGCTGCTGCGCACCGCGCGGCTCATGATGCGCGGCGAAGTTTTCGTCCCTGCGGATACCTGGAAGGGTGAGTCATGAAGGACAGGACATGATCGGAAAATCCGGCATCGCGGTGCGCAAGGTGCGCCGCGCCAGCGCGGACGCGGTCGCGCGGCTCGCGAACTTCGGCACGGCGACCATCCACGAGGCCATGGGCCGCGTCGGGCTGATGGCGCCGTACATGCGGCCTATCTACCCGGGCGCGCGCGTGTGCGGCACGGCGGTCACGGTGCTCGGCCACCCGGGCGACAACTGGATGCTGCACGTGGCCGCGGAGCTGCTGGCGCAGGGCGACGTGGTGGTCATGGGCTTCTCGTCCGAGACCACCGACGGCATGTTCGGCGACCTGCTGGCGACCTCGTTCCGGGCGCGCGGCGGCGCGGGGCTCATCATCGACGCCGGCGTGCGCGACACCGCCGAGCTCGCGCAGATGAAATTCCCGGTGTGGTCGAAGGTGGTGAACGCCAAGGGCACCATCAAGGCGACGGTGGGCTCGGTGAACGTGCCGGTGATCTGCGCGGGCGCGCTGGTGCACCCGGGCGACGTGGTGGTGGCGGATGACGATGGCGTGGTCGTGGTGCTCGCGGCCAAGGCCGCGGAAGTCGCCGACGCCGCGCAGGCGCGCGAGCAGAAGGAGACCGCGACGCGCGCGCGCCTGGCCGCCGGCGAGCTGGGCCTCGACCTCTACGGCATGCGCGACAAGCTCAAGGCCGCGGGACTGCGGTACTACGAAGATCCCGAAGACGCGAAGTGAGCAAGACGTGAGTCGCGACCCCAACAAGAGTTGTCTGCCCCCGGATCCGCACCCGGTGAAGCCGAAGCTGGCGCTGCCGGCGGGCGCCTGCGATGCGCACTGCCACGTGTTCGGGCCGGCCGCGAAGTTTCCCTACGCCGCGGACCGCAGCTACACGCCGCCGGACGCGCCGGTCGAGCAGCTGCGCGCGCTGCACGCGCACCTCGGCATCGCGCGCGCCGTCATCGTGCACGCCAGCTGCCACGGCAGCGAGATGGACGTGACGCTGGATGCCATCGCCTCGAGCCACGACAGCTATCGCGGCGTGGCGGTGGTGGAAGAGGGCGTGACCGACCGCGAGCTCGAGAGGCTGCATGCCGGCGGCATCCGTGGCATCCGCTTCAACTTCGTCAAGCACCTGGGCGGCGTGCCGGACGTCGCGGTGTTCTACACGTTGCTGGAACGCATCAAGCCGCTCGGCTGGCACATCGTGTTGCACTTCGATGCGGGTGACCTGCTCGAGCAGCAGGCATTGCTCGCGCGCATCGACGTGCCGTTCATCATCGATCACATGGGGCGCGTGAAGGCCGCGGAACGGCTCGAGCAGAAGCCGTTCCAGTCGCTGCTCGCGTTGTATCGCCACAATCCGCTGGCGTGGATCAAGATCTGCGGCGCGGAGCGCGTATCGGTGGGCAAGCGGCCGTTCCGCGACGCGGTGCCGTTCGCGCAGGCGCTGATCGACATCGACGCGGGCCGCCTCCTGTGGGGCACGGACTGGCCGCACCCGAACATTTCGAAGGACATGCCGAACGACGGCGAGCTGGTCGACCTGCTCGGCGAAATGTGCCCCGACGAAGCCGTGCGCAAGCGGATACTGGTCGACAATCCAACCAGGATGTATTGGTCCTGAACTCATGACGGCCGCGCGGATCGGGTTGTTGGGCTACGGCGAAGTCGGACAGCGCTTCGCCGCGGATCTGCGCGCCGCGCATCCGCAGCTCGGGATCGCGACCTTCGACCTGTTGCTGCACCAGGCGGCCGCCGGCGATGCGTTGCGCCGCCACGCGGCGTCGCACCGAGTGGACCTCATGGCCGACGCGGCGGCGCTGGCCGACGAGAGCACCTTGATATTCAGCGCGGTGACCGCCGAGCAGACGCTGGGCGCCGCGCGCTCCCTGGCGGCGCGTCCGTTGAAGCATGCCTGGGTGGTGGACCTCAATTCGGCGGCGCCGCAGACCAAGATCGAGTGCGCCGCGCTGGTGGCCGCCGCGGGCGGCAGCTACGTCGAGGCGGCCGTCATGACGTCGGTCCCGCCGCACGGCATCCGCGTGCCCATGTTGTTGGGCGGCGCGCACGCGGTCGAGGCACAGAAGACTCTCGCCACGCTCGGCTTCGTGGCCGGAGTCGCGTCGCCGGATCTCGGCGTGGCCTCGGCCATCAAGTTGTGTCGCAGCGTGATCATCAAGGGCCTGGAGTCGCTGGTGATCGAGAGCTTCACCGCGGCGCGCTCGCTCGGCGTCGAGCAGCAGGTGCTGGCCTCGCTCGCGGAAACCTATCCGCAGTTCGACTGGGAGAAGCAGGGCGACTACCTGTTCTCGCGCGTGATCCAGCACGGCAAGCGGCGCGCGGAGGAAATGCGCGCCAGCGCGCAGATGATCGATGCCACCGGTGTCGGCGGCACCATGGCCGGCGCGGCCGCGCAGCGCCAGGCGGACGTGGCTGCGCAGCGCGCCGCGGGCAGCTTCGAGGACCCGGCGAACCTCAAGCCGTGGCGCGAGCGCGCGGATGAAATGCTCACGACCCACGAGCGCGGGCCGCAGTAATGGAGAACGGATGATCATCGATTGCCACGGGCACTACACCACGGCCCCGGAACCGCTGAACGCCTGGCGCAAGCAGCAGACCGATGCGCTCAAGACGCCGTCGCTCGTGCCCGCCAAGGGCAGCGTGACCATCAGCGACGACCAGATCCGCGACAGCCTGGAGAACGCGCAACTCAAGCTGCAGCGGTCGCGCGGCACGGACCTCACGATTTTCTCCCCGCGCGCCAGCGCGATGGGACACCACGTCGGCAACGAGGCGACGAGCAGGCACTGGACCGAGCACTGCAATGAACTGATCCACCGCGTGTGCAACCTGTACCCCGAAAACTTCGTCGGCGTCTGCCAGTTGCCGCAGTCGCCCGGCGCGGATCCGCGCGGGGTGATTCCCGAACTCGAACGATGCGTGAAGCAGTTCGGCTTCATCGGCGCGAATCTCAACCCGGACCCCTCGGGCGGAAAATTCTCCGAGCCGCCGTTGACCGACCGATGGTGGTACCCGGTGTACGAAAAGCTGTGCGAGCTCGACGTGCCGGCGATGATCCACGTGAGCCAGGCCTGCAACCCCGCCTTCCACACCACCGGGTCTTACTACCTGTCGGCCGACACCGTGGCCTTCATGCAGTTGATGATGTCCGACCTGTTCAAGGACTTCCCCGGGTTGCGCTTCATCATTCCGCACGGCGGCGGCGCGGTGCCATTCCATTGGGGCCGCTTCCGCGGCATCGCGCAGGACCAGAAACGTCCGCCGCTGCCCGAGCTCATGAAGGACAACGTGTTCTTCGACACCTGCGTGTATCACCAGCCGGGCATCGACCTGTTGCTGAAGGTGGTCCCCGTCGACAACATCCTGTTCGCTTCAGAGATGGTCGGCGCGGTGCGCGGCGTGGATCCCGAGACCGGTCACTACTACGACGACACCAAGCGCTACATCGACGGCAGCTCGTTGTCGGCGGCCGACAAGCAGAAGATCTTCGAAGGCAATATCCGCAAGGTGTTCCCGAGGTTGAAGGTGTGATGCAGCGGCGCAAACTCGGCCAATACGAGGTCACCGCCGTAGGGTTCGGCTGCATGAACCTGTCGCACGCCTACGGCCCGCCGCAGCCGCGCGACCAGGCCGAGCGCATCCTGCGGCGCGCGCTCGACCTCGGCGTCACGCACTTCGATACCGCCGCGCTCTACGGCTTCGGTGCCAACGAGAAACTGGTGGGCGAGGTGCTGGGCAAGCGCCCGGACCACGTCATCGTGGCCAGCAAGTGCGGACTCTTCGGCCGCGACGGCAAGCGCGTGATCGATGGCCGCCCGGAATCGATCCGCGCCATCTGCGAAGAGTCGCTGAGGAATCTCAAGACCGACCGCATCGATCTCTACTACCTGCATCGCTGGGACCAGCGCGTGCCGGTCGAGGACAGCGTCGGCGCGATGGCGGACCTGGTGCGGGCCGGCAAGGTGCGCGCCATCGGCATGTCGGAAGTCGGCGCCGCAACCCTGCGCCGCGCCCACGCGGTGCATCCGATCG
>DASSRK010000107.1:0-22625 GCA_035701825.1 Steroidobacteraceae bacterium
CGAGATAACGGACGGCGCCGCTTCGGCGCCGTTTTCCGGCGTGGCGCGTGAGCGCCTGACGATGGCGTAGCGACGACGAGCGAACGCCAAGAGCTTCCGTCTTCGGAAGCTCTTGAAGCGCGATTTCCCTGCGGCCGGAAAAGGGAGCCCGGAGCGCCGCGGCGACCGCCGCCTTGCTGGCTGTCCCCGGTTTCCAGGAAATGAGGAATGTCCCCATTTCCCACGCTGGCTACCACGCACGTGGTTCAGAGTCGCGGCCCTTCAACCCCCCATCAGAGGAATGACCGCAATGAACATGACCACCACCGTCGACAACGGCGTCAACGTCGAAGCCCTGCTCGGCGCCCGCAAGGCGCTCACCGACATGCCCGAGGCCGCGCAATTCAAGTGGCGCGCCACCTGCGCCTGGGTCAACGGCACGCACAGCCAATCGTCGGTTTCGAGCTTCTACGGCCTCGGCAGCGAGCAGTCGCACAAGACGGAATTCAAGTACGACGCCGATCACCCGGCGATTTTCGCCTCCGAGGACAAGGGCGCGACGCCGGTCGAGTACGTGCTGGTCGGCCTCGCCTCCTGCCTCACGGCCGGCATCGCCGCGGTGGCACAGAATCGCAGGATCCAGCTGCGCTCGGTGAAGGCGACGCTCGAAGCGGGCATGGATCTCGCCGGCATCCTCGGCATCGACAGCGAGGTGCGCAACGGCTTCAACGGCATCAAGGTGACTTTTGAAATCGACGCCGATGCGACCCGCGAGGAGATCAACGCGCTGGTGGCGCAGTCGCAGCGGCGCTCGGCCGTGTTCGACATCGTCACCAACCCGACCAACGTGTCGGTCGAAGTGAAGTGACATGAGCCGCGTCGCACGCGGCGGCGCCGGCGCCACTGACGTCATCGTCATTGGCGCCGGCCACTCGGGCCTGGCGATGAGTGCGTTCCTGTCGGCGCATTCGATCGACCACGTGGTGCTCGAGCGCGGCGAGATCGCCAACTCCTGGCGCCATGAGCGCTGGGATTCCCTGCGCCTGCTCACGCCGAACTGGCTGTGCCGGCTGCCTGACTACCGCTACGAGGGCGCGGATCCCGACGGTTTCATGGCGATGCCGGAGGTGATCCGCTTCATCACCCGCTATGCCGGGTTCGTCGGCGCGCCGGTGCACACCGGGGCTACGGTTCGCGCTGTGCATCGGGATGAGGACGGTTTTCGCGTGGTGACGGAGCGGCGCGAGTGGCGCTGCCGCGCGGTGGTCATGGCGAGTGGTGCGCATGGGGTCGCGAACCTGCCGGCGCTGGCGTCGGCGCTGCCGGCGTCGGTGCGATCGCTGACCGCGAAGGAGTATCGCAACCCGGCGCAGCTCGACGATCGCGGCGTGCTGGTGGTGGGTGCGTCGGCCACCGGGCTGCAGTTGGCGGATGAGCTGCGCGCCTCGGGCCGCGAAGTGACGCTCGCGGTGGGCGAGCACATCCGCATGCCGCGCGAGTACCGCGAGCGGGATGTGCAGTGGTGGCTGAATGCCGCCGGGATCCTCGATCAGCGGTTCGACCAGGTCGATGACCTGGTGCGCGCGCGGCGCGTTCCGTCGCCGCAGCTCGTGGGCCGGCACGAGACGCTCGATCTCAATGCGCTGACCGCGCGCGGCGTGAACATCGTCGGGCGGCTGGTGGGGCTGGTGAACGGCAAGGCGCAGTTCTCCGGCACGCTGCGCAATGAATGCGCCATGGCGGATCTCAAGCAGGCGCGGATGCTGGATGGATTCGACGCGCTGGCGGAACGGCTGGCGTTCGCTTCCACGCTGGGGTCGGTGCGGCGCCATGCGCCGACGCGCGTGCCCGCGATGCCGCGGCTCGCGCTCGACTTCGCGCGCGAGCGCATTGGCACGGTGATCTGGGCCACGGGGTACCGGCCTGACTTCTCGTGGCTGCAGCTGCCGGTGTTCGATGCCAGGGGGCGACTGCGGCATCACGGCGGCGTGGTGGCACCGGGCCTGTACGTGCTCGGCCTCAATTTCATGCGCAGGCGCAAGTCGAGCTTCATCCACGGCGCCGAGGATGACGTGCGCGAGCTGGGCGAGTGCCTGCTCGGGCACATCCAGACGGTGCCGGAGCATGCATTCCGGCATAACTCGGCGAGAACACTGTCCGCCGGTTGACCTGGAGAGTTATGCCGGAATGCATGCTCCGGCACCGTCTTCGGCACCGTCTTCGGCACCGTCTTGCTGCATACTCGGGCGCGCATGGCAGGGTTTCATGGCACGGATCTCGTTGGGGATGAGGTGATACCAGCGGGGGCGCGCGCGGGGCTGTTGATCGTGCATGGCATGGCGGAGCATCGCGGGCGGTATGTCGATGCGGTGCAGCGGCTCACGCGGCAGGGACTTGCCTGCTTCACCTTCGACCTGCGTGGGCACGGCGATTCGCCCGGCGATCGCGCCGACATCGATTCGTTCCAGGTCTTCGTCGACGACCTGCAGGCCATCCGCGCGGGGATCGCGCGCAGCCATTCGGGACTGCCGCTGTTCATCTGGGCGCACAGCCTCGGCACCATCGTGGCGATCCGCGGGGTCGAGCAGGACGGCGAACGGCTGCGTGGCGTGATCACCTCGGGTTGCCCGCTCGCGGCGTTCCAGCGCGTGCCGGCGCCGCTGCGCAGCGTGTTGAAAGCGCTGTGCACGCCGTTCTCGCCGCTGCGGGTGAGCCCGGGGCTCGCGGCCGAGCAGCTGTCGCATTCGCGCGAGGTGCAGCAGCGCTACGTGGCGGACCCGCGTATACCGGGCAAGGTAACGGTTCGCTTACTGATGGAGCTCGAAAGCGCTTGCCGCGCGGCGCTCGACCAGGCGCACACGATCACGGTGCCGTGGCTGGCGCTGCACGGCGGAGCCGACGACATTGCGCCACCCCAGGGATCGAAGCAGTTAGTCGACGCGCTCGGCTCGCGCGACAAGACCGTGGAACTGTTTGCGGGAATGCGTCACGAAGTGCACAACGAGATCGAGCCCACGCCTACCGAGTTCTACGCGCGAATGCTCCACTGGATGGAGGCACGCCTGGTCTAGTGTCGACGCACTGCGCACGGAGGGCTCATGCGCAAGCCATTCAGGATGACGCTCGCGATACTCGCGACGCTTGGAGTCTCCATCGGCACCGCTTCCGGTGGCTCGCAGGACGAACTGGCCTACGTCACGGTCAGGAAGTACTGCACCCATCCGATGGTCACGGTCGGTATCCCCCTCGAGTACGCCAACGCCGCGCGCGGCCAGTTCCGTTACGAACGGCCGGGCGCGCACCAGAACCAGGTGTGCGCCGTGGTCGCCTTCGGCACGCCCTATCAACTGGTGAGCTGGCTGGAAAACGGCTCGGTGCAGGCCGCGGTGCTGTCGGACTTCGCGGTGTCGGTGATGCGCACCGACGAGCCGCAGCGCTTCGACGAGGACTACGAGCGCTTTCCGGTGGGGACGCTGCTGACGCTGCCGCGCAAGGAGCGCCGCATGCTGCTCACCGACGGCGCCGGAGTGCCCGAAGCGAATACCGATGGCCGGCTCAGCGACTACCTCAGCGTGTTCAAGAACCAGGCCGAGCATCCGGCAGAGGCGCGGAGCGAGCAGACCATCCGGTTGCCGTCGTACCTCTCCCCCGCCGTGTCGTACCTCGTCCGCTATGCCAAGTACTGGGCCGACGAGGTTTCCTGGAAGTCGGACGACGACCGCGAGGAGTTCTACAAACTGTTGCTGCGCTCGGTCCGCTTCGCCGACCCGGTGATGCCCGGCGCCGCTGCGGACGGCGCCTCGAAGCCCGCGACACTGCAGCTCTTCGACCAGGCCTTCGACGCCACTGACGGCAAGCCGCTCAGCCCGGCGGGCGAAATCCGCGGGCACGGCGTGGTCGTGTCGCTCGGCGACAGGCTGGTGGTGCGCAAGAGCGTGCTGCTCGCCGACCGCGACCTGCGCGTACTCATGGACCAGGCCAGGGCCGACCAGGCCAGGGCCAGCGCGGCCGACAGCAAGGACAAGCAGACCGATGCCGACGAAAGCGAGCCCGGCCTGTTCGCCGACCATGCCATCGAGGAGCCCGCGCTCGGGCCGACCCTCAACGGCTTCCGGGATGCAAACTACCGCGGCGTGCAGTTCAGCACGGTCACCCAGCGCCGCTTCCGCTTCACCATCGAGGAATTGTGGACGCTGCTCAAGGACACGGACGCCGACGCGCCGCCCGCGGACGCCGGCAAGCTCGCGCTGGTGCTCACCGGCGGCGGCGTCAAGGCGGCCTACCAGACGCGCATGCTCGATGCGCTCTACGACACCCAGCGCCTGGTCGGCGCCGATGCCGGCGCTCCGCGCAAGCCGGACTCGCAGCAGGTGCAGTACGTGATCGGCACCTCCGGGGGCGCGCTGCTCGGCGTGTTCGTCGCCGCCATGGACCAGAAGTACAACGCGGTGCGCACGCAGTCCCGCGACAAGAAGCTCACGGCCGTGCTGTGGCGCGAGCCGGGCATCGGCATCCGTTCCAACGATGTGTTTCCGTACGTCGACATGTTGCGGTATGCCAGCCTCATCATGGCGCTGGTGGTGGTGTGGATCGTGTCGGCGACCATGCTCACGGTGTTCCGCGGGCAATACCCGCAGGTCAAGCGCTTCGATCATTCGAACGATTCGTTCTTCGGCCGGCGCCGGCGCGGCCTGCGGGAGAGCTGGCCGTGGATCCTGGTGATGCTGATCGCGCCGGTCGCGATCCTGAAGATCGCGAGCGTGAACCGCATCGAGCACGTGCCGGTCGAGACCGGCGTCTACTACGCGATCATGGCAATGATGGTGTTCTATTCCGACGTGCGGCTGTTTCCCTCGCAGCAGTTTGCCTGGCGGCACGCGCACCTCACCTGGCCGGCGGGCAGCGCGCTCATGGTGGCCACGGTGCTCATCGTCACGGCTTTCGCGCGCCCCGGCTGGCTGCTGGCGCTGTCGCCGTTCGATGACCCGGCGCTGATCTACGTGAACCTCTGCGGTGTCGGCTTCGTCGCGCTGCTGCTGGCCCTGCATCTCTTCTTCCACTCGCAGCGCGAGTACTTCGAGCCGCAGCCGCGGCGGCAGATCCTGCGCGCCTTCGCGGTGCTGCTCGGCATCGTGGTCCTGAGCTACGCCGGCATTTCGCTCGCCATCTGGGCCAACCGCACCTCGCTGCTCGAGATGAACGGCGGCTTCTGGCACTACTTCCTGCTGTTCGCGGCCGTCATCACCGGGGTGTACATGCTGTTGGGCCGCGCGCCCGGCGAGCACCAGGCCAGGAGCTTCCCGCAGGAAACGCTGGGCTACCTGTTCAGCGAATATCCCTCGCGCGCCATCGTCGGCAGCGAACGGCGCTTCATGCGCTTCATGACGCTCAATGTGCTCGCCTGGATATGGTGGAACACGCTGGCGGCGCCCGCGCTCTATGGCAATGGCAATGCGCGCGCCTATCTCACCGACGCGTTCTGCCGCTTCACCGAGCTCGCGCACGGCGAATCGCCGCAGAAGTGCCGCGCGGACGCCGCCGCGCCACTCTCCAAGGCCGCGGAGTTTCCGCTGGCCGTGCCGTTCGTCATCACCGCCACCTCGCTCGACAAGCGCAAGGAGCGCTACTTCCTGTTCGTCAGCGGCACCGACAACGACGCCATCGACGAGAAGCTGCCGCCCCAGGCGTGGTTGAACGTGGTCAAGGATCCGCGCTGGGTGGTGGTGCGCAAGCCGGTCGACAAGGAGCTGCGCGACGTGGCCTTTGCCTCGGGCTCGCCCTTCCCGGTGTTCTCCGCGCACGACGTGCAGGTGCGCGCGCTCAAGAATCCCGAGCGCCTCATCGACGGCGGCTTCGCGCACAACCGCCCGCTCGAGGCGGCCCAGGCGCTGGGCGCGCGCAAGGTGCTGGTGATCAATTCCTCGCCGCTGGAGGCGAACGGCGCCGACGCGCACTGCACGCTGCTGACGCTGCGGATCGGCGAGCTGGCGTGCAACCTGCCGAAGCTGGTGCCCTATCTCTGGGAGCGGTCGCAGGTCGAGGACGTGCTGAGCACGCGCAACATGGTGGTGGCGTCCATCTACCCGACCAACCCGCTCGGCAACTGGCCCGCGCTGACCGACTTCCGCGCGCAGATCGTCAGGGACCTGATCCACGAGGCCGACGAGGACGTGAGCCAGCGCGTCGGCGTGGTCGAGAGCTGGGGCGAACCGCAATTCACCGAGCCGGCCGGCTTGTTAGGTTACGATCTCGGCCAGATCCGCTCGGAGTTGAGGACTTACTAGTCATGTCCCGTCCGCTGGCGCTGCTCGCGCTGCTGCTGCTGGCGTCGGGCTGCACCCCGACGCGCAGCTCGATCCAGGCGCCCTACCGCATCGACGGCCGGGAATACACCGCGCCGCAGCTCGAGACTTACGCCAACAAGACCTGCCGCGCGGTGCTGCACGGCGCCCCGCCACCGCCGCATCCCTTCACCACCGACGGCTGCAGCCTGTGGCGCGACGGCACGTGGCAGGGCTGCTGCATCAAGCACGACGTGGCGTACTGGTGCGGCGTCGAAGTGCGCAAGGAAGCCGACCAGGCGCTGCGCGCCTGCGTGCGGGAGGCGAGCTCGGCGACCCACGCCAATGTCATGTACGGCGGCGTGCGCGTGGGCGGCTGGCGTTTCTGGCCGTTTCCCTGGAGATTCGGGTACGGGCGGCCCTGGCCCGCGAAGAAGAAATAGCTCGGCGCTGTCGAATCCGGCGGCGCCGGTTCGACTACCTCCTGAACCAACACATTCAGGAGACGCACATGTCACGGGTCAAATACTTCGCCGCGCTGGCCGTCATCGCCCCGCTCGCTTTCGCCGGCTCCAACGACGCGCCGGTCGTGGCACCAGTGCCCGCGCCCGTGCCGGCGGGCGCGTACACCGTGGACAAGGCGCACACCAGCCTGCTGTTCAAGGTGTCCCACCTGGGTTTCTCGACCTACACCGGCCGCTTCACGCAGGTCGATGCACGCCTGAGATTCAACCCGGACGACTTCGCGTCATCGAGCGTCACCGTGAACATCGATCCGCGCTCGATCCAGGCCGACAACGCGCCGTCGGGTTTCATGCAGACGCTGGCGGGCAAGGATTGGCTGGACGCGGATCGCTTCGGCCAGATGACGTTCAAGTCGACCGCGGTCGAGGTCACCGGCCCGCGATCGTTCCGCATCCGCGGCGATCTCACCCTGCACGGCGTCACGCGGCCCATCACGCTGGACGCGGTCTACAACGGCGGCTACGCCGGCTTCCAACCCTATGAGCCGAGGGCACGCGTGGGCTTTTCCGCCCAGGGCTCGTTCAAGCGCTCGGATTTCGGCGTGAACTACGGCATCCCGGCGCCGGGCACCACCTTCGGCGTGGGCGACGAGGTGCACGTGGTGCTCGAGACGGAGTTCAGCGGGCCAGCACTCGCCACCGCGCAGCGCTGATTGTTAGGGGACCGGAGGGGCGCGGTGTCGGCCCCCTCCTACGGTGTTCGTGCAGTTCATCTGCGTACAATCCGTGGGTGAACGCCCAGCCAGATTTCCTCGAGACCGACCGCCACACCGACGATTTGATCCCCGCGGACACCGAGGCCGGGCGTCTCGCACGCAGCATCGACTGGTCGAAGACGCCGCTCGGGGATCCGTCCGGCTGGAGCCCGGTGCTGCGCGTCATGGTGCCATTCGTGCTCGCGAACCGCTTCCCGCAGTTGCTGTGGTGGGGGCCTGACTACATCCAGATCTACAACGACGCCTACGCGCCGGTGCTCGGCGCCAAGCATCCGCGCGCGATGGGCATCCCGACGCGCGAATGCTGGGTCGAGATCTGGGACGTGCTGCGCCCGCTGATCGACACGCCCTTCGAAGGCGGGCCGGCGACCTGGATCGAGGACATGGACATCGAGCTCGAGCGGCACGGGTTCGGCGAGGAAACGCACTTCACCGTGGGATACAGCCCGGTGCCGGACGAGTCCGCGCCGCGTGGCATCGGCGGCGTGCTGGCGACGGTGCACGAGATCACCGCCAAGGTCATCGGCGAGCGGCGCGTCGGCATCCTGCGCGAGCTGGGCGCGCGCGGCGCGGGGACCCGCACCGACATCGAAGCCTGCGCCTCGGCCACCAACATCCTGGCGCAGCACGTGCGCGACGTGCCGTTCGCGATCCTCTATCTACTCGATCCCGACGGCCGCCGGCTGCGCATGGTGAGCCGCACCGGCATCGATGCGGCGCGCGCCGGCCCCGAGCTGGTGGATCTCGAGGCCCCGCAGGACGCGGCGGCCTGGCCGCTGGCGGCGGTGTTGCGCGAGGAGACCACGCAGCTGCTGGGCGGCATCGCCGGGCTGCCGGCCGTGACCATCGGCCGTTCGACGCGCACCACGGACACCGTGGCCGTCGTGCCCATCAAGTCCAACCTCGCGCACCAGCCGGCGGGCGCCATGATCATCGGCGTCAGCCCGCGCATCCCGCTCGACGACCTGTATTCGAGCTTCATCGAGCTGGTCGGCTCGCAGGTGGCGACCGCGGTCGCGAATGCGCGCGCCTACGACCAGGAGCGGCGCCGCGCCGCGGCCCTGGCCGAGATCGACCACGCCAAGACGGCGTTCTTCTCGAACGTCAGCCACGAATTCCGTACGCCCCTCACCCTGATGCTCGGGCCGCTGGGCGATGCGCTGCAGGATCCCGCCACGCCGGCGCCGCTGCGCGCCCAACTCGACGTGGCGCACCGCAATTCGTTGCGCCTGCTGAAGCTGGTCAATTCCCTGCTCGATTTCTCGCGCATCGAGGCCGGCCGGGCCACCGCCTGCTTCGCGCCCACGGATCTCGCCGCGCTCACCACCGACCTCGCCAGCAATTTCCGCGCGGCCCTGGAACGCGCCGGGCTGGAATACCAGGTGGCGTGCGAGCCGATCGGCGCGCCGGTGCACGTCGACCACGACATGTGGGAGAAGATAGTCCTCAACCTGCTGTCGAATGCCTTCAAGTTCACGCTGGCCGGGCGCGTGAGCGTGCGGCTGCGGCGCGAGGAGCCCTACGCGGTGCTGGAAGTCGCCGACACCGGCATCGGCGTGCCCGCGCACGAATTGCCGCGGCTGTTCGAGCGGTTCCACCGCGTCGAGGGCGCGCAGGGGCGCACGCACGAGGGGTCCGGCATCGGCCTGGCGCTGGTGCAGGAACTGGTGAAGCTGCAGGGCGGCGACATCGAGGCCGCGAGCGAGCCCGGCCGGGGCACCACGTTCCGCGTGCGCATACCGCTGGGCACGGCCCATCTTCCGGCCGCGCATGCCGAGCGTCGCCAGGCCTTGTCGACCGCCATCGGCACGCAGGCCTATGTGCAGGAAGCGCTGCGCTGGTTGCCCGAAGCCGGTGGCGCGCGCGAGGCCGCGCCGGGCGCCGATGCACCCGGCCCGCGCGGCGCCGACCTGCGCTTCGCCGCGACCTTCGGCGCACGCATCGTGCTGGCCGACGACAACGCCGACATGCGCGGATATGTGCGCGAATTGCTCGGCGCCCACTACCGCATCGAAGCCGTCGCCGACGGCCGCGCGGCGCTCGCCGCCATTTGCCGCGAAAAGCCCGACCTGGTGATTTCCGACATCATGATGCCGGTACTGGACGGCCTGGACCTGCTGCAGACATTGCGCGCGGACGCGGCGCTGCGCGAGGTGCCGGTGGTGCTGCTCTCGGCGCGCGCCGGCGAAGAAGCGCGCATCGAGGGCCTGAGCGCCGGCGCCGATGACTACGTGGTCAAGCCGTTCACCGCGCGCGAGCTGCTGGCGCGGGTCGGTGCGCTGCTCGAGCTCAGGCGCATCCGCCGCGAGAGCGACGAGCGCGCGCGGCGCGACCTGCAGGAAGCGTCGCGCCAGAAAGACGAGTTCCTCGCCATGCTGGCGCACGAGCTGCGCAATCCGCTGGCGCCGATCCGCAACGCGGGGGAAATCCTGTCGCGCAACCTGCCGGCCAACGTGCCGATGCGCACCGCCGTGCACACCATCGAGCGCCAGGTCACGCACCTGACGCGCCTGGTCGACGACCTGCTCGACGTGTCGCGGATCACCCAGGGCCGCATCGAGCTGCGGCGCAAGCCGACGGCGCTCGCCGACGTGGTGGCGCGTTCGCTCGAGACCGTCGATCCGCTGATCCGCCGCAAGCGCCACAAGGTTTCGATCGCCGCGAGCCGCTGGAACCTGTACGTCAACGTCGATCCCGAGCGGCTGGTGCAATGCGTGGCGAACGTGCTCACCAATGCGGCCAAGTACACCAGCAGCGGCGGCGAAATCCACGTCGAGACGCAGGACGTCGAGCGCGAGGTCATCCTCACGGTGCGCGACAACGGCGTGGGCATCGCGCCCGAGCTCCTGCCCAAGGTGTTCGACCTGTTCGTGCAGGGCGAGCGCACGCTCGATCGCTCGCAGGGAGGCCTCGGCATCGGCCTCAGCATCGTGAAACGCATCGTCGAGATGCAGGAGGGGCGCGTGCGCATCTTCAGCGACGGCGAAAACCGCGGCACCACCTTCGAAATCCGCCTCCCGCTGCTCGACGCGGTCGCGGACGCCGCGCCGAAACCCGCCGCGCGTGAAGTAGCCAGCCAGCGCATCCTGGTGGTCGACGACAACGAGGACGCCGCCAACACGCTCGCCATGATCCTCAAGATGGAAGGCCACGAAGTCGACACGGCCTACTCCGGCGCCGAGGCGCTCGAGCACATCGCGGATTTCTCGCCCCGTGTCGTGCTGCTCGACATCGGCCTGCCCGGGCTCGATGGATTCGAAATCGCGCGGCGCATCCGCTCGCGACCCGGCGGGCGCGACATCCGGCTGGTCGCGATCACCGGCTATGGACAGGAAGCGGATCGCGTGCGCACGCGCGAGGCGGGCTTCACGGATCACCTGGTGAAGCCGGTCGACTTCGGCAGTCTCGAGCGGGTACTCGGCTCGCACTAGGCATCGCCCGCGTCCCGCGCCGAAAGGCGGAATGCGCCGACCTGCCCGCACGGCGGACTCCCACGCCGGGCACGGAGCTCGCAGCGCATCGTGGCGCCATGTCATCGGGGTGGGCCGCAGCAGGTTTGCTGGCACTGTGCGCATGCGTGCACGCGGAAGAGCCGCCTTACGCCGATGAACACGCCCTCGACGAAGTCGCGGTCGCCGGCGTCGGCACGGCCAGCGTGCCCATGGGCTACGTCAACGTGAAGGATCCCTGGATAGATCGCGCGCACCAGGGCGTCTTCAATGCCGTGTGGCGCTCGGCCATGCGCGTGGACCAGTGGTTTGGCGCCACCTCGGGCGACGACGAAGCCACGTACATGCAGACCAGCGGCTCGATCGCGCCCGCGCTGTTGTATGACGGCTTCGATGGGCTTCAACCCAAGTTGCGTTTCCAGGTGGACGTGCCGCTGCCGCGGCTCAACGAACGCCTGCATGCCTTCTTCGGCCGGGTGAACCACGACGAATACGTGACCGAGAGCCGCCCCGGTTCGGGCGCGTTCGCGCGGCAGTACGGGCCCGTGCAGGAAGACGAGACCTTGTTCGGCCTGCGCTATCGCTCACCCAAGCAGGGCAGCCGGTTCCAGGCCGATGCCGGATTGCGCGTGCGTTCGCCGCTCGATCCTTTCGTCAAGGGCAGCTGGCGCTTCGACCATGGCAGCTCCGAGGAAACGCTGTTTTCGTTCCGCGAGACCGCGTTCTGGCAGAACAGCGAGAAATTCGGATTCACCAGCCGCATGGACATCGAGCGCATCGTGGACCAGCAGTGGCTGCTGCGCCTGACCTTGTCCGGCACGGTCTCGCAACGTACCGAGGGCGTGAAGAGTTACGTCGCATTCAATGCCATCCGCGGCATGCCGGGCCGGCGCGCGTTCTGCGCCGAGCTGTTCTCCGAGAACGAGCGCAAGGAGGCCGTGCCGCTCGGCAACTATGGCGTGAAGCTCGCGTACCGCAAGAGCGTGACGCGCGACTGGCTGGTGCTCGAGACCCGCCTCAGCCTCACGTTCCCCAAGGACGAGCCGTGGCAGGCGCGCGAGGCCACCTGGGGGGTGGGCGTGGGCCTGGAGATGTTCCTCGGCACCGACCAGTTCCTGGCGCGGCCGGTTACTTTCTAACTTCGCGCCGGCCCAGTACCTTTGGTCACATGGACCTTCCCGCGCTGCTCGCGCAGTATGGCTACGCATTGATATTCGCCGGCACCCTCGCCGAGGGCGAGACCCTCCTGATGTTAGGCGGCTATTTCGCGCACCAAGGCTACTTGCAACTCAGCGGCGTCATCGCGACCGCATTCGTCGGCGCGGTGTGCGGCGACCAGCTCTTCTTCTACATCGGACGACACCACGCCAAGGCGCTGCTGCAGCGGTTTCCCCGGCTGCGCGAGAAGGTGCAGGTGGCGCTGCACCGCGTGGAGAACCACCAGGTCAAGATCGTGCTGACCATGCGTTTCCTGTGGGGATTGCGCATCGCGTTGCCCATCGCGCTCGGGCTCACGAGCATGAAACTGCGCCGCTTCTTCTGGTTGAACCTGGTGTCCGCGACGGTGTGGGCCTGCGTGTTCGCCACCGTCGGGTTCGGGGCGAGCGAGCTGTTCTCCAAGGTGGTCAGCGACTTGCACCGCTACGAGTACTGGATCGCGGCAGTGCTGGTGTCGGTCGCACTGTTGGCACTGGCGTGGCACCTCGGCCGCCCGCGCCGTCCGCGCGCGCCGGACCCGGGTTCGTGAACATGGGTTGATGCAGGTGAATTCGCGGCGCGCGGGATTGTCGTACCGTGATCGCACCCCTCACGGAGACGAACGCACATGGAAAACGTGCACATCCCGAACTCGGCCCTGGTCCTGGTGAGCGACGGCCGCCGCGCCCGGTTCCTGCGCAACAAGGGAACGCCGCGCGATCCGCAACTGATCCTCGAGCGCGATCTCGAATGCGGGAATCCGCCGACTCGCGAACAGGGCACCGACCGCGCCGGCCAGTTCAAGGGACCACCGGGCGGCCGCGCCAGCGCGCTCGACCAGGCCGACTGGCACCAGCAGGCCGAGGAGCGGTTCGCCGCCGAGGTCGCCGACACGCTCTACCAGATGGAGCACGCGCACCAGTTCAGCGAGCTGGTGATGGTGGCACCGCCGAAGATGTTAGGCGAGCTGCGCGCGAAGCTGCGTCCCGAGGTCGCGGATACGGTGATTGCGGAAGTTGCCAAGGACCTGACCGGGCATCCGATACCGGAGCTGGGGCGACAGCTCATGTAGCTCGCGGTGTTGTAGTTGTTCACGACACCGGAAACTCGGTAGGCTCTCCGGCATCCAAATGACCACGGAGAGTCGTGAATGCTCCTGCTGCACGTGATCGCCGGCTCCGTTGGCCTCTTCTCCGGTTTCGCATCCATGCTGTTTGCCAAGGGATCACGGAATCATCAGCGCGCGGGCCACGTATACACGGGGGCCATGCTGATCATGACCGCGATCGCCGTGCCGATCGCGATCTTCGTCTCCATGAATCCTCTCAACGTGGTCGCCGCCAGCCTCACTTTCTATCTAGTCTCCTCCGCATGGGCGACGGTGCATCGCCGGCCGGAGCAGCCGCGCGGCCTGGAGCACGCGATCCTCGGCGTGGGGCTCGCGGCGGGACTTCTTGGTTACGGTATCGGGATCCACTACGTCGGAGTCTCGAATGTTCCGGCCGCGGCATTTTCCTTCGTGTTCGGTTCGATCGCGCTGCTCGGCAGCTGGGGCGACCTGCGCCTGCTGCGACGCCGTGAGATCAGCCGTACGCAGAAACTGACGCGCCACCTGTGGCGCATGGCCCTCTCCCTGCTCATCGCGGCCTTGTCGCTGTTCCTGGGCCAGGCCAAGCACCTTCCCGCGTGGTTGACGAGCACGAAGATGAACGTGATCCCCGTCCTGATCGCGCTCGGCCTGCTGATCTATTGGCCCATCCGCGTGCGATTCGCGCCCTGGACCCGCAAGCCGCAAGCACGTCTCGGCATCGCGGACGCGGCCACGGGGGGCTGAGGAACCCGAGTGGCGCTCAGCGTCTTCGACCTGTTCAAGATCGGCATCGGCCCGTCGAGCTCGCATACCGTGGGGCCCATGCGAGCCGCGCGGCAGTTCGCGCTGCGACTGCGCGATGCGGGCCTGCTGGGGCGCGTCGAGCGCGTGAGCGTCGATCTCTACGGCTCGCTGGGCGCGACCGGCAAGGGCCACGGCAGCGACAAGGCCGTGCTGCTCGGACTGTGCGGCCACGAGCCCGATACCGTCGACGTGAACGCCATCGCGGGGATGATCGACGCCATCCGCTCGACCGGCGAGCTCGCGCTGCTCGGCGAACAGCGCATCGCGTTCGACGAGCGCGCCAACCTGGTGTTCAACCACAAGGAAACGCTGCCGCTGCATTCGAACGGCATGCGCTTCGTGGCCACCGGCGAGGGCGGCGCGGAGCTCGCGGCCGGGACTTACTACTCGGTGGGTGGCGGGTTCGTGGTGAGCGGCGAAGGCGATGCGAAGCGCATCGTGCCGGACCTGACTACCCTGCCCCTGCCCTTTCGCACGGGGGATGATTTGCTGGCGCTGTGCAAGCGGGAGCAGACCTCGATCGCGGGGATCATGCGGCGCAATGAGCGCGTCTGGCGCGAGGATGCGGACATCGACGCCGGGCTGCTGCGCATCTGGAAGGTGATGCAGGAATGCGTGCAGCGCGGCTGCGAGACGCCGGGCGTGCTGCCCGGGGGCTACAAGGTGCGCCGGCGCGCGCCCGAGCTCTACAAGCAACTCACCGCGCCGCAGACGGCCGCACCGCAGGATCCGCTGATCGCGCTCGACTGGGTGAACCTGTGGGCGCTGGCGGTGAACGAGGAGAACGCGTCGGGCGGGCGCGTGGTCACCGCCCCGACCAACGGCGCCGCCGGCATCGTGCCGGCGCTGATGCATTACTACTGGCGGTTCGTGCACGGCGCGAACCAGGCGGGCATCGTGGATTTCCTGCTGACGGCGGGCGCCATCGGATTCCTCTACAAGGAAAACGCCTCGATTTCCGGGGCCGAGGTCGGTTGCCAGGGCGAAGTGGGCGTGGCCTGCTCCATGGCGGCCGCGGCGTTGACCGCGGTGCTGGGCGGATCGCCCGCACAGGTGGAGAACGCGGCCGAGATCGCGATGGAGCATCACCTCGGGCTCACCTGCGATCCGGTGGGTGGCCTCGTGCAGATTCCCTGCATCGAGCGCAACGCCATCGGCGCCGCCAAGGCCATCAACGTCGCACGCATGGCGCTGCGCGGCGACGGCACGCACTACGTGTCCCTGGACAAGGTCATCAAGACCATGCGCGAGACGGGGGCGGACATGAAGACCAAGTACAAGGAAACTTCGCGCGGCGGCCTGGCCGTGAACATCGTGGAGTGCTGAAAGACGGTGCCGAAGACGGTGCCGGAGCATGCATTCCGGCATAACTCCGCGAACGCGCGGCCGCTCGATTGGCGTATGCTTCCGAGCCCATGAAAAACGCATCCTTGGTCACCGCGCTGACGGCCCTTCTCCTGGCTTCGCCCGCCATGGCGGAAAAGCCGGTCGTGCGTCCCTATGCGGCCGGATCGCTGTCGGGCGGCATTCCACTGTGGAACCCCGGCGAGAAGTTCGTCGCGATTGCCGGGGGCGCGTGCAGCGGCACCTGTCCCGTGTACGAGCTGTTCGTGTTCAGTGACGGGCGCGTGGTGTTCCTCGGCAAGAAGTACACCGGCAAGACGGGTCAGTGGAAGAAGCAGGTGGATCCGAGCGTGTACGCCGAGCTCGTGACCCAGGTGGTGCGCACCGGCGTGCTCGAGACCGATCTCAAGCGCGGCACCTGCCTCAAGGACCGCCCGATGCTGACCGTCATGCGCAATTCCGATGACGGCAACAGCATGATCACCCAGTCACTGAACAGCGGCTGCGAGAAGCAGGCCGACTTCGCCCGCGAGCTCGAGAAGTCGTTCATCGACTGGACCGAAGTCGCGAACTGGATCGCCCTGAAGAAGTAGACGGTGCCGGAGCATGCATTCCGGCATAACTCAAAATAGATGCCGGAGCATGCAAGGCACAACTCCTCGGAGTTATGCCGGAATGCATGCTCCGGCACCGTCTTCCTCGACGCCTCAGTAGGGATAGAGCGTCGCCGGAATCTCCACGATCGACTCGAACGGCGCGCCGCTGGCGTTGGCCGCCGCTTCCACCGCTGAGAAGTTGGGCGCTTCGTACACCCAGTACGAGACCTGCTTGTCGGCGGTGCCGTAGGACGTCAGCAGCGACACGCCGTATTTCGCGTCCTTGTCACCACGCACCGCGGCGTCGCCGGCGCGCTTCACCAGGTAGCGATGCATGCCGGCGTCGATCCGCTGCACGGCGCCGCGCGGCTCGGCCTTGATGTCCACCGGGATCTCGGTCACCACGTCGACCGGCAGCCCATTGAGCTTCGCCGCATCGCGCACCGCCGCCTCGCTCGGCGCCGTATACACGCAATACGTCTTGGTCTTCGGCGCGTTGGCGTACGACTTCTCCCAGGTCACGCCGAGCGACTTGTTGTTGGCGTTCACCTTCTGCTTGACGGCCGCATCGACACCGTCGAGCGCGCCCGCCGGGAACGTCCGCTCGATCAGGTAACGGTGCGTGCCGCTGTCCGCCTCGCCCGCCAACGCCACGCCGCTCACGAACACCATCGCTGCAATCAACGCTTTCATCTCCGTCCTCCATTGTTTGAACGTGCAGGCAGCGTAGTCAGCCGAGCGCGCGCCGCGAATGCCCGCGCGTCCGCCGTTGTTGATCCGCAGTCCGTCCGCGTCGTGCGCGGACGCCGGGCGCAGGAACCGCATGGTCCTATTTGCGAACTAACTCGAGGGCTGACACAGTAAGCCCCGATCGAAGGGTGGCAATTGATCGCGCGTCCGGCTCTCTTGACCGGGCGTCCGCGGAGGTCTCATGGACGCGTTGTCGGATGTTCTGCGAGCGGTGCGCCTGTCCGGCGCGTTCTTTTTCGACGTGCAGGCCTGTTCCCCGTGGGTCGCGGAGACCCCGCAAGGCCGCAGTGTCGTCGACGCCATGTTCCCCGGCTCCGACCACCTCATCTGCTATCACGCCATCATGGAAGGCACCTGCTGGTGCACGCTCGAGGGCGAGGAGCCGATCAAGCTGGTGGCCGGCGACATCGTGCTGCTGCCGCACGGCGACACCCACGTGCTCACCACCCAGCTCGGCATGCGCCAGGCGCCCAACATGTCGATGTATCGCCGCCCCGATGACGGCCGCCTGCCCTCGCGCATTTCCGTGGGCACCAGCGGCGGCGAGCCCGCGCATTTCGTCTGCGGCTTCCTCGGCTGCGATTCGCGGCCTTACAACCCGCTGCTGACCGCGCTGCCGCGCGTGCTGCGCGTCAGCGATACCGGCAGCGGTGCGCTCGGCGCCTACTTCCGCGCGGCACTGGCGGAGTCGAAGGGTCGCATGGGCGGCGAGTGCATGCTGAACCGCATCAGCGAGCTGATGTTCGTCGACGTGATCCGCCGCTATCTCGAGACGCTGCCCGAGGATCGCAACACCTGGCTCGCGGGCCTGCGCGATCCGTATGTCGGCCGCGCGCTCACCGCCCTGCACGAGTTCCCGGCGCGCGACTGGACCATCGAATCGCTGGCGCAGACCGCGGCCCTGTCGCGTTCGGCGTTCGCCGAGCGCTTCGCGCAGTTCGTCGGCCAGCCGCCGATGCAGTACCTCGGCAACTGGCGCATGCAGCTCGCGACCAGCTACCTGCGCAACACGCACGAGAGCATCGCCGCGGTCGCCAACCGCGTGGGCTACGACTCGGAGGCGGCGTTCAGCCGCGCCTTCAAGAAGGCCCTGGGCGCGCCGCCGTCGGAGTGGCGCGAGCAGCACGTCGCAGGCCGCGCGGCCTGATGGGGACATTCCTCATTTGTATTTCGACGATTCAGAAAAACTGAACACCGGGTGAGAACAACGGAACACGCGGGATTTTGAAATCGGCACGATGCGCTCCATACCAACCAAGGAGCTGATCATGTCGAAGCGTCTCACCCAACTACTGCCCCTCGCTGCCGCGCTGGCCATCGGTGGCCTGGCCCAGGCCAGCACTCCCAAGGAATTGCCGAGCGTCGTCGTCAAATACGGTGACCTCAGCCTCAACACGCGGACCGGGGTCGCCCGCCTGCATACCCGCCTGCGCAATGCCGCCGAGCAGGTGTGCGCGCCGCTGAACAGCCGCGTGCTGGGACTGCGTGAACAGTTCGAGCGATGCGTATCGGATGCCGTGGCGGACAGCGTCGCCGCGGTCGGCAACGCGAACCTGTCGCGGTATCACCGCTACGGCAAGCGCGCCGAGCTGGTTGCATCCAACTGATAGCGAATTCCGTACCTGGAAACAGACGCCTGCAATGCCGCGACGCCCCTTTTGAACATGGCGCCGCGGGATCAGCCCAGCGGCCATGCAGGCATCGACTAGTGGGGACATTCCTCATTTCGTTGTAACAAGCGCCTCTGTTACAGCGAAATGAGGAATGTCCCCATTTTGTCGTCACCGATTCTGACGCCAGAGCCTTGCTTCGCCTGCGATTCTTGGCGCTCCTTCCACACCACGGAGCACGTCATGGAAATGGATACGGATACGGGCAAGGAAGCCGAGATCGCCCGCAAGTTCTGGAAGGCACTGAAGTCGGATCGCGTCACCCTGCTCGCGCTCGAGGGCGTCGAGGAGGGGCAGAGCCAACCGATGAGCGCTCAGCTCCTCGAGGAGGACGAGGATCGCGGCGGCCCGGTCTGGTTCTTCACCTCGAAGGACACGGATTTCGCGCGCCAGACCGGCGCGTCGCATCGCGCCATGATGCATTTCTCGGCCAAGGGCCACGAACTGTTCGCGGCGGTGCACGGCACCCTGAGCGCCGTCGACGACGCTGCCGTCATCGACCGCCTGTGGAATCCGTTCGTCGCGGCCTGGTTCGAAGGCAGGAACGATCCCAAGATTCGCCTGCTGCGCTTCGACGCCGAACACGGCCAGATCTGGCTCAACGAGAACAGCATGCTGGCCGGCGTGCGCATGCTGCTGGGCCGCGATCCCAAGCGGGACTACCGCGACAAGGTGGCCGACGTACGCCTGAGGTGAGGTTTGTCACCCGGCGCGGGTGAGCGGAACTCGTTCTATTTGCCGACGGCCTGCGCGTAGACCGAGCTGAGTTCCGCGAAGAATTCCGATTCGCTCGAGAAGAAGGCGCGCACCGCACGCTCGTGCGCAGGCTTGCCATTGCCGGCGAGGAACTGCCGGAGACTTCGACCCAGTGCGGAGCCGGCCGCCTCCCTCCAGGTGGTGTTGTCGATCGCCTCGGCGAGCTCACTCAGGAGGACGAGGCTGGCGGCTTCACGATCTTCCGCCGAAATCCCGGCCTCGTTCAGCGCGTCGAGGGGCCGGAAGGAACCGAAGTCGATTCCGTCGCCGAAACCGCCGGCTGCGCCGAGCTTGGCGATCACGTCTGCGAGGGTGGGGGTTGTCGTCATGGAGTGTTCCTCGAATCGCCCGATGCGGTCGCCGAAGGCGCGCGCGGCGTCAAGATCGCCAGCGCAGCCGCGACGATGAACAGCGCCGGCACGTCACCCACCAGGTGGCCCATCTGTCCCGGCTGAGTGAGGGCCTGCACGGCCATGATTCCTCCGTGTACGACGCTGGACCACACCGTGAACCAGATGAGGCTCAGGTTGGACATCGGGTTGCGAGCGGCGAGGATCAGGAATACGCCCAGCGTGGCGTAGATCCCGACCATCATCATCGGGTAGTCGGAGTGCCCGACGTGCCAGGCCCAGCCGGATGGCCAGAACAGCATGAGTGGATAGAGCGCGAGGCTGGCGAGTCCCGCCAGGACCAGGACGATGCGCAGGTAGCGCAGATCGCTCGCAGCGGTCATGGCGCCTCATCCGAACTCAGGTGGTCAAGCATGTCGGCTCCTCGAATGCCAGGTCATCGTGGGGACAGTTCGATCCAACCCAGTGCCCGACATTCATGACAGCGAATCCTGCCACTTCCGTGAGCGATCCGGCCGCTGCCTTCGCACCGGGGGCATTCGGCGCTGGTTTCGGTGCGAACCGGCAGGAGCGGAGCGAGCTCCGGGTACCTCTCGCATCCGGCGACCAGGAACATCGTCCGCAGCGGCTCGACCGCGATCGAGACCGTGCCATCTTCCATTGCCTCCAGGATCTCGCCTTCCGGGGTCAGCAACGCCCACGCGAACCAGCCTTCGGCCAACGGCAGCGCGCTGTGCTTGCAGGCGGTTCGCTGGAATGCTTCACCGGCCTCGCCGTTCTCGATGCGCTCGATGAGTGCGCGAATCGTGTCTCCCATGTTGTCTTGCACGGCGTCTTCCAGCAGCTGGCTCGAACGTTGCGGGCGCGGATTGATCGACCCGGCACTTTACTCTTCCGGACCGCGTTCAGGCGAGGTTTCGACCGGCGGTGAGGACCTCGTGCTCACGCGCTGCATTGTATTGTTAGGTTGGATGGATTACCCGGAAGGTCTCGCAGCCGTGGCGCTGGAGTCTTTCGAGCCTGCCGATCTGGACCAGGCGATCGAGCGCCGCGGACACTTCGGGGACAGCCGCGCCCGCGTCCCGGATCCACCATCGAGCAATCCCCTCCGCCGAGTCGCATGCAAAAGGATTGGCTTCCAGATGGCGCTCGATCCGCGCCATCAAGTCGGCGACGCGCTCGGGGGATGGCCCGGCCACTTGCATGTCAACCGGCGACGGATACCAGGAGAGCCCTGATGACCATGATCCACAGCGCCACCGACGAAGCCACGTACAGGACGAATCTCAGTGGAATGAAATTGAAGGTGCAATGGACCGCGCTGTGCAAGACGCGAAACAGGAAGAACACCCAGGCCAGTACCACGAATGTCGCATCGACGTGCCGGGTGACGAAGAGATAGAGGACGATCGCGTAGAAGATGGTTGGCAGTTCGCAGAGATTTTTCAGGTTGTCCGACGGGCTGGATACCGAGGGCGGCGAGACCCGGGCGAGTTCGCCCGGCGTCATGCGCCTTGGCTCGAGGCCGCTCGCGAAGATGAATGACAGGCGCCGGACGTACATGTAGATCCAGACCACGAGGGTCAGGATCATGGTGGCGAAGAAGGGCTGGAAAATGGCGTTTGGGTTCATGGCTTCCTCGTCAGAGCATCAGCACCCTTCGCCACGTAGCACGGCGCACTCATTGCGGCAGCTTCCAGCCAAGTGTCAACAGCGATGTAAAGAAGAGAAGGACAAACGCTCCCGCG
Source organism: Steroidobacteraceae bacterium (assembly GCA_035701825.1). Lineage (GTDB taxonomy): Bacteria > Pseudomonadota > Gammaproteobacteria > Steroidobacterales > Steroidobacteraceae > CADEED01. The sequence goes on from DASSRK010000107.1 coordinate 21,255, forward strand.
GCAGCCCAGGAAATCACAACGGGGAGGCGGTACGACTCGCAATATTGCACAACTTCGGATGTTGAGGTCCGAGCGTACTTTCGCTTCCATAGAAAGGCGATCGTTGGAATGGCGCTTATCAAGTCTGAATCAGTCCAGATAGTGCGACGACCCATCGCATTCCACAAATCAGGATGATATTTGCGAGCACCGCGCAGGAATCGCCAAGAGAACCAGCTTTCGGCCAGAAGCGCCAGGAAGAACAGCACGAACGCGATCGTCGTTGGATGTAGCAGCGTGGCCACGAGCGCCAGCTAACGGTTGAGCTGCGCGGCGCGCGCGCAGGTGATTAAGCTTGGCACCTCATCTGTCACGCGTCCGCTCCAGCAAGGCGTTAGGCCGTGGCGTTGCACCGCGGCCGCCTGAAGCGACGAGTCCACTCACCCCACCTATAAGCAGGGCCACGAGTGACCAAACGATTGTGAGTACAAAGGCAAAAGCGCCTGCGAGCGTAACCAAACCCGCCATGTCGCCGCCTGATGCGTATGGTGCAAAGGCGAGTGCCAAAGACCACGTGGAGTAGCCCAGAACTCCTATGCTTGCCACCATACCCGCCAGTCGAAGCCACTTGCGCTTCTGAAATGCCCAAACGAGCACGCAAAACGCGCCAGGCGCAAGTCCCCACAGCTGCCACGCGTAGCCCAGATCAAGGCCCCGTGCAGTTGCCAGATGCGAATATCGTGCATACGCGAGCTGGAGGAATATAGCGCTGACAAGGCCGCATGAAATCACGATCCACTTGTACTTGCGACCGGTCATGAGCCGCGGCCTTATGGTTGAGCTGAGCGGCGCGCGCGCCGGCGCCTGGGCTTCGCACTCAAACTTTCACGCGTCCGCTCCAACGAGGTGTTACAGATCATGCCCGGCCACACGCTTCTTTCGCTCAAGCTGCACAAGCTGTACGCACGCAACGATTCCAATGAGGCCTATCGAGGCAAATGCCGCCGTCTCCAGGGTAAGTGACGCGATATCCAGAGCGAAGCCAATACCAGGCAAGGCCAGCAACGCGAGTAGTTCTAAACGATTTTCACGGGAAGAGAAAAAGCTACGATCGTCGTCATCGCGCCCCCAACCGTCTGAAAAGAACTCATCGGAGGTAATGCCCAAGCCGATGAGCGGGAGCAACCACAGCATGACGACCATCGTGCCGCCGATAGAAAACTCCGCATTGACGCCCCACTTCACGACGAGCCCGGCCACGAACGCAGCGAACGCAAGGACGATGGGGCTGCGGAAGATCGGCGCGCGCATGATCTCTAACAGTTGAGCTGAACGGCGCGCACGCCGACGTTTGAGCTTGGCACCTTATCTTTCACACGTCCGCTCGAGCGA
>DASSRK010000108.1:0-15844 GCA_035701825.1 Steroidobacteraceae bacterium
ATTTCGCGGTGTGCTGCGCGGCGCGTGGCCACGGCGAGCGCGGGCGCGTGGCGAATTCATTGCGGGGTGGAAGGACTCGGCTTCGGTGGTGCGTGCGCCGGCCGCGCGTGCATCACGGCGAACAGCGGGTCGCCCTTGAACGCGCCATTCTCGCGCGCGTACGCGTAGGCCCACAGCGCCGGCGTCGAGAACAGCACCACGGCGCGGCCGCTTTCCGGATCGAGCGACAGCACGATGCTCGACGCGCAGCTGGTGGCGAGGGCGCGATCCGCGGCGGGGCACCAGCGCCAGGTGCTGAACTTGCGGTCGCCGCCCAGCTCGCGGTCGGTGTCGTCGTTGACGGCCTCGATTTCCACGCGGCCGTGCTTGAGGAAGCCCGAGGGCTTGCCGAATTCCGCGATCAGCTCGGCCAGCACCAACTCGTATTGCGTGACGTGATCCTTGGGCAGCTTGCGCAGCTGCGCCATCGACTCGGAGTCGAACAGCAGCCGCATGCCGCAGAATTGGTTGAGCTGGTCGAAGTCCTTGGGCACCTCGCGCTTGGTCGAGTCCCAGTTGGCACAGAACTGGTAGACCACCGGGAACAGCAGCACGCCGGTTTCGCTGAAGCGGAAACCCTGGGTCGGGATCTTGTACTCCGAGAGCACATGGAAACCGCCGCCTTCGCGGCGTGTCGCCATGGCGTTCACGATGTAATTGATCGTGCAGGACGTACCCATCCCACCCTCGGTGCACCAGATCTCCGGCTGGCGTTCCATGCCGCGCGTCCACGCGGCGCGCACCGACAGCGGTTGCTCCGGCAGCCGCTCGAACATCCCGCGGGTCTCGCCCCAGCGGTGTCCCGCGAATCCTTCCGGCGGGTGATAGCGCCGCGGCGCGGGGCCGAGGCGCGGCGCGTCCTCGGGTGACAGATAACGGACTTCCTCCGTGGGGATCGCGGTGGGCGCCGGTGGCTTGATGACGCCCTCCGGTGCGGGTGCCGATGTCGGCGCAGGCGCAGTTGCCGGCGCGGGCGCCGGCTCGGGCGGCTTGGGCTTCGGCTTGTGGACAGGTTGCAGTTTCGCCTCGGGCCGCAGCTGCGCCATCGCATCCGGGGCGAGGCCGGCAAACACAAGCAGCGTCACCCACAATGCCGGTCGAAACCTCATGTCCCGAGCCTACCGCAGAAGCAGCCGGCCCCTCTATGATCCCGCCTCCGCGACCGAGGCCCCTGCCATGCATTTCCTCCTCTTTTATACCTACGTCCCGGACGTGCTCGAGCGGCGCGGCCAGTTCCGTGGCGCGCACCTCGAGCATGCGTGGGCAGCGCACGAACGCGGCGAGCTGGTGCTGGCCGGTGCCCTCGCTGACCCGGTGGACGGCGGCGTCCTGTGGTTTTCGACCCCTGACAAGGCGGCGGTCGAGCGTTTCGCCGCCGAAGACCCGTATGTAAAGAGTGGCCTGGTCACGAAGTGGTCCGTGCGGACCTGGGCCACGGTGGTCGGCGACGCCGCGATCAATCCCATCCGACCGGGCGCCTGAGAACGCCGCCCGCCCATTCCCGCTGACAGAAGCCGCCGGGCGTCACATCGGCGACAAAAGATCCATTGACGGTTCGTGCATTTTTATGCACCATGCGCGAACTTTATTCATCGGATGGATTCACCTCCATGCTGACCGACCATCACCGCGAGGCGCGCCGTACCGCCATCGTCCGCCTGCTGCGCAGCGCCCCCGTGCGCCGCCAGCAGGAGCTGGTGCGCCTGCTGAAGCGCGAAGGCCACGCGGTCACGCAGTCCTCGATCAGCCGCGACCTGCGCGAGCTCGGCGTGCTCAAGCACAGCGAGGGTTACGTGCTGCCCGACAACGCGGAACTCGCGGCCCGCACGCAGGACAAGTTCAGTGCCGTCGCGCAGTTCGTGCGCGAGGTGCGCACCGCGGGCACTTCGATCACGGTGGTCAAGACCACCATCGGTTCGGCCGGCAGCGTCGCCGCCGCCATCGACAAGGCCGGCTGGGAAGACGTCGCCGGCACGGTGTCGGGCGACGACACGATTTTCATCGCGACCACCGATGCGCGCGCCCAGTCGCGGGTGCTCGAGCGGTTGCGCGAAGCTTTTGGAGTCTGAATAAAGATGAGTAAAGACACGCCCATTGTCCTTGCCTATTCCGGCGGCCTGGACACCTCGTTCCTGGTGCCCTGGCTCAAGGACAACTACGGCCGCCCCGTCATCACGGTGACCGTGGACACCGGCGGCATCGACGCCGAAGGCGCGAAGACCCTGGCGGAGCGTTCCAAGGCCTACGGCGCCATCGCGCACCACCAGATCGACGCGCGCGCGGAGTACTTCGAACAGGTGCTGCGTTTCCTGGTCATGGGCAACGTGCGCCGCGGCCAGCTCTATCCACTGTGCGTGGGCGCCGAGCGCGTCATGCAGGCGCAGCAGATCGCGCTGATGGCGCGCAAGCTCGGCACGAATTCCATCGCGCACGGCTGCACCGCGGCCGGCAACGACCAGGTGCGCTTCGAAGTGGCCATGCGCACGCTCGCGCCCGAGCTCGAAGTCATCGCGCCGGTGCGCGACCGCGCCTTCAAGCGCCAGGAGGAGCTCGACTACCTGAATGCGCGCGGCTTGCCGCTGCCACCGTACGGCGCGGCGTATTCCGTGAATCGCGGCCTGTGGGGCGTGACCATCGGAGGCAAGGAGACCCTGACGTCCGAAGGCAGCATCCCGGACTCCGCCTGGGTGCTCTCCAGGGACGCGTTCACGAATCCGAAGGCGCCGAGCAGGCACACGCTTCATTTCGAGAAGGGCCGGCCGGTGGGCATCGACGGCAAGAACATGTCCGCGGTGGAAGTGGTCGAGCAGCTGGAAGCGCTGGGCGCGCCCTACGGCATCGGCCGCGGCATCCACCTCGGCGACACCATCATCGGCACCAAGGGCCGCGTGGCGTTCGAGGCGCCCGCCGCCGAGACGCTGCTCACCGCGCATCGCGAGCTCGAGAAGCTGGTGCTCACGCCGCGCCAGCAGCGCATCAAGGAGTCGTTGGCGGGCCCGTACGGCGACTGGGTGCACGAAGGCCAGCTGCTGGATCCGGTGTGCCGCGACATCGAGGCCTTGTTCCTGTCGTCGCAGGAGCGCGTCACGGGCAAGGTCCACGTGCTGTTCCGCCCCGGTAGTTTGTTCATCGAGGGCGTCGAGTCGCCCTTCTCGCTGATGAAGGCTTCCAAGGGCGTGTATGGCGAGTCCCACGGCGAATGGTCGCCACAGGACGCGCTGGGTTTTTCGAAGATCGTTTCACTCACCGGCATGTTCCATGCGCGGGCGGGAGGAAAGTAGATGCGCACCGTAGTCGTCGACAAGATCGCGTCGGTCACGCAAGCCTGCGGGCTCGGCAATGAAGTGCGCGTGGCCACCGAGGACATTCCCGCGGAAGAAGGCGTGGTCGTGGTCGTGGAGATCCTCACCAACAAGTCGACCTACAACACGCTCGAGCTCACCAGCGGCCGCATGGCCAAGGTCGGCAAGGGCGACATCGTGGTGGGCGCGCTCGGCCACCGCAAGGCGCTGTTTGGCTACTCGGGCCACGTTCCGCAGACGGTCAAGCCCGGCGACATCCTGCAGATGCTCAACATCGGCGGCGTGCTCGGCGTATGCGACTCGGTGAATCCGGACAAGGGCAAGCCGTTCGACTGCCGCGTCATCGGCGGCGTGCTCGACTTTCCCTATCTCGGCGAGCGCATCGGCGTGCCGGCACGCGTGGGCTATCGCAGGCTCGATACCAATGCCACGCTCGACACACACGGGGTGCCGGTGGTCGCGCTCGCGGGCACCTGCATGGAAGCCGGCAAGACGGCGGCCGCGGCCGCGATCATCGCGCGCATGCGGCATCGCGGGCTCACGGTGGACGCTTTCAAGGCGACCGGCGTTTCCCTGCGCCGCGACATCCTCACCTTCGAGGACGCCGGCGCGCGCAACACACTCATCTTCACGGACTTCGGCGTGGTTACGACCACCCGCAAAGTCGGCCCCGCCATCACGCGCACCATTCTCACCGAGCTGTCGGAGAAGAAGCCCGACGTCATCGTGTTCGAGCTCGGCGACGGGTTGATGGGCACGTACGGCGTCGACGCCATCCTCGAGCAGGAAGACCTGCGCAAGGCGATGACCGGCGTGGTGCTGAGCGCCAACGATCCGGTCGCGGCATATGGCGGCGTGGACATCCTGCGCAAACGCTACGGCATCGAGCCGATCGCGGTGACCGGCCCGTCCACCGACAACGCGGTGGGCGTGCAGATCATCCAGGAGCAGCTCAAGGTGCCCGCGTTCAACGCGCTGTCGGCGGGCGCTGCCCTGGGCGATTCCATCATCGAGTCGCTGGGCTTGAAGCAGGCCCGGCCCCTCGACCGCGCGGCCAACGAGTAATACGAAGTCCATGAGCAAGAACATTCCCGCTGTCGTCCTTGGCGGCACCGGCTACGTGTCCGGCGAGCTGCTGCGCCTGATCCTCGGCCATCCGGATTTCACGCTCGCGGGCGTGATGTCGGACAGTGCGCCGGGCGAACTCGCCGGCAAGTCGTTTCCGCACCTGGCCGGCGTGCTCGGCAACACCACGTTCAAGTCGCAGGCCGACATCGCGGCACTGATCGCCAGCAAGGCGAGCGCAGCGGTGTTCTGCGCCGCACCGCACGGCGCCGCCGCCGCGCTCATCGACAACCTGCTCAAGGCCGCCGAGGCCGCGGGCACGAAGCCGCGCTTCGTCGACATCTCGGCAGACTTCCGCTATTCGACGGCGGCCGCGTACGAAGCCGTCTACAAGCATCCGCACGGCGCGCCGGCGCGCCTCGCGCAGTTCACCTGCGCGGTGCCCGAGCACCTGAAGTCGTCGCCGACGCCGCACGTCGCGCACCCCGGGTGCTTCTCGACTTCGATCCTGCTGGCCAGCGTGCCGCTGATCGCCTCCGGCTGGGTTGAGCCCATGCTGTTCGTGAGCGGCGTGACCGGCAGCACCGGCTCCGGCCGCAAACCCGTCGAAGGCACGCACCACCCGACGCGCCACAGCGATCTGTATTCCTACGGTGCGCTCGGTCATCGGCACACGCCCGAGATCACCGCGCTCGCCAAGGCGGCAACCGGCCTCGAGGCGGAGTACTCCTTCGTGCCGCATTCGGGCCCGTTTGCACGCGGCATCCATGCCACGGTGCAGGCGCGGCTCAAGTCGCCGCGCGACGCCGCGGCGGTGATCGGCATGCTGCGCGAGTTCTACGCCGGCGCGCCGTTCGTGCGCGTGCTCGACAACGCGCCGCGCGTGAAGGACATCGTCGCCAGCAACTACGCGCATCTTTCCGCAGCGGCCAATGGCAAGACCGTGGCCGTCATGAGCGTGGTCGACAACCTCAACAAGGGCGCGGCCGGCGGCGCCGTGCAGTGGATGAACCGCCTGTACGGCTTGCCCGAGACCGCGGGACTCACCGCGCCGGCTGCCGGCTGGACGTGAACATGAACGCCGAACTCAAGGGCACCTCACCCGCGGACGGCCTCGCGCCGGTGTATGCGCATTACCCGGTCGAAGTCGTGGCCGCCGAAGGCGTGTGGCTGCATACGCGCGACGGGCGCAAGGTGCTCGATCTCTATGGCGGCCACGCCGTGGCCTCGCTCGGCTACGGCCACAAGGGCTGGACGCAGGCGCTCGCCACCCAGGCCGCGCAGATGAATTTCCAGACCAACGCCGTGCCGATGGAAATCCGTGCCCGGGCCGCGCAGAAACTGTTGAAGTTCTCGAAGCTGCCCTTCGACAGCGTGTTCTGGATCAACTCCGGCGCCGAGGCCAACGAGAACGCGTTCAAGCTCGCGTTCAAGAACCGCCCGGGCCGCACGCACGTCGCCGCGGTCGAGCAAAGCTTCCATGGCCGCACGGCGGCCTGTGCCTCAGCCACCTGGGGCGCGCCCCAGAAGTGGTACTTCCTGCCACGCGCGCCCTTCGACGTGAGCTGGATCAGACGCCGCGACATCGCGGACATCGCCAATCACGTCACCGAAAACACCGCGGCCGTGATCGTCGAGCCCGTGCAGGGCGTGGGCGGCGCCTTCGACATGGGCCAGGAATTCCTGGCTGCGCTCCGCAAGCGCTGCGACGAGACTGGCGCCCTGCTGATCTTCGACGAGGTCCAGTGCGGCGTGGGCCGCTCGGGCACGCCGTTCGCGGCTAACTACTACGGCGTGATGCCGGACATGATCACCACGGCCAAGGCGCTGGGCAACGGCTTCCCGGTGTCGGCCCTGCTGCTGACGCCGCCGATCACTGCGTCGCTCAAGCTGGAAAACCTCGGCACCACCTTCGGCGGCGGCCCGATGGCCTGCGCCGTGGCCGAGGCCACCCTCGACGCCATCGAGAAGGAAGGCCTGCTCGAGAACGTCGCGCGGGTCTCCGCGTACCTGCGCAAGACCTGCAAGGTCGGGCCGGTGGTCGATTTCCAGGGACTGGGTTTCCTGCACGGACTGCGCCTGGACAGGCCCGCCAAGGACGTGCAGAAGGCGCTGCTCGCGAAGGACATCCTCGCGGGCACGGCGGGCGATCCCGCCATCCTGCGCCTGCTCCCCGCTTTCATACTCCAAGAGGAACACATCGACCGGCTGCGTGCTGCGCTCGCCGGTCTGTAATTTCCCATGAACAATTTTCTCGACCTGGCGGACCTGTCACGCGAGCAAGTCGTCGAACTGCTCGCGCTGGCGGAACGCCTGCAGACCCGGCCGGAGCCCCAGGCGCTCGCCGGAAAAATTCTCGGCCTGCTGTTCTTCAACCCGTCGTTGCGCACGCTCGCCTCCTTCCAGGCGGCCATGGCGCGACTCGGCGGCAACTCATTCGTGATTTCTGCCGGCAATGGAACGTGGCAGCTCGAAACTCGCCGGGGTGCTGTCATGAATGGCGCGCCGGCGGAGCATGTACGTGAAGGAGTGCCTGTACTGTCCCAATATTGTGACGCTCTGGGCATCCGTGCCTTTGCGGGCGGGACTGACCTGGCGGCCGATCTGAACGAGACCTCTTTTAAAGAGATGGTCGGCCTGGTCGGCAAACCGGTCATCAATATGGAGTCGGCGGCGAACCATCCCTGCCAGGCGCTGGCCGACTGGAAGACCCTCGACGACCTCACCGTCCCGCGCCGCGCGAAGTTCGTGCTGTCGTGGGTGAACCACCCGCGCGCCCTGCCGCTCGCGGTGCCGGCGGCGACCGTGCACATGGCGGCCATGCGCGGCATGGAAGTGGTGGTGTTGCGCCCGGAAGGATTCGCCCTGCCCGCGCCCATCATGCAGAAGGCCGCGGCCGCCGCCGCCGCCTCGGGCGGCTCGTTGCGCGAGACAGCCGATCGCGACGACGCGCTCAATGGCGCGCACGTGGTGTACGCCAAGGAGTGGGGCTGCACCGCGCACTACGGCAATGCCGAGGCCGACGCGCGCGCCCGCTCATCGCTCGCCGACTGGTGCGTGCGCGACACGTGGTTCTCGCGCGCCGCGGTCGATTGCAAACTCATGCATTGCCTGCCCGTGCGGCGTAATGTCGCGGTCGCCGACGAGGTGCTCGACGGCCGGCGCAGCGTGGTGCAGCGCGAAGCCTACAACCGGATGGTGGTGCAGACCGCGGTGCTGCACCGCCTGCTGTCCACGCCGCAACACTAACTATCTTCTTTTCCCAGGGAACGCCCCGCAATGATCATGCATCGCCCCGACCCTTCCGCCGCCATCCGCAGCCTGCGCAGCGCCGCGCCGTACATCCGCATGTACAAGGGCAAGACCTTCGTGGTGAAGGCCGGCGGCGGCGTGTTCGCCGATGCGGCCGCGGTGCGCGGCCTCATCGAGCAGATCGCGATCCTCCATTACTTCGGCGTGCGCGTGGTGTTCGTGCACGGCGGCGGGCCGCAGCTCACCGAGATCACCGAGAAGCTCGGCGTGCCGACACGCATGGTGCAGGGCCGGCGCGTGACCGACCAGAAGGCCATCGACGCCACCTCCATGGTGCTCAACGGCCTCATCAACACGCAGTTGTTGGCCCTCTGCCGCGAGATGAACATCGACGCGGTGGGTGTGTCCGGCGTCGACGCCGGCCTGATCCGCGCCCATAAGCGCGCGCCGGTGAGGATCGACAGCGGCGAGACGGTGGACTATGGCTTCGTCGGCGACATCGACGGCATCGACACCACGGTGCTGACCAAGCTGCTCGACAACGGCCTCATGCCCATCGTCAGCCCGCTGTCCTCGGACGACAACGGCACGCTGCTCAACATCAACGCCGACACCGTGGCGGCCGCCATCGGCGCGGCGCTCGACGCCGAGAAGCTGATGCTGTGCACGGGGGCGCCGGGGATCCTGGCGGACGTCAACGATCCCTCGTCGATCATTTCGTACACGGATCTCGCGGGACTCAAGAAGCTGCGCGAGGAGAAGAAGATCGTCGACGGCATGCTGCCCAAGGCCAAGGCCATCGAGGACGCGATCCGCGGCGGCGTGCGCCGCGTGCACGTCATGTCGTACAAGTCGCCCGAGGGTATCCTCGCCGAGGTGTTCACCAACGAGGGCGCCGGCACGTTGATCGTCGCCGACGTCAACGCGCTGACCGCGGCCGAGCAGCAGAGCGGCAAGTAGGAAGGCGACGTGAGCCGGCTGTGGGACAAAGGCGCGCCGCTCGACGAGCGCGTGCTCGCATACACCGCGGGTGACGACTATGCGCTCGACGAGCGCCTGGTGAAGTACGACGCGCGCGCCTCCATCGCGCACGCCGAGATGCTGAACGCCCGGAAGCTGCTGGGCGATGCCGACCTGGCCGCCATTCGCGACGGGCTCACGGCGATCGCGGCCGAACACGCGGCCGGCCAATGGAAGATCGAGCTCGCCGACGAGGACGGGCAGACCGCGCTCGAGAAACGCTTGACCGCGCGCATCGGCGCCGCCGGCGGCCGCGTGCATCTCGGGCGCTCGCGCAATGACCAGGTGCTGACGGCGCTGCGGCTCTACCTGCTCGATGCCTGCCAGGACCTGGCAGCGGCCGCGGAAGGCTGCGCCGCCTCGCTCGACGCGTTGGCGCAGCGCGAAGGCAGCGTCGAATTGCCGGGGTACACCCACATGCAGCAGGCCATGCCGAGCAGCGTGGCGCTGTGGGCCGGCGGCTTCGCCGCCGAGTTGCGCGACGATGCGACCGGCCTCGCGGCCAGCGCGCGCCGCGCCTCGAAGAGTCCGCTGGGATCGGCCGCCGGGTACGGAACACCGGGGCTACCGCTGGATCGCGAAGCGACGCGCGCCGCGCTCGGCTTCGACGCCGTGCATTCGCCGGTCACCGCCGTGCAGCTCGCGCGCGGCAAGGCCGAGGCGCAGCTCCTGTTCGAGTGCACGCTGCTCATGCAGGACCTCGGTCGCCTGGCGTCCGACCTGCTGCTGTTCTACACCCAGGAATTCGCGTTCGTGACGCTGCCGGAGTCGTTCACCACCGGCTCCTCGATCATGCCGCAGAAGCGCAACCCGGACGTGTTCGAGCTGGTGCGCGGGCGCTCCGCCGTCGCGCAGGCCTGTCTCGCCGAGGTGCTCGGAATCGTCGCGAAGCTGCCGTCGGGCTACCAGCGCGACCTGCAGCTCATCAAGCCGCCGCTGTTCCGCGGCATCGACCTGGCGCTCGCCACTGCCGGCATCATGGCGATGGCCATCGACGGCGTGCGTTTCCGCGCCAGCGGGATCAAACTCGACGCGTCGATCCACGCCGCCGAGGAAGCCAACGCGCTGGTAGTGCGCGAGGGCATCCCGTTCCGCGAAGCCTATCGGCGCATCGGCGAGAAATATCGCAAGTAACAGGCTGCGCAGGAGTGACGCGGGGCGGCGCCTGCAGCCAGGCTCGCGCCGCAAGACGGGGAAATTGCATGGCCATCTGGTTCGCCAATCCGACCATCGACGAAGCACGCGCGAGCCACATGGGCTTGCTGGCGAGTCACCTCGGTATCGAGTTCCTCGAGTTCGGTCCGGACTACCTGCGCGGTTGCATGCCGGTCGAGCCGCGCGTGCACCAGCCCATGGGCTACCTGCACGGCGGCGCGTCGCTGGTGCTGGCCGAGACGCTGGGGAGCGTCGCCGCCAACTACGTCGTCGATGGCACCCGGCAGCGCTGCATGGGGCAGGAAATCAATGCCAATCACCTGCGTCCCGTGTCGGACGGCATCGTCACCGGCGTGGCGCGCCCATTCCACCTGGGCACGCGCAGCCAGGTATGGAGCATCGAAATCCGTGATCCGCGGGAACGGCTGGTGTGCGTCTCGCGTCTCACCATGGCGGTGATCGACTGGCGGCCGCAACGCGACAAGGACGGCGAGGAGCAGAAAACGTGGAAGTGAACGGACCGCATCCGCTGGCAGGCTACGTGCACGCGATGTACGCGCTGCACGCGCTCGCCGGATTCATCGGCGTGACCTCGGGCGCGACGGTGATCGGCGCGTTCGTGTTCGGGCTGCCGTCGATCATCGCGATTTTCATGAACTACGCGCGCCGCGGTGCGGCCCGCGGTACCTGGCTCGCCTCGCACTTCGAATGGCAGGCGCGCACATTCTGGACGGCGCTGGTGCTGGGCGTGCTGATCTTCGTCGCCGCGGCGCTGTTCTCGGTGCTGGGTTTCGTGAGCCTGGCGTCGACGCCGCTCACCGGCGGCGCGGGGACGCTGGGTGCGGGCGTGGCTTTCGGCAGCGCACTCGGCGCGCTGGTCATCGGCGCGCTGATCGCCGGTGTGTGGATCCTGTACCGCGTGATCCGCGGTTGGGTGGCGCTCGGCAATGGCAAGGCGATGTATGTCTGACCGCGGATCGAAGCGGGTGCTGGCCGGCGTGCTGGCCGTGCTGGCGGGGTGCGGGCAGAAGGGCCCGCTCTATCTACCCGACGAAGCCAGGGAAGTCGTGACGCGCCCGACGCAGTCGCCGCCGGCCGACTCGACCCCGCAGGGATCGAACAGCCCGCAGACGCCCGATTCACCGCCGCAGACGGCGAGCCCGGCTCCCGAGGTGACGGCGCCGGATGACAAGCGCGAGCAGAAGCCGGGCAGCACGCCCCCGCCCCGCTGAAGCATGAGCACCCGCCCCGACCTCGTCCTCGTCGACGGCTCGTCGTACCTGTATCGCGCCTTCCACGCGCTGCCACCGTTCAGCAATTCGCGCGGCGAACCCACCGGCGCGGTGTTCGGCGTGCTGAACATGCTCAACAAGTTCCTGAAGGACTACGACCCCGAGCGCATCGCCGTGGTGTTCGACGCCTCGGGCAAGACCTTCCGCGACGAACTGTTCGCCGAATACAAGGCGCATCGTCCGCCCATGCCGGACGACCTGCGCTCGCAGATCCAGCCGTTGTTCGAAGCCGTCAAGGGAATGGGCCTGCCCATCCTGCGCGAGACCGGCGTGGAAGCCGACGACGTCATCGGCACGCTGGCCTGCGCGGCTGCGAAGCAGAACCTGAGCGTGCTGATCTCGACCGGCGACAAGGACATGGCGCAGCTGGTCTCGCCGCACATCACGCTGATCAACACGATGTCCAACACCGTGCTGGATCGCGCCGGCGTCAAGAACAAGTTCGACGTGTTCCCCGAGCAGATCATCGACTACCTCGCGCTGGTGGGTGACAGCTCCGACAACATCCCGGGCATCGACAAGGTCGGCCCCAAGACCGCGGCCAAGTGGCTGAACCAGTACCAGACGCTCGACGCGCTGGTGGCCGATGCCGCCAATGTCGGCGGCAAGGTGGGCGAAAACCTGCGCGCGGGCCTCGCGACGCTGGAGCTGGCGCGCAAGCTCGCGACCATACGCACCGACCTCGCGCTGCCGGTCACGCTCGACGAGCTCAGGCGCCGGCAGCCGGACGTGGAAGTGTTGCGCGGCCTGTATTCACGGCTCGAGCTGCGTTCGCTGCTCAAGCAGCTCGACGGCGGCGCGGGCCCCGTGCCCACCGCGCCGGATGCACCCGCGGCGAGCAACCAGCCGCCGCTCGAGGGCGCGCCCGCGGCGCCGGGAATCAGCGCGGGCGCGCAGATCATCGCCGCCGCGCCGCGCCGGTACGAGACCATCGTCACCGAGGCGCAGCTCGCCGACTGGCTGCGCCTGCTCGAAGCGGCCGAGCTGTTCGCCTTCGACACCGAGACCACCAGCCTCGAATACATGAAGGCGCAGATCGTCGGCGTCTCGTTCGCCGTGGCGCCCGGCAAAGCCGCCTATCTACCGCTGCGGCACGATTACGCCGGCGCGCCGGACCAGCTGGACCGCGAGGCCAGCCTCGCGAAGCTCAAGCCGCTGCTGGAATCGGCGCAGCACGCCAAGGTCGGGCACCATCTCAAGTACGACGCGCACGTGCTGGCGCGGCACGGCATCGAGCTGCGCGGCATGCGCTACGACTCGATGCTGGAGTCGTACGTGTGGAACAGCGTGCTGAGACACGACATGGACTCCGCGGCCGAGCGCTACCTCGGCATCCGCACCATTCATTACGAGGACGTCGCGGGCAAGGGCGCGAAGCAGATCCCGTTCAGCCAGGTGCCGGTCGACAAGGCGGCCGAGTACTCGGCCGAGGACTCGGACGTCACGCTGCGCCTGCACCAGGTGCTGTGGCCGCAGATCTCGACGGTTCCGGCGTTGAAGGCGCTTTACGAAGACGTGGAGCAGCCGCTGGTCCCGGTGCTGTGGCGCATGGAAGAGCGCGGCGTGCTGCTCGACCGGCAGATGCTGCGGACCCAGAGCACCGAGCTCGCCAAGCGCCTCCTGGAAGTGCTCGGCGAGGCGCACAAGGAAGCCGGCGCGCCCTTCAACCTCGATTCCCCCAAGCAGCTCTGCAACATCCTGTTCGAGAAGATGCAGCTGCCGGTGCTGCGCAAGACCCCGACCGGGCAGCCTTCCACGGCCGAAGACGTGCTCGAGGAGCTCGCCGAGAGCTACCGCCTGCCCAGGCTCATCCTCGAGCACCGCAGCCTCTCCAAGCTCAAGTCCACCTACACGGACAAACTACCCGAGCAGATCAACGAGCAGACCGGCCGCGTGCACACCTGTTATCACCAGGCCGTCGCCGCGACCGGGCGGCTGTCGTCGCAGGATCCGAACCTGCAGAACATCCCGATCCGCACGCCCGAGGGCCGGCGCATCCGCCAGGCCTTCGTCGCGCCGCCGGGGCACGTGCTGCTGGCGGCCGACTATTCGCAGATCGAGCTGCGCATCATGGCGCACCTGTCGGGCGATGCCGGCCTGCTCAACGCCTTCGCCAACGACCAGGACATCCACCAGGCGACCGCCGCCGAGGTGCTCGGCGTGAAGCTCGAGGAAGTCACCTCCGAGCAGCGCCGCTCGGCCAAGGTGGTGAACTTCGGGCTTATCTACGGCATGAGCGCCTTCGGGCTCGCCAAGCAGCTCGCCATCCCGCGCGGCGCCGCGCAGGAGTACATCGACCTGTACTTCGCGCGTTATCCGGGCGTGAAGCGCTACATGGACGAGACGCGCGCGCAGGCCAAGGCGCAGGGTTACGTCGAGACCGTGTTCGGGCGCCGGCTCTATCTACCGGACATCAACGCGCGCAACAAGCAGTTCCAGCAGGCGGCAGAGCGCGCCGCGATCAACGCGCCCATGCAGGGCACGGCCGCCGACATCATCAAGCGCGCCATGATCGCCGTGGATGCCTGGTGCGCGGCCGCGAACAGCGGTGCGCGGCTGATCATGCAGGTGCACGACGAATTGGTGCTGGAAGTCGAACAGGATCGCGTCGCCGACGTATCCGCCGCGGTCGAAAAGCACATGGTGGGCGCCGCGAGCCTGCGCGTACCGCTCAAGGTGGACGTCGGTACCGGGTCCAACTGGGACGAAGCGCACTAGTCCCGTGTCGCGATACCGCGGGTATACGACAGAGTAGCTAGCGTGCGCTGCCTGTCGGGATGGCGACGGCGATGCCAGCATCAAACGTGCGGTCCATCACAATTACATGAATAAGTTCAGGAAACGTTAATATATTCCGGGCTTTAATCCGGCTTTCTAACCTAGTTGGGAGGATTCAGATGAACATGAAGTTCGCGGCACTCGCCGCTATCGGTGCGCTTTCTCTAGTGGGCATCGCGCCCCAGGCTGCCGCGGCAGACAACGGTTTCTACCTCGGCGCTGGCATCACCCAGACGAATCTCGATCTCGACTTCGAGGGCGATCGCCTCAGCGAGGATGACAACGGGTTCAAGATCATCGCGGGCTGGCGACCGCTCGACTGGTTGGCCGTGGAGGCCAATTACGTCGATCTCGGTGGCGTGGAAGACGATGGCGCGTCCATCGACTCGCATGCCCTCACGGTGTCGGGACTGCTGATCGCCGAAATCGGCATCGTCGACCTGTACGCGCGACTCGGTATGGCCAATTGGAGTACCGATGTCGGACTGTCGGGCGTCGGCAGCGCCTCGGATGATGGCTGGGAACCGGTCTATGGAGCCGGCGTTGGAGTGCACTTCGGCAGCTTCGGCGTGCGTCTCGAGTACGAGCAGTTTTCGGCCGAGCCGTTCGATACCTTCGACGCGGACTCCGGCACCGTCACGCTCGGCGCCACTTGGACGTTTCTGTAGCATCGAAACCACAGGTCGCATCATAACCACATGATTTTGGGCCAAAGTTTTTTAAAAACTTTGGAACCTTTCAGAAGGGCGGGGTGTCTCAACACCTGAGCGCGTAACACCGCTCCCCGCTTCCCTCCCTGAGCGGGTAGCCCGGAACACGAGACCTGTGCCGGGTTAGTCTGGCCCCGGTGGTTCTGCCACCGGGGCTTTCTTTTTCAGGGCTGGCGCCCGGATCCAATCGCGATCGAAGCGACCGCGTACATCAGATTGATCAAGAGCCCTGCTCCTGGGCATCTACTCTTTTAGAAAGCATTCCAAGCAGGCGCTTCTGGGCGGTTTGTACGCCGGTCTTGTCATGGGCGGAGAAGATCTGCGCGGTCATGCCTTCCGCCAGGTGCGCCGTGGCCGCTTTCAGCGCGGCGGCGCGTTCGCGTTGGTTGAGCTTGTCGGACTTGGTCAGAAGGACGTGTACCTGCCATCCGGCATTGGCGGCCCACTCGATGAGCTGCTCATCCTGGGCCGTAATCCCCCGCCGGATGTCGACGATGAGGAAGAGGCCGGCGAGGCTTGCGCGCGTCGGCAGCGCCTCGATCAGTCCGATCCATTGCTTGCGCTCGTCGGGGCTGGCCTCGGCGTAGCCGTACCCGGGCAGATCGATGATCCGCTGGTCGGGCGCGAGCTCGAAGAAGTTGAGTAGTTTGGTCCGGCCGGGTGTCTTGCTGGTGCGGGCCAGGCCATTGCGCACGGTGATGGCATTGATGGCGCTGGACTTGCCGGCATTGGATCGGCCGGCAAAGGCGACCTCGGATCCGACGTCCGCGGGGAACTGGTCGAAGTGCGCCACCGAGAGCAGGAAACGCACCCCGGGAAACTGACTCATCGAAACTGACTCATGGATTGGCGCCGAAGCCCTCTCGCGACGGAGGCTAGTGTACAATCCGCCGCCTTCGAGGGAGCCCGCAAGATCATGATTGAGAGCAGATTTTCCATGAAGTTCGCCGCCGCGTTGTTGTGCACCGGCCTGTGCCTGGCCACAGTCTCATTCGCCCAGGAGCCCGCTACCGCCACAACGGGTGCGTCCGCTGGCTCGGCCGAAGCCGGCGCCGGCAAGGCCGCCGTGTGCGTGGCCTGTCACGGCGTGAATGGCAACAGCGTCAATCCGGAGTGGCCGAATCTCGCCGGCCAGAATGCTGCCTACATCCGCGAGCAGCTCGCGATGTTCAAGTCCAGGCAGCGCAACAACCCGGTCATGCAGCCCATCGTCGACTCGATGAGCGAGCAG
>DASSRK010000109.1:0-4069 GCA_035701825.1 Steroidobacteraceae bacterium
CATGGCCGGCCGCATTCCACAGGGTTTCATCGACGAACTGACCGCGCGCGCGGACATCGTCGAGCTCATCGGTTCGCGCGTCGAGCTGAAGAAGGCCGGCCGCGAGTACCGCGCCTGCTGCCCGTTCCACAACGAGAAAACACCGTCGTTCTGGGTGAGCCCGCAGAAGCAGTTCTATCACTGCTTCGGCTGCGGTGCGCACGGCACGGCGCTGGGCTTCCTCATGGAGTACGACAAGCTCAGCTTTCCCGAGGCCATCGAGGAGCTCGCGGGCCGGCTCGGTCTCGATGTGCCCCGCGAAGCCTCGGCGCAGCCCGACAACACGGGCAGCACGCAGCCGCTGTACGACCTGAACCTGAAGGTCGCGAAATATTTCGCGGGCGTGCTGCCCAACGACCCGCATGCCAGGGCCTACGCGAAGAAGCGCGGTCTCACGCCCGAGACCATCGAGCGGTTCATGATCGGCTACGCACCCAATGCCTGGAACGAGGTGCTCAAGAAGTTCGGCACCACCGAGTCCGACCGCAAGGTGTTGCTCGAGTGCGGGCTGATCATCGAGCGCGAGCGCACCGACAGCCGCACGCTCGATCGCCACTACGACCGCTTCCGCGACCGGCTGATGTTCCCGATCCGCGATTCGCGCGGACGCGTGCTGGCCTTCGGCGGCCGCATCATCGACCAGGGCGAACCCAAGTACCTCAACTCGCCCGAGACGCTGCTGTTCCACAAGGGCCGCGAGCTCTACGGCATGTATGAAGTGCGCCAGAGCCGCGCGACGCTCAAGCGCCTGATGGTGGTCGAGGGCTACATGGACGTTGCCCGCCTGCACCAGGCCGGCGTGAACTACGCGGTGGCCACCCTCGGTACCGCCACCACCCCCGAGCACCTGCGCCGCATCTTCAAGCTGGTGAACGAGGTGGTGTTCTGCTTCGACGGCGACAAGGCGGGGCGGGCCGCCGCCTGGCGCGCGCTCGGCAACGCGCTGCCCGAAGCACGCGATGGCCGGCAGATCCGTTTCCTGTTCCTGCCCGAAGGCCATGACCCGGACTCATTGGTCGGGGAAGAGGGTCGCGAGGCGTTCGAGAAGCGTCTCGACGGGGCCCTGCCGCTATCGGAATACCTGGCCCATGCGCTCGGCGAACAGGTGGACTTGAGCCATGCCGACGGCCGCGCGCAATTCGCCGAACTGGCCCGGCCGCTGGTCACCAAGGTCGCGCCCGGCGTGTACCGGGACCTGCTCATTGATCGGCTTTCTGAGTCCATCAAGCTTCCGGCCGCCAGATTGAACCAATTGTGGTTCAACGAAGCCACGGGCCCGTCGGGCGCACATGCCCAGACGGCACCGCCCGAAGCCGGTCGCCCCCCCGCCATGGGCCGCACGCAGCGACCCCGGGACGGCGGAGGCAACAAGGGGCTCGTGACCAAGGCCGTGAAGCTGCTGGTGCACTTCCCCGGCGTGGCGGCGCGCGTCACGGGCAGCCAGCTCACGCAGCTGGAGATGACGGACGATCCCGGCTCGCGCTTCCTGTTCGAGCTCATCGATCAGCTTCAGCAGGAACCCGCGGCCAACACCGGGGTCCTCCTGATGCGCTGGCGCGAACGGCCCGAGGTGTCACGGATGACGGCGCTGGCGCAGGAGGAATTACCCGGCATCGACGAGGCCGGAGCCGCGCTCGACCTGGCGGCCGCCATCAACACGCTCGCCCTGGAGCCGACGCTGCGGCGGTACCAGGAGCTGCTCGACAAGGGCGAACTGAACGACGACGAACGTGCCGAGCTCCGCGAACTCACGATCGCCATGGCGCGGAGCAAGGGAATGGCTGCCGCCTGAAATTCTTCGCCGCGCCGACCCTTTTGGCCCGAATCTTGCGTTGTCCCAGTGGTCAAACACGCGTGGAAGTTGTTGACCCACGGGCGATTTCCACTTTGTCAAGCCACCCTCATTTGCGTAGAATGCGCCCCCTTTCCCGCAAGCCCTCTTGTTCACGCCGTCGGCATCCCCACGGTGCCGTACCGCAATACGCCTAGCGCGCCGGAAACTCATGACTCAAAAGCACAAGCGTCCGTCTGCTCCTGCCTCCAAGAAACTCGCTCCCAAGGCGGGTAAGTCCGCGGTCGCGGCCCATTCATCGAAGGAGAAGTCGAAGGCGGCGCACGCCGCGGCGGCCAAGGACTCCCACTCGAAGGAAAAGGCCCGGCACGCCGAGAAACATGCCGAGACGAAGAAGCCGGCTGGCAAGGTGAAGGGCGCTGACAAGGCGCCGGCCGCCGCCGAAGCCAAGGGCAAGGTCGTCGACCTGAAGCCCGCGCAAAAGCTCGCGGCCGCGCGTGCCGCGGCGAACGCGGCTGCCGCGGCGCCGGTCGATGGCAGGAAGAAGAAAGGCGGCGCGGAGCTGATCAACCTGCCGGCGCGCCGTTCGGTGCTGCCCGAGGAGCGCCAGTCGCAGCTCAAGCTGCTGATCGCGCGCGGCAAGGAACAGGGCTATCTCACCTACTCGCAGGTGAACGACCACCTGCCGTCGGAAATCGTCGATCCCGAGCAGATCGAGGAGATCGTCAACACCATCAACGACATGGGCATCCCGGTGTACGAGAAGGCACCGGACAACGAGAGCATCCTCGCGCCCGAGCCGTCCACGCCGACCGACGAAGAAGCCATCGAAGAAGCCGCGGCCGCGCTGGCCGCGCTCGACGCCGAGCTGGGCCGCACCACCGACCCGGTGCGCATGTACATGCGCGAGATGGGCACGGTCGAGCTGCTGACGCGCGAAGGCGAAATCCGCATCGCCAAGCGCATCGAGGAAGGCCTGGACGCCGTGCGCCTCGCGCTGTCGATGTACCCGTCGACCGCCGACTATCTACTCAAGGCGTACGAACCGGTGAAGGCCGGTGGCGGCCGCCTGGTCGACATCATCGTCGGCTTCATCGATCCGAACGCGCCGGACGTCATCGCCCAGCCGCAGAACCCCACCAAGATGGAGCTCGCGCCGGCGCCCGCCGAGGACAAGGCCGAGGGCGAAGACGAGGAAGGTGAAGAAGGCGAAGGTTCCGAAGAGGAAGCGGTCGACACCGGCCCGGATCCGGAAGAAGCCGCGCGCCGCTTCGCGGCCGTGCAGAAGGGATACACCCAGGTGCTCGGGGCCATCGAGAAGCTCGGCGCCAAGGACCCGAAGACCCTCAAGATCCGCAAGAAGCTCTCCGACGAGTTCATGGAGCTCAAGCTCGCGCCGCGCATGTTCGACGCGCTGATCGCCAACCTGCGTCACGCGATCAACGAAATCCGCCAGCTCGAGAAGGAGATCATGATCATCGCGGTGCGCGACGCCGGCATGCCGCGCAAGGAATTCATCCTCTCGTTCCCGAAGAACGAGACTTCGCACCGCTGGCTGCAGAAGCAGATCAAGGGCGGCAAGAAGTGGTCGGCCGCCATGGGCCGCCTGCAGGACGAGATCTCGCGCCGCCAGGACAAACTCGCCGCGCTGGAAAAGCAGTACCACCTGACCATCAACGAGATCAAGGAGATCAACCGCGATGTCTCCATCGGCGAGGCCAAGGCCCGCCGCGCGAAGAAGGAGATGGTCGAGGCCAACCTGCGCCTCGTGATCTCGATTGCGAAGAAGTATACCAACCGCGGGCTGCAGTTCCTGGACCTGATTCAGGAAGGCAACATCGGCCTCATGAAGGCCGTGGACAAGTTCGAGTACCGCCGCGGCTACAAATTCTCCACGTATGCGACGTGGTGGATTCGCCAGGCCATCACGCGTTCGATCGCGGACCAGGCCCGCACGATCCGCATTCCGGTGCACATGATCGAGACCATCAACAAGCTGAACCGCATTTCGCGGCAGATGCTGCAGGAGATGGGCCGCGAGCCGACGCCGGAAGAACTCGCCGTGCGCATGGAGATGCCCGAGGACAAGGTTCGCAAGGTGCTCAAGATCGCCAAGGAACCGATCTCCATGGAGACGCCGATCGGCGATGACGAGGATTCGCACTTGGGAGATTTCATCGAGGACACCTCGGTGGATTCGCCCATCGACTCGGCGACCATGGAGTCGCTCCGCGAGAC
>DASSRK010000110.1:0-28625 GCA_035701825.1 Steroidobacteraceae bacterium
GAGCCGTGCCGCTGCTTCGAGCACTGGCACCAGCGACCGGCCCTTGAAGATCTCTCCGGCGTGCACGATCTGGATGGGCCCGTCCCCGGACACGGCCGCGGGCTCACCAGCCGCGGCTTCGAAGCCGTTGGGGATCACGAAATTGCGGCGCCGGTCGGCGCGCGGGAAGAAGCGTTCGAACGCGGCGCGCATCGCCGGCGTGTTGAGCACGCGCGCGGCGCTGCGGCGTATGTAGCGTCCCTCGATGCGGCGCGCGAACCACTGCGAGGTGGCGCTGCGGCGCCAGCGTGGCCAGTCGTGCGCGCTCCAGGGATCGCGATAGTCGAGGATCAGCGGCCAGCCGAGCTGCCGCGCGACGTCGCTGCCTGCGATCACGGCCGAATGCGCCGGCGAAGTCGCGATCACCACGCCATCCTTGAGGTTGTACTGCCGCGCGACCTCGAGCGCCTTGCGCCGCGCGGCCCCGGCCCAGAGGAATTCCCAGCCGAGCGGCGCCAGCACCCGGCGCAACACCGAATTGACCGCGCGCTGCAGCAGGCCACCGCCGGTCAACGGCAGCTTCACGCGCTCCGCGCACCGATGCACGTGGCCGGCGAGCGGCAGCGTGCCATCGGTCTTCCAGTCGGCCCAGTCGCGGGTCTCGTGCGTGATCACGTGCACGTCGTAACCCTGGCGCGCGAACTCGCGCGCCAGGAAGCTGAAGCGCTTCGCGCCCACCGCGGGACTCGGCGCGAACCAGTAGGAGATGATGAGTACCGGCCGCATCAGGTGGCCTGCCGGCGCTGGGTGAAGGCGCGCACGACGTAGCCGTATTCCTCGCGCAGGATGAAGCGTGCGGCGATCACGTATACCGCGGCGAAGATCCCGAGGCCGACGAGCGCGCTCACGATGCCCTCCGGTATCACGCTCATCGTGCCGTGCATGACGGCGAGCGCGAGACCGGAGGCCGCCAGGGCCAGCCCGAACTTGCGCCACTGGAAGATTCCGGAGAGCGGCACGTTGTAACGGGTCATCACGCGCTTGCCCAGATACCAGGCGGTCCACAACTGGCCGACCACCAGTCCGAGCGTCGGACCCCACAGCCCGTAGTGCGGCATGAGCGCCAGCAGCAGCACGATGTTGATGCCGAGCGCGACTGCGTTGGACGTGGCGAACGACGCGTTGTCCTCGACCGAACGCAGCAGCGTCGAGAACTGGAACACCTGGCGCACCATGAGGATCATGAACACCTGGAAATAAGGAGTGGCCGACACGTATTCCTCGGTGAAGGCCAGTCGGATCAGCGGCTCGGCGAAGTAGCTGAGCAGCACCCACGCCGGGATGATCACCGCGGCGACCATCATCTGGGCGCGCTTCCACAGCCGCAGGCCCTCGGCCGGATCGCGCTGCGCGCGCTTCACCAGGTCGGGGAAGATCACGTCCGACAGCGAGGTCTGCACGATGTTCACCAGCGGCACCTGGTAGGCCGCGGTGGAGTAGATAGCCAGCGGGACCGGCCCCATCACCGTGCCCACGACCACGCGGCCGAATTCGTTGGCCTTGTTGAGCATCGAGCCGAGCCCGAGCGGCGCCCCCAGGCGCAGCTGCTCGCGCAGCACCGCGCCGTCCCAGCGGAACACCAGCAGGCCGCGCGCCCGCAGCCACAGGTAGATGGCCAGGTTCTTGAGCGCCTCGGCGCACACGATGGTGACGAAGATCATCTCGACGTCGCGGAAGTACAGCGCGGCGCCGAGCAGCGTGCCGAGGCGCCACACGGTCACGAGCAGCGTGTACTGCATGACCTCCACCGAACGGCGCCGCGCCAGCCAGTAGGCCACCACCACTTCGAGATTGAGGAACATGAATACATAGAGCGTGAGCAGCCACCAGCTGCCGGCGATTTCCTCGGGCACGATCCACGGCCGGAAGATCGCGACCACCAGCGAGCTGAGCAGCGCGACGGCCAGCATCAGCAGCGTCGTCTTGGTGATGTCCGCGGCCGCGCGTTCCGGGGTACGCGCCAGCAGGTAGGTGAGGTTGGCGGTGAGCGCGAAGCCGCCGAGGGACGTCATCAACATCGCGACGGCCATGAACTGGCGATAGCGGCCATAGTCGACGATGTCCAGCAGGCGCACGAGCAGCAGCGGACTCAGCAGCGCCAGGGCCTGGTTGAGCAGGCGCGCGCTGGCGAGCACTGCGCCCCTCGATATGAATGAGCTCATGGGGTGCGCGAATTCTCGTCGCAGACGCGCACGTCGAACTGTCGGCAGGCGTGGCGGGCGGCGTAGGGCCGCGCCTACAGGCGCCGTGGCGGCGCAGCGCGCGGGCCTGAAACCTCAGCGACCGGACAGCAGCGCGTACGCGCCGAGCGCGACGAACGACAGCGCCGCGATGACCCGCACCACCTTGAGCGGCACCCGGCGGATCAGCGCGTCGCCGAGGAACACCACCGGCACGTTGGCGATCATCATGCCGAGCGTGGTGCCGAGCACCACCCAGACGATGGAATGGAATTGCGCCGCGAGCGCCACGGTCGCGACCTGTGTCTTGTCGCCCATCTCGACCAGGAAGAACGCGACCAGCGTGGTGAGGAAGACGCCGTAGCGCGGCGTGGTCGCGGATTCATCCGGCGTGTCGTCCGGGATCAGCGCCCAGGCCGCCATGGCGATGAACGACACGCCCACGATCCAGCGCATCGCATCCGCGCCGACCAGGCTGACCAGCCAGGTGCCGACCGCGCTCGCGAAGGCGTGGTTGGCGAGCGTCGCCACCAGGATGCCGAGCACCAGGGTCCACGGCGCGCGGAAGCGCGTGGCCAGCAGCAGCGCGAGTAGTTGGGTCTTGTCGCCGATCTCGGCGACGGCGACGACGCCGGTCGAAACGAGCAGTGCCTGCAAGATGGGCGGCGACTCAGTGGCGGTATTCGACCCCGCCGCTCGCGACGCATTCATTCATGCTGTAGTAGCTGATGAAGTAGCGCAGGTACCGGTACTCGGGCGAGCGGTCGTCGTGGCAGATGTTGTCGCGGCCCTTCTTCACCGGCGCGTTCACGTCTGTGTTCAGCGTGCCGCCCTTGTGGCAGTGGTAGTGGCCATCGGCGGTGTCGTAGTGGCAGCCGTTCTTGTCGAGCCCGCCCGGGCTCGAGACAGCCGGCATCGGCAGGGCGAACAGCGCGGCGGTGAGCAGGGCGGAAAGACACATCGAGTGCTTCACTGACAGGCCTCCGGATGTCCAACTCATTGATTGGCTGGCCGATTCGATTGGCGCTCCCTACCGGATTCGAACCGGTGTTACGGCCTTGAGAGGGCCATGTCCTGGGCCTCTAGACGAAGGGAGCGTCTATTGCGGCGGGTCCAGAATCGAGCGCGGTAGTATATGCGCCGCTTTTTATCTGCCAAGCGGAACTTTGAAGTCTTGAACTCAGCCGATGGGGCCTCCCGGCCCACCGCACGCATCATTCCCCGTGCCGAACATTCCATATCGCGATCCGCGATCTCTCCCAATGCATTGCGTGTGCTCTATCGCCTGCGCGAAGCCGGTTTCGAGGCCTTCCTCGTCGGCGGCTGCGTGCGCGACCTGCTGATCGGGATCACGCCCAAGGATTTCGACATCGCCACCAGCGCGCTGCCGGAAGAAGTCAAACGCACCTTTCGCAATTGCCGCCTCATCGGCCGCCGCTTCCGCCTGGCTCACGTGTTCTTCGGCCGCGAGATCGTCGAAGTCGCGACGTTCCGCGCGATGAGCGCGCCGGACGAGCAGCCCGCCGAGGCCGTGGTCGCGGATCTCGATGACGACGAGGCGCCGGAGGAACTCGACGAGGACCTCGACGACGTCGACGCGGACGAGGAGGACGACCTCGACGACGCCGACGAGAGCACGGTGCTGGCCGAAGCCGGGCCACACCAGAAGGGCTTCCACGGCGGACGTCCGCTCGAGATGCGCGACCGGTCGCGCCACGCGGGCGCCGGGGCCGGTGACGACGAGGACGAAGACCGGGTCACCGACGAACATGGCCGCATCCTGCGCGACAACGTCTACGGCACCATCGACGACGACGTCTGGCGCCGCGACTTCACCGCCAATTCGCTCTACTACAACATCGCCGACTTCTCGATCTGGGACTACACGGGCGGCGTCGAGGACATCGCCGCGCGGCGCCTGCGCCTGATCGGCGACCCGGTGACGCGCTACCGCGAAGACCCGGTGCGCATGCTGCGCGCCGCGCGCTTCGAGGCCAAGCTCGGCTTCACGCTCGACGGCGCGACCGGCACGGCGATCGGCGAGCTCAAGGAGTTGTTAGGCAGCGTGCCGCCGGCGCGGCTGTTCGACGAGACGCTGAAGCTGTTCCTGACCGGCCACGGCGCGCGCAGCCTCGAAGTGCTGCAGGCGCGCGGGCTGCTGGCCGAACTGCTGCCGACGGTGGCCGACTACCTGGCGCGCCACCCGGACGGCGCGGTCGCGCGGCTGGTGCGCCAGGGCCTGGTGAACACCGATCAACGCGTGGCGCAGGGCCGGCCGGTGACGCCGACGTTCCTGTTCGCGCTGCTGCTGTATGGGCCGTTCGCCGAGATCATCGAGAAGCAGCCGCAGGAGAAGTGGCACGACATCGGCACGATCGTCGATGCGGTGGATCGCGCGGCGCGCGCCGCGCAGGGCCGCATCGCGATCCCGAAGCGTTTTTCCCTGGGCGTGCGCGAAATGTTCGCATCGCAGCCGCGGCTCGAGCAGCCGCGCGGCCGGCGCGCATTGCGCATGCTGGAGCAACCGCGGTTCCGCGCCGGCTTCGACCTGCTGCTGCTGCGCGCCGACATGGGCCTGGCGGACCCGGACATCGCCGCGTGGTGGACGCGCGTGCAGGAAGTGTCGCAGTCGGATCGCGACCGCATGGCGGATGCCATGGGCGCCCAGGCGCGGCCGCCGGGCGAGGGTGGCGGCGGGCGCCGCCCGCGCCGCCGTCGGCGCCGCGGCCGGGGTCGGGCGCCCGCGGCGCCATGAGCGCCGCCCCGCTCGCGCAGGTCGCGCCGAAGGCGATGCCCCGCTGGCAGCCGGCTTACGTGGGTATCGGCAGCAACCTCGGTGATCCGCGCGCGCAGGTGCTGCGTGCCGCCGACGCGCTGCGGCGCCTGCCGCAGACCAGCAGCTTCACGCTGTCACCGCTGTACCGCACGCAGCCGCTGGGCGAGGTGCCGCAACCGGCGTTCGTCAACGCGGTCGCCGGGCTGCTCACGCAGCTCGCGCCCGAGGAGCTGCTCGATGCGCTGCGCGGCCTGGAGCGCGAGCTCGGCCGCGAGCCGCCGCGCGAGCGCTGGGGCCCGCGCTACATCGATCTCGACCTGCTGGTCATGGGGCGCGAGACGCGCGCCACGCCGGCGCTGACGCTGCCGCACGCCGGCATCGCCGCGCGCGACTTCGTGCTCTATCCACTCGCGGACCTCGCGCCGGACCTGGACGTGCCGGGCCTCGGCCGCGTGCGCGAGCTGCGCGCGCGCGTGCCGGACCGTGGCGTGGAACGCCTGTGAGCACGCCCGAAACCGAAGCACCGCGGCCGCGCAACCCGGAGCTGCCCGCGCAGCGCTACATCGTGGTCGAAGGGCCGATCGGCGTGGGCAAGACCAGCCTCGCCAAGCGGCTCGCGGGCGCGCTCGAGGCCGAACTGGTCCTCGAGCAGGACGCGCAGAATCCCTTCCTCGAGCGCTTCTACAAGAACCCGAAGGCGGGCGCGCTGCCGGCGCAGCTCTTCTTCCTGTTCCAGCGCGCGCAGCAGCTCGGCGGCCTCAAGCAGCAGGACATGTTCGCGCCGAGCCGCGTGGCGGACTATCTATTCGAGAAGGACCGGCTGTTCGCGGGCCTGACGCTCGACCCGGCCGAGATGGCGCTGTACGAGCAGGTGGCCTCGCGCCTCGACGTCGATCCGCCGAAGCCCGACCTGGTGCTGTACCTGCAGGCGCCGGTGGAGACGCTGCTGCAGCGGATCGCGAAGCGCGGCATCGCCTACGAGAACGGCATCGACGCGGCCTATCTCACGCGGCTCAACGACGCCTATGCGCG
Organism: Steroidobacteraceae bacterium; assembly: GCA_035701825.1. Lineage (GTDB taxonomy): Bacteria > Pseudomonadota > Gammaproteobacteria > Steroidobacterales > Steroidobacteraceae > CADEED01. Next base: position 6,028 of record DASSRK010000110.1, read on the forward strand.
CTTCTTCCACGAGTACGACCGGGCGCCGCTGCTGATCGTCAACGCGGCCAACATCGACCCGGTGCAGAACCAGGCCGACTACGACGAGCTGCTGGCCGCGATCCGGCGCATGAAGAAGGGCCGCATGTATTACAACCCGCTGCGCCACGCTACTATCTGATCCGTTTCCGAGGGGCCCGCCAGACGTGTACACACATCTCGAACAACGCGATTCCACGCGGCCGCCGGTGTCGCTGGGCACGCTCCACAAGATGAAGCAGGAGGGCGAGAAGATCGCCTGCCTCACCTGCTACGACGCGAGCTTCGCCGTGTTGTGCGACGCGGCCGACGCCGACCTGGTGCTGGTGGGCGATTCGCTTGGCATGGTCCTGCAGGGCCACGACACCACCGTGCCCGTGACCATGGACGACATCGTCTATCACACCAAGGCCGTGGCGCGCGGGCTGCACCGGCCCTTCCTGGTGGCCGACCTGCCGTTCGCGAGCTACCCGACCCCCGACATCGCGTTGGCGAATTCCGTCCGCCTCATGCAGGAGGGCGGCGCGGAAATGGTGAAGCTCGAAAGCGGCATCGGCCAGCTGGAGATCGTCGAGTTCCTGGCGCGCCACGACATCGCGGTGTGCGCGCACCTCGGCCTCAAGCCGCAGTCGGTGCACAAGACCGGGGGCTTCCGCGTGCAGGGCCGCGACGACGCCGCGGCGCGCCGCATGCTGGAGAACGCGCGCGCGTTGGAGTCCGCCGGCGCGGACATCGTGCTGCTGGAATGCATTCCTTCGGAGCTGGGCCAGCGCATCACCGAAGCGCTGGAAGTGCCGGTCATCGGCATCGGCGCCGGGCCCGACACCGACGGCCAGATCCTCGTGCTGTACGACGTGCTCGACATCACCTCGGGCCGCAAGCCGCGCTTCGTCAGGAATTTCATGGACGGTGCGACCTCGAACCTGGACGCCCTGCAGAGGTACGTGCACGCGGTGAAGCAGAAGCAGTACCCCGGGCCCGAGCACGAGTTCCACGCTTGAGCGCGAATCCGCAGGGCAAGCGCACCTCGATGCTCGCGGTCTCGACCATCGCCGAGGTGCGCGCGCACGTGGCGCGCTGGCGCGAGGCGCGCGAGCGCGTGGTGTTCGTGCCCACCATGGGCAACCTGCACGCCGGCCACGTGAGCCTGATCGAGGCGGCGCGCAAGCACGGCGACCGCTTCGTCGCCAGCATTTTCGTCAACCCGATGCAGTTCGGGCCGAACGAGGACTTCGCGCACTATCCGCGCACGCCGGCGCAGGACGCGAAGATGCTGCAGGAGGCGGGCTGCGACCTGATGTTCAGTCCCGAAGTCGGCGAGATCTATCCCAATGGCGCGGACCAGGCGACGCGCGTCGAGGTCCCGGGGATTTCCAGCATCCTGTGCGGGGAGTTCCGGCCCGGGCACTTCGAGGGCGTCGCGACCGTGGTCGCCAAGCTGTTCCATATCGTCGATCCGGACGTGGCCATCTTCGGCGAAAAGGATTTCCAGCAGCTCACGGTGATCCGGCGCATGGTCGCGGACCTGTGCCTGCGCGTGGAGATCGTGGGCGCGCCCACGGTGCGCGAGGGCGACGGGCTCGCCATGAGCTCGCGCAACCAGTACCTGACGGCCGAGCAGCGCCGGCTCGCGCCGGCTATCTACCGGCAGCTGCAGCAGGCGGTCACCGCCCTGCAGTCCGGCGTGCGCGACTTCGCGCGCCTCGAGGGCACCGGGCGCGCGGCGCTCGACGCGGCCGGTTTCCGCACCGACTACTTCAGCGTGCGCGATGCGCGCTCGCTCGCGCCGGCCCAGCCGGACACGCGCCACTTCGTCGTCCTGACCGCCGCGCGCCTGGGCAAGGCGCGCCTCATCGACAACCTGCAATGGGTGTCAGGCGGGGAAAACCGGGATAACTCGCGCGCGAAGTGACCTCGGGCGGGGCGGGTCGACCGGAGTTATCCCGACTTTCCCCGCCTGACACCACCGTGTTCCGCCAGCGCCCACTCGACGTGTTCGCGTACCAGCGCGGAAGGATCTGCGCGCCGTGCCCGCAGCGCGGCGAGGGTCGCGGGGCTCGAGGGCGCATTGCCCAGCGCCACGGCGATGTTGCGCAGCCAGCGTTCGTAGCCGATGCGGCGGATCGCCGAACCCTCGGTGCGCGCCATGAACTCCGCCTCGCTCCACGCGAACAGCTCGGCCAGGCGCGCGGCATCGAGTCCATGCCGCGCCTTGAAATCCGGGTGCGCGGCCGCGCGCGCGAACTTGTTCCACGGGCAGACCAGCTGGCAGTCGTCGCAGCCGTAGATGCGGTTGCCTAACAACCTGCGCAGCTCCACGGGGATGGCGCCGTGCAGCTCGATGGTCAGGTAGGAGATGCAGCGGCGCGCATCGAGCTGGTACGGCGCGGTGATCGCGCCGGTGGGGCAGGCCGGAATGCAGGCCGAGCAGCTGCCGCAATGCGCGCTCGCGGGTTCGTCCACCGGCAGCGGCAGGTCGGTGAGGATCTCGCCGATGAAGAAATACGAGCCGGCGTCCCGTGCGATCAGGTTGGTGTGCTTGCCTATCCACCCGGTGCCCGCGTCGCGCGCCAGTGCCTTCTCCAGGACCGGCCCCGAGTCCACGAACACGCGGTAACCCATGGGGCCGACGCGCCCGACGATGTCGTCGGCCAGTCCCTGCAGGGCGTTGCGCAACACCTTGTGATAGTCGCGGCCGAGGGCGTAGCGCGACACGTAGGCGCCGTCCGGGTCGCGGAGCTGCCGCGCGGCCTCGCGCGCCCCGGCCGGCCAGTAGTTCATGCGCGCCGACAGCACCCGCACCGTGCCCGGCACCAGCTCGTCCGCACGCGTGCGGCGCGTACCGTGCTTCGACATGTAACCCATCTCGCCGTGCCGGCCCGCGTCCAGCCAGCGCTCGAGGTGCGCGGCGTCGGCGGCGATGTCGACCCCGGCCACGCCGAGCGCGTCGAAGCCGCGCGCCCGCGCCAGCGAGACGAGCGCGGCCTTGAGCCCGGCGAGCGCGGCGGTGGATGGGACAGGGGAATCCATGGCGCGCCAGTATAATTCCCGCCGCCCATGAACCGACCCACCGCCATCTACTCCGCCGCGCAGGTGCGGGCGCTCGAGGAGTTCGAGATCCGCAAGCGCCGCGTGCCCGGCTACACGCTGATGACGCGCGCCGCCGAGGCCAGCCTCAGGCTGCTGCGCGCCCGCTGGCCGCAGGCGCGCCGCGTGGCCGTGGTGTGCGGCGCGGGCAACAACGGCGGCGACGGCTACGTGCTCGCGCGGCTCGCGCAGCAGGCGGGACTCGAGACGCTGGTGTTCGCGGTCACGCCGCCGGACCGGCTCACCGGCGACGCGCAGCGCGCGCAGCAGGAGTGGGTCGCGGCCGGCGGACGCGCGCACCCGTTCGCCGCCGACGCGCTCTCCGGCAGCGACGTCATCGTCGACGGGTTGTTAGGCATCGGCTTCCGCCCGCCGCTGCGGCCCGAAACCCTGCAGGTGATCCGCGCCATCAACGCGGCGCGACGCCCGGTGCTGGCGCTCGACATCCCCTCCGGAGTGGACGCGGACAGCGGCGCCGTGGACGGCGAGGCGGTGCGGGCCGAGCTCACGCTGAGCTTCGTGGGGTTCAAGTCGGGGTTGTTCCTCGGCGCCGGTCCGGCGCATGCCGGCGTGGTGCTGCTCGACGACCTCGGCGTGGTGGCGCCGGCGCAGCCGGAATTCGCGCCGGTCATGCGCCGCATCGACGAGGCCGAGATCGCGGCGGCCCTGCCGCCGCGGCCGCGAGACGCGCACAAGGGTTCGAGCGCGCGCGTGCTGGTCGTGGGCGGCGGCGCCGGCATGCCGGGCGCGGTGCGCATGGCGGGCCTCGCGGCGCTGCGCGTCGGCGCGGGCCTGGTGACCGTGGCCGCGGCCGCCGAGAACCTCGCCGCGGTCACCGGCGCGCATCCCGAGCTCATCTATCTACCCGTGTCCGCCGGCACCGACCTCGAGGAAACCATGCGCGCCGCCGGCGTGCTGGCCATCGGGCCCGGACTCGGCACCGGCGACTGGGGCCAGCGCCTCTGGTCGCAGGCGCTGCGCGCCCGCCCGGCGCACGCGGTGGTGGACGCCGACGCGCTCAACCTGCTGGCGCAGAATCCGGTGCCGTTGCCGCCGGCGTGGATCATCACGCCGCATCCGGGCGAGGCCGCGCGCCTGCTGGGCAGCGACGTGCGCACCGTGCAGGCCGACCGCCCCGCCGCGGCGCGCGCATTGCAGGCGCGCTACGGCGCGGTGTGCGTGCTCAAGGGCGCCGGCACGCTCGTGGCGTGCGGCCCGGGTGAAATACACATCTGCGATCGCGGCAATCCCGGCATGGCCACGGCCGGCATGGGCGACGTGCTGACGGGCGTCATCGCCGGCCTGCGCGCCCAGGTCGACGACAGCGCCACGGCCGCGCGCGTCGGCGTGCTGGTGCACGCGTTGTCCGGCGATTCGGCGGGGCGCGGCGGCCAGCGCGGCATGATCGCCAGCGACGTGCTGGGCGAGCTGCGCGGCTGGGTCAATCCGTGAGCGGCGCGCAGAGCGGTCCCTGGATCACGCGCAGCGCCGAGGAGACCGAGGCGCTCGCCGCGCGGTTGTTAGGGCGGGCGACGCCGGGCATGCCGTGCCGGGTGGTCGAATTGTCGGGCGAGCTCGGCGCGGGCAAGTCGACCTTCGCGCGCGGGGCGCTGCGCGCGCTGGGCGCGCGCGGTCCGATCAAGAGCCCGAGCTACACGCTGATCGAGGTGTACGAGCTGCCGGGAATCGAGGTGGTGCACCTCGACCTGTACCGGCTCGTCGATCCGGACGAGCTCGAGCATCTCGGACTCGCCGACTACCACCAACCCGGCAGCCTCTGGCTGGTCGAGTGGCCAGAACGAGGTGCGGGCCGGCTGCCGGCGGCCGACCTCAGGTTCGAGTTCTCCATCGGCGACCATGGCCATCGCATCCAGAGGATTGAAACTTCTAGCGCGAAAAAGTAAATTGCGCCGCAAGTCAGGCGTTGAACTCCATGATGGAGAAGGGTTTTCCCACCCGATCGGGAAGAGACGAGCCAACTTGGGGAAGAGTTTCGCGACTGGGTGCCTCCTCATCGCCTCCCTCGTGGCGGGCTCCGGGCCGCTCATCGCCGCTGAAATCCGCGACATCCGCATCGCGACCACCGACACCGGCACGCGCGTCGTGCTCGACCTGTCGGGACCGGCCCGGCACAAGGCGTTCTTGTTAGACGATCCCGGCCGCGTGGTGCTCGACGTGTCGAAGTCGACGCTGCGCAGTGAACTGCCGCCGGCGCTCGGCCCGATCACCGTGATTCGTTCGGGCAAACTTCCCGACCACGGCGTGCGCCTGGTGTTCGAGATCAAGGGCAGCGTCGCCATCCACACCAGCGCGCTCGCTCCCTCCGCCGAGGCGGGTCATCGCCTGGTGCTCGACATCGCCACTCCGGGCAGCAGCAAGGCGGCGGCGCCCGCGGCGCCGGCAGCGCCGGCCGCACCCGTCGCGATCCGTCCCGCGCACGCGCCCTCGGACAGCGGGCGCGACATCATCATCGCGGTCGATGCCGGCCACGGCGGCGTCGACCCCGGCGCATCGGGCCGGCGTGGCACGCACGAGAAGGACGTGGTGCTGGAAATCGCCAAGGCACTGGCCGCGCGCATCAACCAGGAGCCCGGCATGAAGGCCGTGCTCACGCGCGACGGCGACTATTTCATCTCGCTGCGCGAGCGCAACGTGCGCGCGCGGCGCGCCAAGGCGGACCTGTTCGTTTCCATCCACGCCGACTCCATCGCGAACCCGGACGTGTCGGGCTCGTCGGTGTACGTGCTCTCCGATCGCGGCGCGACCAGCGAGGCCGCGCGCTGGCTGGCCGAGCGCGAGAACGCGGCGGATCTCAAGGGTGGCGTCAAGCTCGACGACAAGGACCCGGTGTTGCAGGGCGTGCTGCTCGACCTGTCGCAGACCGCGAGCATCTCCGCGAGCATGACGGCGGCGGAGCAGGTGCTCGAGTCGCTCGACCGCATTGGCGAGGTGCGCAAGCCGCGCGTGCAGCAGGCGGGATTCGTGGTGCTCAAGTCGCCCGACATTCCCTCGATGCTGGTCGAGACGGCGTTCATCTCGAACAAGGACGACGAGCGCAAGCTTTCGCAGCCCGCGCACCGCGTGAAGCTCGCCAACGCGATCTTTGCCGGCATCGAGCGCTACTTCCAGGGCAACGCGCCCGACGGCACGCGGCTCGCGGCCACGCGCCGCGCCGCGGGCTCCACCGCGCAGGTCGAGCTGCGTTAGTACTGGCCGCGGCGGTGCTGCGCGCTACACTGCGCGCCAGCGAGCCCCGCATGCCGATCCGCGTCCTCGACCATCAACTCATCGACCAGATCGCGGCCGGCGAGGTCATCGAGCGGCCGGCTTCCATCGTCAAGGAACTGGTCGAGAACAGTCTCGACGCCGGCGCGCAGAGCATCGAGGTGGACATCGAAGCGGGCGGCGTGCGACTCACGCGCGTGCGCGACGACGGCATCGGCATCCCGGCCGATGAACTGACGCTCGCGCTGTCGCGCCATGCCACCAGCAAGATCAGCAGCGCGGCGGATCTCGACGCGATCACCACGCTGGGCTTTCGCGGCGAAGCGTTGCCGTCGATCGCCTCGGTGTCGCGTTTCGAGATCGTCTCGCGCCATGCCGAGGCCGAGCGCGCGGCGAGCATCTACGTCGACGGCGGCGCGCTGGCCGAGATCAGGCCCGCGGCCCATCCGCCCGGCACCACCATCGAAGTGCGCGACCTGTTCTTCAACCTGCCGGCGCGCCGCAAGTTCCTGCGCAGCGAGGTCACCGAGCAGGGCCACGTCGTGCGGCTGCTCGAGCGGCTGGCGCTGTCGCGCAGCGAAGTCGCGTTCCGCCTGCGCAGCGCCGCGCGGACGCTGCTCGACGCGCCGGCCTCGGGTGACGGCGCACCGTCGCTCGATCGCGTGGCGCGCGTGGTCGGACCGGAATTCGCCGAGCGCTCGCTCGACGTGGACCATGCCGCCGGACCCGTGCGCATCCACGGCTGGATCGGAGCGCCGGCCGCGGCGCGCGCGACCTCGGACCTGCAGTTCTGGTTCGTCAACGGCCGCGCGGTGCGCGATCGCCTGCTGATGAATGCCGTGCGGCTGGGATTCCGCGACGTGCTCTACGGCGGGCGCCAGCCCTCGTACGTGCTCTATCTCGACATCGATCCGTCGCTGGTCGACGTGAACGCGCATCCGCAGAAACTCGAAGTTCGCTTCCGCGACAGCCGGCAGATCCACGACTTCGTGTTCCGTGCCGTCGAGCGGCGGCTGGCGGACACCCGGCCCGCGCATGGCGCGGTGCCGCCGGCCTGGCACGGCTCCTCGCCGTCGGGTACCGCGTCGCTGCTCGCGCCGCCGCGCGGCGCCGATGGGTTGTCGCTGTCGGGAAGCTGGGCGCTCAGCGAAGCGCTGCGTGATATTCCGGACGCGGTCCGCGAGTCATCGCCCCGGCCCGCGCACGGCGCGCAGCCGGAGGGCGCGGGGCCACCGGAGAGTGCGCCGCTGGGCGAGGCCCTGGCGCAGATCCACGGCGTGTACATCCTCGCGCAGAACGAACACGGCCTGGTGCTGGTCGACATGCACGCCGCGCACGAGCGCGTGTTGTACGAGAAGCTCAAGGCGCAGCAGGGGACCGCCGCGACCCAGTTGCTGCTGGCGCCGATCACCGTGTCGCTGAAGGTCGACGAGCTCGATGCGCTCATGGCGCAGTGCGCCGACTGGCGCAGCGCCGGCTTCGAGCTCGAGCGGCTCGCGCCCGACACGCTGGTGGTGCGCTCGGTGCCGGCCATGCTGCCGCGCGAGGACATCGCGGCGCTGGTGCGCGACGTGGTCAGTGGCGTGTCGGAGTCGGGCGCGAGCCATCACCTGGACGGCGCCACCGACCGGCTGCTCGGCACGCTCGCGTGCCGCTCCGCGATCCACGCCCATCGACGGCTCTCGCTCGCGGAAATGAACGCGCTGCTGCGGCAGATGGAGCAGACGCCACGCGCCGACCAGTGCAACCACGGGCGCCCGACCTGGACGCAGGTGACGCTGGCCGAGCTCGATCGCATGTTCCTGCGCGGCCGTTGATGGGCGTTCCCGCGGAGGCCGGCAGGCCGATCGCAGTTCTCACCGGGCCCACCGGCACCGGCAAGACGGATATCGCGCTGGCGCTGGCGCGCGAATTCCCGCTCGAGATCGTGAGCGTCGATTCCGCGCAGGTGTACCGGGGCATGGACATCGGCAGCGCGAAACCCTCGCCCGAGATCCGCGCGCGCGTCCGCCACCACCTCGTCGACCTGGTCGGGCCCGAGGAAAGTTATTCGGCGGGGCAGTTCGTGCGCGATTGCCTCCGGGCCATCGAGGACATCGAGCGGCGCGGACGGGTACCGCTGCTGGTGGGGGGCACGATGCTCTACCTGCGCGCGCTCACCGGCGGCATTGCCGATTTGCCTGAGGGAAGCCCTGAGGTGCGCGCGCGGCTCGACGCCGAGGCCGCTGCGCTCGGTTGGCCGGCGTTGCACGCGCGCCTCGCCGCGGTGGATCCGGCCGCGGCCGCGCGCATCCATCCCAACGATGCGCAGCGCATCCAGCGGGCGCTCGAGGTGCACGCGACCACCGGCGAGCCTATCTCCGCGCTGCAGTCGCGCACCACCGCCGCGACCCCGCGCGAGTTCCGGCTGGTGGCGCTGATGCCCGGCGATCGCGCGCGCCTGCATGCCGCGCTGGCGCAGCGTTTCGAAGGGATGATGGCGGCGGGACTGCTCGACGAGGTGCGCCGGCTGTTCGAGCGCGGCGACCTGACCGATGCGCATCCGGCGATCCGCGCGGTCGGGTACCGACAGTTGTGGGCGCATCTGGCCGGCGCCTGTTCGCTGGACATCGCGGTCGAGCGCGCCGTGGCGGCGACACGTCAATTGGCGAAGCGGCAGATGACCTGGCTGCGCTCGATGTCCCTGATCCATTCGATCGATCCCTATGGGGCTCAATGCTTTGTAGGCGTTCGTGAAGCCTTCTCCGGGAGCTTCCACCCTCTTTAGAGTGAGTCGCAGGACGAGGTCGCGTGGTATGCTCGCCGCCGTTCGCTTGCTTGAAAAATAAGGAGAACGTCATGGCCAAGGGCCAGTCACTGCAGGACCCGTTTCTGAACACTTTGCGCAAGGAACGTATCCCGGTGTCGATCTATCTGGTGAATGGAATCAAGTTGCAAGGCCAGATCGATTCGTTTGATCAGTTCGTAGTGCTCCTGAAGAACAGCGTGAGCCAGATGGTCTACAAACACGCGATTTCGACGGTTGTCCCGGCGCGCAACGTGCGCATCACCAACGAAGACGGAACGACGATCGAGGCGGTTGCCGGAGAGTGATGCTGCCGGCGTTCGCACGCGTTTCCGCCTCCCTCTCGATTTACAGACGTGTTCGAGCGACCCCGCGCAGGTGAACGGGCCGTGCTGGTGCGCCTCGGGATCGGCGCGCCCGCGGACCCCGAGGACATCCTGGAATTCGAGCAGCTCGCGCGCTCCGCCGGCGCGATTCCCGTGGCCAATGTCGGCGGCCGCCGCGATCGTCCCGACCCGCGCTACTTCGTGGGCAGCGGCAAGGCGGAGGAGATCCGCGCCATCGCCGCGGCGGAGAACGCCGAGGTGGTGTTGTTCGACCACCCGCTGTCGCCCTCGCAGGAGCGCAATCTCGAGAAGCTCGTCGAGCGGCGCGTGCTCGATCGCTCGGGGCTGATCCTCGACATCTTCGCGCAGCGCGCGCGCAGCCACGAAGGCAAGCTCGAAGTCGAGCTCGCGCAGCTCAAGCACATCGCCACGCGCCTGGTGCGCGGCTGGACCCACCTCGAACGGCAGCGCGGCGGCGGCATCGGCAACCGCGGCCCCGGCGAGACGCAGCTCGAGACCGACCGCCGCCTGCTCGGCAAGCGCGTGAAGACGCTCACCGCGCGGCTCGAGAAGATCAAGCAGCAACGCGAGACCGGCCGGCAGCAGCGCGCCGAGATCCCGATTCCCTCGCTGGCGCTGGTGGGCTACACCAACGCGGGCAAGTCCACGCTGTTTCGCGCGCTGACGGGCGCCGATGCCTACGTCGCCGACCAGCTGTTCGCGACACTCGATCCGACGGTACGGCGCATCGCGCTGCCCGGCGGCACCACCGTGGTGGTCGCGGACACCGTGGGATTCATCCGCGAGCTGCCGCACGAACTGGTGGCCGCGTTCCAGTCGACGCTCACCGAGGCGCGCGAAGCCACGCTGCTGCTGCACGTGGTGGACGTGGCCGATCCGCGGCGCGACGAACACGTGGATGAAGTCAATCGCGTGCTGGCCGAGATCGGCGCCGCCGAGTTGCCGCAGATCCTGGTCTTCAACAAGGTCGACCGGCTGGACATCGCGCCGCGCATCGACCGCGACGAATCCGGCCGCGTGAGCCACGTGTGGCTCTCGGCCATGCAGGGGCGGGGCCTCGACCTGTTGCGCGACGCGGTGGCGGAGCGCCTGGCGCGCGTGGCGCGGCGCGCCACCCTGCGCCTGCCGGTGACGGCGGGCGAGCTGCGGGCGCGCCTGTACGCGGCCGACCTGGTGCGGGCCGAGCGGATCGCCGACGACGGCGCCTTCGAGATCGACACCGAACTCTCCGAATTCGAGCTTCTGAAGTGGGTCCGCGAGCCCGGCGTGGAGCTCCTGAGGGTCTCGGGGGACTCAACTTGTACGGCCGAGGGTGCCTACCTACAATCGTCGCCCGCCTTGCGAAGCTCTCCCTGACGATATGGCCTGGAACCAACCCGGAAATTCCAACAACAACCCCTGGGGCAAGAAGCCTTCTTCAGGTGGCGATCTCGACCAGGCGTTCAAGGACTGGCAAAAGCGCGTGGAGTCGTTGTTCGGCGGCGGCCGCTCGTCCACGCCGCTGATGATTTTCCTGATCCTGGTGCTGCTGATCTGGGCCGCGACCGGCCTGTACACCATCGCTCCCGGCAGCCAGGGCGTGGTGCAGCGTTTCGGCGCCTACCACGTCACGGTGCCCAACGGCTGGGGCTGGCGTTTTCCCTGGCCGATCGAGTCGGTCACCAAGGTGGACACCTCGGGCGTGAAGGCCGCCTCGTACAAGTCCCGCGTGCTCACCGCCGAGCCCAACATGGTGGAGATCGAAGTCGCCGTGCAGTACCGGGTGAAGCAGGCGCAGGATTATCTCTTCAAGGTCGAGGATCCGGAGAAGACGCTGGGCCAGGTCAGCGAGAGCGCCATCCGCGAAGCGGTGGGCCGCAACGACCTGCAGGCGACGCTCAAGTCCGGCCGCCCGAAGATCTCCGCGGAGGCGCTCGAGATCATGCAGCGCACGCTCGACCAGTACGGCGCGGGCATCGAAGTACGCAGCGTCAACATCCAGGACGTGCAGGTACCCGAGGCCGTGCAACAGGCGCAGCGCGACTCGGTCAAGGCCGGCGCCGACCGTGAGCGCGTCATCAAGGAAGCGCAGGCCTACGCCAACGGCATCCTGCCGCAGGCCGAAGGCCAGGCCGCGCGCCAGGTGCAGGAAGCCGAAGCCGCCAAGGCGCAGATCGTGCAGCTCGCCACCGGCGATACCGCGCGCTTCAACCAGATGCTGAGCGCCTACGAGAAGGCGCCCAACGTCACGCGCGAGCGCATGTACATCGAGGCGGTGGAAAGCGTGCTGCGCACGTCGCGCAAGGTGATCATCGATTCGAAGAACTCGAACGGCAACCTGCTGTACCTGCCGCTCGACAAGCTTTCCGAGCGCGGCCGCGAGACCGACTCGAACACCGGCACGATGCGGCCATCGGTCACGGTGGAGCCGGACAACTCGCCGCTCACCGACTCCTCGCGCCAGCGGGTGGAACGCTGATGGGCTCGCGCATCATCGCAACCCTGGTGGTGATCGTGGCGGTCATCGTGCTCATCACGATGTCGGTGTTCACCGTGCGCGAGCAGGAGATGGCGCTGCGCGTGCAGGTCAACACCATCGTCGGTTCGGACTACAAGCCGGGCCTGCACTTCATGGTGCCGGTGGTCGACAACATCGTGAAGTTCGACAAGCGCGTGCGCACGCTGAAGTTCGACGGCGAGCAGTTCCTGACCAGCGAAAGCCAGCAGCTGGCCGTCGACTACTACATCAAGTGGCGCATCATCGACGCGCAGCAGTATTACAAGGCGACCAGCCAGGGCGACGAGAAGCGCGGCCAGTCGCTGATCGGCCAGAACATCCAGGACGGCATCAAGAATGCCGTCGCCGGCCGCACGCTCAAGGAAATCGTCACCTCGGATCGCAACCAGATCACCGGCGAGTTCATGGCGCGCGCCAGCAGCGAGCTCGAGAAGATCGGCGTGCAGCTCATCGACGTGCGCCTGCAGCGCATCGACCTGCAGGAAGACGTGGCCGCGCGCGTGTACGAGAGCATGAAGCAGATCTTCGAGGGCATCGCCAAGACGCAGCGCGGCGAGGGCGACCGCGAGCAGCAGATCATTCGTGCCGACGCCGAGCGCCGCAAGACCGAGATCCTCGCCAAGGCCAGCGCCGATGCGCAACGCATCCGCGGCGAAGGCGAGGCCACCGCGACCGCGATCTATGCCAATGCCTACAACCGCAACGCCGAGTTCTACGCGTTCTATCGGAGCCTGCAGGCGTACCGCAATTCGCTGGGCCGCGAGGGCGACGTGATCGTCGTGTCACCCGACAGCGAATTCTTCCGCTACTTCAAGACCCCGACGCCGCAGAAGAAGTAGTTCTCCGGCAGCCGGGCTGTTCCTCTCACCGATTTCTGAGCACAGGCGCGCGAGCGCCCCATCTTTGTGGGCAACAAGTTCATGGGCAAATTCGTCATCATCATCGGGACCCAGTGGGGCGACGAAGGCAAGGGCAAGGTCGTCGACCTGCTGACCGAGCGCGCCGCCGCGGTGGCCCGCTTCCAGGGTGGCCACAACGCCGGGCATACGCTGGTCATCGGCGGCCAGAAGACCGTGCTGTCGCTGATCCCCTCGGGAATCCTGCACCGGAACGTGCAGTGCCTGATCGGCAATGGCGTGGTGCTGTCGCTGGAGGCGCTGTTCCGCGAAGCGCAGACGCTCATCGACCAGGGCGTCGACGTGTTCGCCAACCTGCGCATCTCGCCCAACTGCCCGCTGATCCTGCCGTCCCACGTGTCGCTCGACAAGGCGCGCGAAGCGGCGCGCGGCGCCAATGCCATCGGCACCACCGGCCGCGGCATCGGCCCGGCCTACGAGGACAAGGTGGCGCGCCGCGCGGTGCGCGTGCAGGACCTGTTCAAGCGCGAGCAGTTCGCCGCCAAGCTGGGCGAGATCCTCGACTTCCACAACTTCACGCTGCAGCACTACTTCAAGCAACCCGCGGTCGATTTCCAGAAGACGCTGGATGAGCAGCTGTCGTACGCCGATCGCGTGAAGCCGCTGGTCAGCGACGTCACGCAGACGCTGGCCGCGCTGCGCGCGAAGAATGCCAACGTGATGTTCGAGGGCGCGCAGGGCGCGGGACTCGACGTGGATCTCGGCACGTATCCATTCGTGACCTCGTCGAACACCACCGGCGGCTTCGCCGGCACCGGCACCGGCATCGGGCCCCGCAACTTCGACTACGTGCTCGGCATCGTGAAGGCTTACACCACGCGGGTCGGCGCGGGACCGTTTCCCACCGAGCTGTTCGACGAATACGGCGAGCACCTGTCGCGCGTGGGCCATGAATTCGGCGCGGTCACCGGCCGCAAGCGCCGCTGCGGCTGGTTCGATGCCGTGGCGCTGCGGCGTTCCATCATCAACTCGAGCGTGTCGGGATTGTGCCTGACCAAGCTCGACGTGCTCGATGGGCTCGACACGCTGCAGATCTGCACCGGTTACAAATCCGACGGCAAGGTGTCGCAGGAGCCGCCGCTGTTCGCCGATGCGTTCGCCGACGTCGAGCCGGTGTACGAGGAAATGCCGGGCTGGAAGGAGTCGACCATCGGCGTGACGTCGTACGAAGGGCTGCCGCTCAATGCGCGCAAGTACCTCGAGCGTTTGCAGCAGCTGGCCGGCGCGCCCATCGACATCATCTCGACCGGGCCGGGCCGCGAGCAGACCATCGTGCTGCGGCATCCGTTCGACTAGCCGCCCGGCAGCGCGGGGGTTTTGGGTGCTGTCACGCACGGCGGCTTGCGCCCGCACGTAGGCAATATCCGACGGGGTCATGCGTCGGGTGCTCCTTGCGCAGCCATTCTTGGTCCTGCCTAACAAAGATCGGCAGGCCACGGGGCGCCATGTTTTTTATACTGGGCGGATGATGCAACTCGCGGCGCAGGATGCTGCAGCGGTGCGCTCCGTGCCGCTGCCCCGGAAACGCTGGTGCCTGTTCCTGGACGTCGATGGCACGCTGCTGGAACTGGCCGAGCACCCGCAGGCGGTGGACGTCGATCCGCGGCTCGCGCCGCTGCTCGACCGGCTGCGGCGCGCGGCCGGCGGCGCGCTGGCCCTGGTCAGCGGGCGCACCATCGCCGACCTCGACCAGCTGTTCGAACGCACCGACCTGCCGGCGGCGGGCCTGCACGGCTGCGAACGCCGCGACGCACGCGGGCACCTGCACGTCGCGCCGGTGGCCGTCGAGCAGTTGGCCGAGCTGCGGTCCGGCCTGCGGGAGCTGGTGCGCCGCCACCCGGGACTCATGCTCGAAGACAAGGGCGCGGGCCTCGCGCTGCATTTCCAGGATGCCCGCGACGCGGAGCACGCGATACGCGCCGAGGTCGCGCTGCTGGCCGCACCGCTGGTGCCCGAATACACGTTGCTCGACGGCCATCGCGTCATCGAGGTGAAGCCGGCCGCGCACACCAAGGACAGCGCGGTCAGCGCGTACATGCAGGAGGAGCCGTTCCGCGGACGCCAGCCGATTTTCATCGGCGACGACCAGACGGACTACGGCGGCTTCGCGGCGGTGCGCCGTTTCGACGGGCTCGCCATCGCCGTCGGCCCGCGCGTGAAATCCGAGTGGTGGTTGCCCGGTCCCGCCGCCGTCCACCAGTGGCTGGAACAACTGGCCTCGCACGAGCCGCAGGCGGTGCCGGCATGAACTACGGCGTCATCGGCAACTGCCAGGTCGCCGCGCTCATCGACGAGCAGGCGCGCATGGTGTGGGCCTGCCTGCCGCGCCCGGACGGCGACCCGGTGTTCTCCGCGTTGTTGCACAAGGATGGCGGCGACGCGGAAGCCGGCGTGTTCGCCATCGACATGCTGGATCTCACCCGCACCGAGCAGACCTACCAGCGCAACTCCGCGATCCTCGAGACGCGGCTGTACGATTCGCACGGTGGCGTGATGCGCGTGATCGATTTCGCGCCGCGCTTCCGCACGCGCGGCCGCGTGTTCCGCCCGATGATGTTCGTGCGCACCGTCGAGCCCATCTCCGGGCGCCCGACGCTGCGGTTGCGCCTGCGGCCCACCTCCGGGTACGGCGAACGCTCCGAACGCGGCATCGGCGGCAGCCATCACATCCGCTTCGTCGCCGACGGCCTGCATTACCGCGTGACCACCGACGCCTCGCTCGCGGCGCTGCAGGAAAACCGCCCGGTGGTGCTCGAGCAGCCGCTGCACTTCGTGATCGGGCCCGACGAGACGCTGCAGGAATCGCCGGCGGCGTTGGTGCGCGAGTTCCAGGGCGCGACGCTCTCCTACTGGCAGGAGTGGGTACGCACGCTCGCGGTGCCGGCGGACTGGCAGGACGCCGTGATCCGCGCGGCGATCACGCTCAAGCTGTGTACCTACGAGGACACGGGCGCGGTGCTCGCGGCGCTCACGACTTCCATCCCCGAGGCCGCGCACAGCACGCGCAACTGGGACTACCGCTACTGCTGGCTGCGCGACAGCTACTTCGTGATCCAGACGCTCAACCGTCTCGGCGCCACGCGCACCATGGAGGCCTATCTACACTACATCGACCACATCATCGCCTCCTCGAACGCGGACACGCTGCAGCCGCTGTACGGCATCACCGGGGATCCGCACGCCGAGGAGAAGATCGCGCGCTCGCTCGGCGGCTACCGCGGCATGGGGCCGGTGCGCTTCGGCAATCTCGCGGCCGCGCAGGTCCAGCACGACGTCTACGGCTCGGTGATCCTCGCGGCCACGCAGCTGTTCTTCGACCAGCGGCTGGTCCGCTCCGGCGACCAGACGCTGCTCGAGCGGCTCTACCGGCTGGGCAAGCGCGCGGTGGCCACCTTCGAGGAACCCGACGCGGGGCCGTGGGAGTTCCGCGGCAAACTGCAGCGCCACACCTTTTCGGCCGCGATCTCCTGGGCCGGTTGCGACCGGCTCGGCCGCATCGCGCGCCGCGTCGGCGACGCGGCCGCGGCGCGCGAGTGGAGCGCGCGCGCCAACTACATGCGGCAGGAAATCCTCGCCGGCGCCTGGAACGAGGAGCGCCAGGCGTTCACCTCGGCGTTCGGCAGCCGCGACCTGGACGCCACCGCGCTGCTGATGCCCGAGCTCGGCCTGCTGCCGGCGAGCGATCCGCGTTTCCTCAAGACGCTGGAGCGCATCGAGGAGGAGCTGCGCGTCGGCGACCTGCTGTTCCGCTACAGGCACGCCGACGATTTCGGCCAGCCGGAGAACGCGTTCACCATCTGCGCCTTCTGGTACGTCAACGCGCTCGCCGCGGCCGGGCGCATCGACGAGGCACGCGAGCGGTTCACGCGGCTGCTCGAGCGGCGCAATCCGCTCGGCCTGCTGTCCGAGGACATCCAGCCGACCACGGGCGAGCTGTGGGGCAATTTTCCACAGACCTACAGCATGGTCGGAGTCATCGGCAGCGCCCTGCGACTGTCGCGCAGCTGGGAGGAGATCGTATGAGCCGCCTGGTCGCCGTGTCGAACCGGATTTCGCTTCCCAAGCGCGGTGCCGCGCCGGGCGGGCTCGCCGTCGGCCTGCTGGCCGCCATGCAGGCACGGCGTGGATTGTGGTTCGGATGGGATGGCGACATCGCCGACGCCGTCTCCGATTCGCCCGCCATCATGCACAAGGAAGGCGTCACCTTCGCCTCGATCGAGTTCGACCAGGCGGAGTACGACGATTTCTACCTGGGCTTCTGCAACGGCACGCTCTGGCCGCTGTTCCATTACTTCGTCGACGGGTTCCACTACCGCGACGCGCAGTACGAGGTCTACCAGCGCGTCAACCAGCGCTACGCACGCATGCTGCAACCGCTGCTCGAGCCCGACGACCTCGTCTGGGTGCACGACTATCACCTGTTCCCGCTGGCGCAGAAGCTGCGCGAGGCGGGGGCGCTGCAGCCCATCGGCCTGTTCCTGCACATCCCGTTCCCGAACATCGAGGTGCTGCGCGCACTGCCGGTGTACGGCGAGCTGCTGCAGGCCATGCTGGCCTACGACGTGCTCGGGTTCCAGACCGAGACCGATCGCGATTCGTTCCGCGGCGCCGTGGCCTATGTCTGGGGCGCGCAGGCGCTCACCAGCGACAACACCGTCACCGTCAGCGGCCGCCGCGTGGTGACCGAGGTGTACCCGATCGGCGTCGACGTGGAGGCGATCCAGCGCGAGGCCACCGAGTCGCTGAACACCGAGACCGTCAAGCGCATGGTCGCCGGCTTGTTGGGCCGGCGGCTCATGATCGGCGTGGATCGGCTCGACTACAGCAAGGGGCTGGTGGAGCGCTTCAAGGCCTACGAGCGCTTCCTCGAAACCCACCCCGAGAACCAGAACCGCGTGACCTTCATGCAGATCGCACCGATCTCGCGCGCCGACGTGCGCGCGTACGCGGAGATCCGCCGCGATCTCGAGCAGACCACCGGGCGCACCAACGGCCGCTTCGCCGACACCGACTGGACGCCGATCCGCTATCTCAACCGCAATTTTTCCCACGACGTGCTCATGGGGTTCATGCGCTCGGCGCTGGTCGGCATCGTCACGCCCTTGCGCGATGGCATGAACCTGGTCGCCAAGGAATTCGTCGCCGCGCAGGACCCGGCCGATCCGGGCGTGCTGATCCTGTCGACGCTGGCCGGCGCGGCGCGCGAGCTGACCAGCGCGTTGCTGGTGAATCCGTACGACACGCGGGGCATGGCGCACGCCATCCAGCAGGGTTTCAACATGCCGCTCGCCGAGCGGCGCGAACGCCACCAGGCGATGCTCGAGGTCCTGCGCCGCAATTCGATCGAGCACTGGCATAGCAGTTTCATCGACACACTGGAAGCGCAGGCCGCCCCGAAGTTCAAACGCCGCGCCGGGTGAGCTTGCCGGCCCGCGCCGCGGGTTACCATACGGCGCATGTCCACGACGGCGTCTAACAAGCGCGAGACCTGGGCGGCCATCGCGCTGATGGCGGCCGTGGTGCTCGCCATGCTGCTCGCCAACTCGCCGGTCTCGGGCGGTTACTCGAACCTGCTGCTGCGCGACGTCGCGATCGGATGGTCGCCGCTGGTGCTCACCAAGTCGGTGCTGCACTGGATCAACGATGGGTTGATGGCGATCTTCTTCCTGCTGGTCGGGCTCGAGATCAAGCGCGAAGCGCTGACCGGCGGGCTCGCGGGCGTGCGCCGCGCCGCGTTGCCGGCCCTCGGCGCGCTCGGCGGCGTGCTGGTCCCGGCGCTGCTGTACCTGGGCTTCACACGCGCCGACACCGGGCTCATGGCCGGCTGGCCCATCCCGACGGCCACCGACATCGCCTTCGCGCTCGGCGTGCTCGCGCTGCTGGGGCCGCGCGTGCCGCCATCGTTGCGCGTGTTCCTGCTGGCGCTGGCGGTCATCGACGACCTGGCGGCCATCGTGCTGATCGCGCTGTTGTTCACCGAGAAGCTCTCATGGCTCGCGCTGGTGTCCGCGCTGCTGTGCCTGGCGTTGTTGTTGTCGCTGAACCGCACGCGGGTGCGCAGGCTCTGGCCCTACCTGCTCACGGGCTTCGTGTTGTGGCTCTCCGTGTTGAAGTCGGGAGTGCATGCCACGCTGGCCGGCGTAGTGCTGGGACTCGCGATACCGGTGGCACCGGACGACGACCGTGCAGTCGCCACGCGACTCGAGCACGGACTGCAACCCTGGGTGGCCTTCGCCATCCTGCCGGTGTTCGCGCTGGCGAATGCCGGCGTGCCGCTCGCCGAACTCAGCGTCGCGGTGCTCACCCATCCGGTGACCGTCGGCATCGCGCTCGGGCTGCTGGTGGGCAAGCTGGTCGGCGTGCTGGGCTTTACATGGCTCGCGGTGCGCCTGGGATTCGGACGACTGCCAGCGGATGTGGACTGGCGCCAGATGTTCGGGGTGGCGCTGCTCACCGGCATAGGCTTCACCATGAGCCTGTTCCTCGGTTCGCTGGCCTTCGCGCAGGACGACCTGCACGGTGAGATTCGTGTCGGCGTGCTGGCGGGGTCGACGTGCGCCGCCATCGCCGGGGCGTGGTGGCTGCGCGCCGCGACACGGGGGAGATGAGGCGTGGCTGGATCGGTCCAAAGTCTCATATCGCCGCGAACCGTGGCGACGACACTGGCCGGATCAGTCCTCGGTTCCGGCGATCGGAGCGCCCACCGTGTCGATCACCGTTTCCAGCAACATTCCCGGCGGGATGGGCTTGCGCAGGAAGGCCGCGGCGACGTCCTGCGCCCGTGCCGTGATTTCCGGATCGATCGAACCGCTGATCAGGACCACTGGCAGCTGCATCTGGACGACCTGCGGATGCACCGCGAGATCGAGTCCACTGAGCTCGCCGAGGTGAATGTCGGAGATCACCATGGCGGCGCCACAGGTGGCGGCGGCCAGCAGGAATTCCTCGGCGCATTGAAACGCCGCGGTGCGAAATCCGGCGGCGCGCATCTGGCGGCTGAGCGCGTTGCGAATCGAGGGATCGTCGTCGATGACGGCGATGAGTTTGCGGAGCGTGGGCATGAGTCTGGCGGTGGACAGGATCGTCGCGGCCCGCTTTATAAGATGTGCCGGTGCGTGCCGCGTTGCGGGCGGCTGCCAACTACTTGTGTTTTTCTGCCACGCGCCCGTTCCACGCGCGGAACGTGCTGACGGTCACGGGCATGGCAAGGCGAAACCCTCCGCGAATCTCGCAGATGCCGAGCGCCATGGGCCTGTGCTCGCGGCTGGCTTACGCACGGCTGCGCTCGCGTCCCGCGGTGGCCAGGAGCCTGCTGCGCAAGGCGCGACTGAAGCTGGACCAGCTCGATGATCCGAAGGCGCGCCTTCCGGTGCGCCACCAGATCCAGTTCCTGAACCTCGCGGCCGAGGTGCTCGGCGACGACATGCTCGGCTTCAACATGGCGATGGAGTTCGACCTGCGCGACGCGGGACTCTTCTATTACGTGCTGGCTTCGTCCGACCGGCTCATGGACGTGTTCGCGCGCGGCGCGCGCTACAGCACGGTGGTGAACGAAGGCTTCGTGCAGAAGTTCGTCGATGACCGGCGCGTGGGCCTGGCCATCCGCTATGCCGACGTGCCGCGCCAGCTCGACCGGCACCAGATGGAATTCTGGGTGGCGGCGGTGGTGCGTCTGTGTCGCCGCCTGACGGGTGTGCACCTGAAGCCGGAGCGCGTGCGTCTCAAGCATCAGCGCCCGCGCGGCCAGGCCAGGCTGTCGACCTACCTCGGTTGCGCGGTGGAGTTCGGCGCCACCGTCGACGAAGTCCTGTTCCCGCGCGAGGCGGGCCAGCTGCGCGTGATCGACGCGGATCCCTATCTCAATCGCCTGCTCATCGAGGTCGTCGAGGAGCGGCTGGCGCGGCGTGCGCACGCCACCGAATCGTTCGTCGCGCGCGTCGAGAATGCCGTGGCGCCGTTGTTGCCACACGGCGGCGCTTTGGCTTCGGCTATCTCCCGCCAGCTCGGCATGAGCCAGCGCACGTTTGCGCGGCGGCTGGAGGACGAGGGACTCACGTTCTCCGACCTGGTGTTGAAGCTGAGGCAGGACCTGGCGCGGCGCTACCTGGTGCAGGAACACCTGTCCGTGTCCAAGGTGGCGTGGCTGCTCGGCTACAAGGAAGTCGCCACGTTCTCGCACGCCTTTCGGCGCTGGACCGGCAAGTCGCCGAGCACGTACGCCGCGCGCGGACGCTGAGATCCGGCGGTCCGCAGCGCGGGGCCGCGCCCGGCATGGCGGCAATGCCCCTAGGTCCCATTTCTCGCAATGCGGCCTGGGCGAACCCTGTCGGTGATGAGCATCCCCCTGGAGTTCCCCATGCGTAGCTCGAGTGACGACACGCGCAAGAAGGAGATCGGCACCATCGCCGTGCTCCTGCAGCGCCTCAACGAATTCCGGATGCCGAAGGCGCTGGACCTGAAGAAGAAGGTGGACCGAGGCGAACGGCTGAACGCCGACGACCTCAAGTTCCTCGACGAGGTGAAAAAGGACGCGCCGCAGGTCAACTCGCTGGTCGCGAAACACCCCGAGTACAAGAGCCTGGTCGACAAGCTGGCCGCGTTGTACGCGGACATTGCCCGCAAGGGCCTCGAGAACGAGCAGAAGCCCCCGGCGAAGTCATGAGCAAGGACAAGGACAGGGAGAAGGTCGGCAAGGACAAGGCCAGTGACGCGGCCGGGCAAGACCGGCTGCGCGGCAAGGACTACGACAAGGAGCTGAAGAAGCTGCATGGCGAACTGGTCAAGCTGCAGCAGTGGGTAGTCCACAAGGGCCTCAAGGTCTGCATCGTGTTCGAAGGCCGTGACGGCGCCGGCAAGGGCGGGGCCATCAAGGCGATCACCGAGCGCGTGAGCCCGCGCGTGTTCCGGGTGGTGGCGCTGACCTCACCGAGTCCGCGGCAGCTCAGCCAGATGTACGTCCAGCGCTACATCCCGCACCTGCCCGCAGCCGGCGAGGTCGTGATCTTCGATCGCAGCTGGTACAACCGCGCCGGCGTCGAACGCGTGATGGGCTTCACCGGGATGGACGAAGTGAAGCGCTTCCTGCGCGGCATCTCGCTGGTCGAGAAGGCCATCGTCGATTCCGGCGTCATCCTCATCAAGTTCTGGCTCGAGGTCAGCGAAGCGGAGCAGACCCGGCGACTGCAGGACCGCGTCGACGACCCGCGCAAGATCTGGAAGCTTTCGCCCATGGACCTCAAGTCCTACAGCCGCTGGTATGACTACTCGCGCGCGCGCGACGACATGTTCGCAGCCAGCGATTCGGCGCACGCGCCGTGGACGGTGGTGCCCAGCGACGACAAGAAGCGCGCGCGTCTCAACATCATCCACCACATCCTGCGCACGGTGCCGTACAAGTCGTTGCCGCGCGAGAAGATCAAGTTTCCGAAGCGGCAGAAGCGCGCGGGCTACAAGGAACCTGACTACCCGTACAAGTACGTCAAGCCGGTCTTCTAGAAATGCGGACATTCCTCATTTTCTGGAAAACGCGGACAGGCTCGAAGCGCGACGGTAGACGTCGCAGCGCTCCGGGCTGTCTTTTTCGGCCGCATGGAAATCGGCGAGATAACGGACGGCGCCGCTTCGGCGCCGTTTTCCGGCGTGGCGCGTGAGCGCCTGACGATGGCGTAGCGACGACGAGCGAACGCCAAGAGCTTCCGTCTTCGGAAGCTCTTGAAGCGCGA
>DASSRK010000111.1:0-25192 GCA_035701825.1 Steroidobacteraceae bacterium
GTGGCCCGCGAGCATGGAGTTCCAGTTCCTCGCGGCCGGGTCGAGCGCCGGCAAGCAGACCGGCAATGTCTGCACGCCGGGAACCAACCTCGAGATGAACGGAAAGCTCGTCACGGACCACATCATCGATTCGACCGCGAAGATGCCGGCGCTCGATGAATGGGTCAGCATCGAAGTGGAAGTGCACGGCAACGACGAAGTGATCCACCGCGTGAACGGCGTCGAGGTGCTGCGCTACCAGCACCCGCAGCTCGATCCGCGCGAGGACAGCGCGCAGAAACTGATGGCCGCGGGCGCGCCGCTGCAGCTTTCGTACGGACACATCGCGCTGCAGGCGGAAAGTCAGCCGACCTGGTTCCGCAACATCCGCATCAAGCCCCTCGACTGAAAATGGGGTCAGACCCCATTTGCTAGGAAATGGGGTCAGACCCCATTTACGCCCCATTTACGGACCCCATTCAAGGTCGCTCAGTGCGGGCAGGCTTCGCGGTAGACGGTCTTGGCGTGCTCGGCGATCGGTTCCATGCCGAGCGACGCACGGCGCTTGTCGAGGTTCGCCGGATCTTCCGATTCGTTCGGCACCCATTGATCGCCCTTGCACTGGCCCTGCGTTCCATAGCGTTGTGGCTGTCCCTTCTTCGTCGCGACCCGGTCCCATAGATAGCCGATGCGCGTGCCGCTGGTCTCGCCGGGCGGAAGTGCCTGCAGCCTTGCGAGCATCTCGACCTGGAAGGCTGGCTCGCGGTCGGCATGCTGGACCAGGTGCCAGGCGGCTTTGTCCGCCTCCTCGCCGTACTTCGGTATGGTGAACCAGCCGATCCTGGGCAACTGCTGCTTCAGCCACGCGGTGTTGTCGCAGTCGATGGCGGTCATGCGCGTCAGCGCCGCCATCATCCAGTTGTTCGCCGCGCCCGGCGAGAAACCTTCGGACCATTTCTTCTGCGTGAAAATGTCACGCACGTCCTGGTCGCGGGCGAAGCGCACCAACAATTCCTGCACCAGCGGATCAGCGCTCGGCTTATCCGGGGCGCTATTCGCCAGCATCTGGTCCAGCTCCGCCAGACGCGCGCGAATCTTGCCGGCGGTCGCTTCCCAGTCCGCGGCATCGCTGGATTGGCCGGCGATCTGCGCCCACGCCATGACGGCGCCATTCTGCTGGCGCACCGTCGAGCATTCAGGCAGGACTTGGGGCCCTTCCAATCCGAGCGCGCCGAAAATCCCTGCCTGCCACTGCCCACGCTCTTCTGGCTTCAGCTTGAAAAACCCCGCGGCCGCGAAGTCGTAAGTCTCCGGGTCGATCTGCCCGGAGTGCACCGCGTCCATGAAAACCTTCGCGTCCTGGAAGCCCGGTGCAGGCGGCTGCGTGGCGGGCGTCGATGCCATCGACAGCGATGTCAGAAAACCCAGTCCCAACGTCAGAAGCCCTTTGAGTCCTGTCATGTACGCCTCCCTTCAACCTAACCAAGGACCGGACTCTCGCACATCAGGTTCCCGAATCAACATCGATCTCGGCACAACCAACAGTGCCGTCTGCGTCTGGCGCGACGGCCAGGCTCAACTCATCGCAGACCGCATGAGGCAGCTCCAGCACTCCTCGATGCGGTGCGCAGCGATGTCCATGACGGACAGCTTGAATGCCACGGCCGTCATCGAAGCTCTCGGGAAACGCGCAGAAGCTTAATAGTTAGAGTCCCGCCATCCAGGCGCCGATGCCCTCCCAGCCGGCGGTCTGTGCGATCGCGGCTCGCAGCGGCCAGGACAGCACCAGCAGCGGCCCTCCCACCGAGTAGATGGGATGCACCACGCGATACCGCAGCCAGTCGGCCATCAGGCACCAGATGACGAAGGCCGCGGCGACGGTGGTCTGGATGGCGAGAAAACTTTCGCGCTGGCCCGCGGCGGCGATGAGTCGCGCGACGGGCGGGCCGAGCACGGTGATCATGGCGAGCGTCATGAGGCGCTTGTGGACCGCGGGGTGATACCGATAAACCAGGGCCGCGGCGACCAGGCCGCCGAAGGTGACGATGGCCACCAGCGGGATCAGCACGAACTGCGGTGAGCTCAGGCCCATGGGCCGCGCGCGCGGCGCGCCGGCCGAGACCACGGTCGAGACCAGCCCCACGATCACGACCAGCGCCGCGAGCGCCACGCCGGCAATACCAAGTTGCCTGTGGGCGCGGACGTGGTTGGCGGCGATGAGGCGGGTCTGGACCACGTACAGTGCGAACCAGGCGCTGAACAGGAAGCCGTGCAGCTGCAGCAGCAGCGTGATCGGCGGGACGTCGAACCAGGCGCGCAGGTAGAACGTGCGCGCGAAGCCGGCGAACACCAGCACCGCCAACACCAGCGCCACGATTCCATAGAACCGGCCGCGGACCACCACCGCCATGCGCTCGCCTCCCTCTTCAAGAGCGCTTGGGACGCTACGGCCGGAGGGGGTGGCGTCCAATGATCCGGGGCTGATTTTTGTGTGAATCGGGGGCACCGGGGCCGTGTCCGCGGGATTTCCGCGCCTGATGCGCCGCGGCGGCTAGCGGAACTCGCGGCCGGGCGCGTCAGCGGGTGTGGCATGCTTTCGACCGGCATGCGGCAACCCAAGGACTGTGCATGAGCCTCGTGCCGACCCGACTCGCCGCTTTCGCGGCGCTCCTCATCCTCACCCAGACCAGCATGGCCAAGAATTCACTGCTCTACATCGGCTCGCAGGATCCCCAGAAGATGGGCATCGCGGTGGCCGAGTTCGATCCTGCGACCGGCGCGCTGTCGACGCCGAGGTTGATCGCGGAAACCCGCGACCCGGCGCACTTCACGCTGTCGGCGGACCACCGGCACTTGTATATGTGCAACACCGGCACGCCGGGCGGCGTCAGCGCGTTCGCGGTCGAGGACCGCGACACCGGCGCGCTCCGGCTGCTGAACTACAAGGAGTCGAAGGGGCGCGGGCCGAGCTATGTGAGCGTGGATGGGTCGGGGCGGTACGTGCTCGATGCGAACTACGGCGGCGGGTACGTGGAGGTCTATTCGCTGGCGAAGGACGGGTCGCTCGACCGGCAGGCCGCGTTCGTGCAGCACGAGGGCTCGAGCGTGCATCCGCAGCGGCAGACCAAGCCGTATGCGCATTGGATTCGTACCGATCCGTCCAACAGGTTCGCGCTGGTGGCGGATCTGGGAACGGATCGGATCGTCGTGTATCGGTTCGATGCGAAAAGCGGTGCGCTGTCGACGAACACGCCGCCGGCGTTCAAGGTGGCGCCGGGCTCGGGGCCGCGGCATCTGGCGTTCCATCCGAATCACAAGTGGGTGTACGCGGTGCAGGAGATCTCGAACGAAGTGCTGGCTTTCAGGTGGGATGCGGGCACGGGCGAGCTCACGCAGTTCCAGACGGTTAAGACGCTGCCGGAAGGGTTCAGCGAACCGAACACGGCGGCGGAGATCGCGGTGCGCAGCGATGGGAAGTATCTGTACGTGTCGAACCGCGGGCACGACAGCGTCGTGGTCTATGCGATTGGTTCAGATGGCGAGCTCACGCTGCGCCAGCGCGTGCCCTCGCGCGGCAAGACGCCGCGGTTCATGACGTTCGACCCGAGCGGGCATTGGCTGGTGGTCGCGAACCAGGAAGGCGCGAACCTGAGCGTGTTCCGCGTGGACACGAAGAGCGGAGAGCTCGCGCCGCAGGGCGAACCGGTGCCGATCGTCAAGCCGATGGGCGTCGCCTTCCTGCGGTAAATGGGGTCAGACCCCATTTGCTAGGAAATGGGGTCAGACCCCATTTTCGGATAGTACTGCTTCATCATCCGGTCGTGATAGGCCACGAGGTTCGTCATGGTCCTGAGGCGATCGGTCACGGGTGATTCGAAGATCGGCGGCAGCGCGCCGGCGATGAAGGCGAACACGGTGGCGTCGCAGCCGGTGGGCTGCGCGCCGAGGAAGTACGGGTTGTCGCCGAGAATGCCGGACATCCCCTCGAGCCCGCGCACCGCGATCGCGGTCAACTCCTCTTCGGTGTGCCGTCCCAGGCCCTGGCGGTGCAAGGTGCCGCGGATGGATTTGCGAACTCCGCGGATGACCAGCGGCCGGATGATGGCCGGCGCGCGGTCGAACCACTTCTTCGGGCCGCGCGCGAAGTTCTCGTCCTTGAGCCAGCGCCAGTACACCATGATCCAGTACATGTGATCCTCGAGCATCTTCTCGACCGCCCAGCCAATGCCGCGCTCGCGCGGCGACAGGCCGCGGTCGAGGTCGATGCCGTACTTCTGCTCGAGGTACATGCGGATCAGCGTCGAGTCGGCGACCACGGTCTCGCCGTCGCGGATGTACGGTAGTTTGCCCTTAGGCGCCTTGCGGAAGCCGCGCGTGGTGGTCTCGTATGGCAACCCGGAGAGCTTCAGGGTCATGTCGGCCTTCATCACGAACGGACTCGGGTCGGGCAGTCCGAAATCCGGACCGAAGGCGTGCAGCGTGATCATTCCCGTCAATCCTCCACCAGTACGAACTTCATGCGGCCGCTCGCGCCGCTGCGGATGCTGACCTGTACCTTGCGTTTGCCGAAATGCGCCGCCACCAGCGCGATCAGCGCCGCGTTCGCCTTGCCATCCACCGGCGGCGCCTTGACGCGCGCGATCCACGTGCCGTCGTCCTGCAGCTCCAGGCTTTCTTCCCGCGACCCCGGTTTCACCTTGATTCTGAGCAGCGCCATGCGTGGCGCGGAAGTATAAGACGGTGCCGGAGCATGCATTCCGGCATAAGTCTCGCGACCGCCAAAGAGGCGAGCGACGTGGGGACTTATGCCGGAATGCATGCTCCGGCACCGTCTTCGGCACCGTCTTCGCGCGTCTTCCGGTCCAGCCGGCGCCGCTTCGGTGCGACACCGACCATGACAGCGCACGACATCCGGCCCGCCCGGCATGGCACAGCACTTGCTCCAACTACTCTGCGAGGGGACATGGAGCCGTCAATGACCCACGAAGACATCCTGTACGTGCAGCACAGCTGGCTGAAAGTGCTGCCGAGGAAGGAAGCCGTCGCCGCGCTGTTCTACCGCAAGCTGTTCCAGCTGGACCCCGGCCTGCGCGCGCTGTTCTCCGATGACATGGAGCAGCAAGGCGCCAAGCTCACGCAGATGATCAGCGCCGCGGTTCGCGCCCTCGACCGCCTCGACATGCTGCTGCCGGTGGTGCGCGAGCTCGGCTCGCGGCACGCCGGCTACGGCGTGCGCGCGGAGCACTACGGCCCGGTGGGCACGGCCCTGCTGTGGACGCTGGAACAGGCGCTGCGCGAGCAGTTCACGCCCGAGGTGAAGCAGGCCTGGATCAAGACCTACGGCGTGTTGTCGCAGACCATGCGCGAATCGGCGCTGTCGCCCGCGGCCGCCTGAAGGCGGTGGCGCGGACCGGCCTAACTACAGCGCGCGCAAAAGAAAATGGAGGCGGAGTCCGTTTCCGCCTCCATTGGAGAAGGCCAGCATCGTGCGGGAAGGTCCCACTCGCCGGGGGTTGCGAGACGATGACGATGCCGGCCTGCTGCTCCTGAAAGATGCCGGGCCCTAGACCAGGCGCGCCGCGCCGGCCTCGAGCAACGCGTGCGCCGCGTCGGCGAAGGTGCGACCGACGTCGCGATCCAGCGCGAGCCCGGCGCATTGTTGGAATTGGGTGCCCATGACGATGAGGTCCGAGCCGACCAGGTGATCGGAGAACCAGTTCGGGGCCGGCCAGGGATACGGCCACCGGATCCTGAAGCCGTTGCCGCAGACTTCGTCGACGAACCGGGCCACGTGGCCGGCCACGATCAGCGTGCCGCGCTCGCCGCCCGGGCGCGGAATCAGGTCCGCGAGCTCGCAGACGTCGGTCATGCGTTCGGTGAACTCGAGGATGACGGCCGCCAGGAACGCGGACCGCGGCGGCAGGGGCTGCGGATTCAGCGCCACGCCCGAGAGCGGGTCCCCGCCGATGACGTCCCAGATCTCGGGATGCTTCTCGGCGATGACCCGCCACAAATTGGTGCTGTTCCCCAATCCCAGGACCGAGCGCTCCAGCGCCTTGCGGACATAGGGATCGACCGGGCCCGGAGCTTCCTCCGGGCTGTCCGGATGGGGATATCCGGTGGTCAATTGGCTAACTAACGCGGTCAGGGCCCGCGCGGAAAGATGCTTCGGCGGCGGCCGGGGGCCCGGCTGGCCAGGTGCCATGGTGCGATGCGCGGCTAGGGTCATCATTTCCTCCTCTGTCGTGATGCGCTCGTTTTGGACGCGGGTGCCCTTCGGCGGGGGGCGAGACTCGCTCTTCGGCCTCCCCGGGGCGATAGACGGACGATGAACCGGCGCTGACTTGTCTATGATTCGCATCCAGAAAGTTCGGCGGATGCATGGAAAAGCGGGAAATCCGATTTGACGGCTGGTGTGTGGACTTCGCGTCCGGCGAAATCTCGAAAGACGGCCATACCCACCGCCTGCAGGACCAGCCGCTGCAAATCCTCGACGAGCTGTGCAGCCATGCCGGCGAGGTGGTGACCCGCGAGACCCTGATCGCCCGCCTGTGGCCCAAGGGCGTGGTCGAATTCGACACCGGGCTCAATACGGCGATCCGCAAGCTGCGCAACGCCTTGGGCGACGACGCCGATACGCCCCGCTACATCGAGACCTTGCCCCGCAAGGGGTATCGGTTCATCGCGCACCTGGAACCGCCGGCGCCGGCGATCCCACTGGGGGCGGGTGCCGGGTCGCTCGCATCCACCGTGGACCTGGGCCCGAAAACCGGCCGGCGGGCCACCGACCCGGGGCCGAACGCCGGCAGGCGCGCCTCCGACCGTCGCGCGCCCCTGAATCGGCTGGCGCTCGGCCTCGGCAGCATCCTGCTGGCGGTGGTGCTGGGCGTCGTGGCCTGGAACATGCCGGGCAGGCTGTTCCAGGCGACGTCCGACTCCGAAAAGTTGCCGACCATCGTGGTCCTGCCGCTCGTCGACATGACCGCCCAGCAGAACGAGCAGGCACTGTGCGACGGGCTCACCGAGGAGTTGTCGAACTGGCTGGCGCACATTCCGACCCTGCGCGTGGTGGCGCGCACCTCGGCGTTCGCGTTCAAGGGCAAGAACACCGACGTGCGCGAGATCGGGCGGCAGCTGGAGGCGACGCACGTGCTCGAGGGATCGCTGCGCCGCTCGGGCGACCAGTTGCGCATCACCACGCAGCTCATCGAAGCCACGAATGGCCAGCACATCTGGTCGAAGACCTTCGACCTGCCGCTGGGGAACATCTTCCAGATCGAAGACACCGTGTCGCGCTCGGTGGCCGAGGAGCTGCACCTGCAGCTGTCGGCGGAGACCCCGCAGCACTGGGCGCAGCGGCAGCCGGAGAAGATGGAGGCGTACGAGCTGTACTTGTTGGGCCGCGCGCGCCAGCGCGAGCGCACCGCCGAGGACAATCCCAAGGCGGCGGAATATTTCCGGCGCTCCATCGATGCGGATCCGCAGTATTCGCTGGCGTACGTCGGGCTGGCCGAGACCCTGCTCAACGACATCGCGCTGAGCCGCGCGCCGCTGGAAGACGTGTCGGTCAAGGTCGAGCCGCTGATCAATCGCGCGCTGTCGTTGACGCCCAACCTGCCGGATGCGCTCGCGACCAAGGGCTGGCTGCTGACCGAGCAGTACAAGCTCGGCGAGGCGCTGCCGCTGCTGCAGAAAGCCATCGCGCTGAACCCGAACGACGCGCCGAGTCATCGTTACCTCGGGTTGCTGTTCGACCGGCGCGCGGATCCGAATTCCGCGCTGAGTCATTTCTCGACGGCGGCGAGCCTGGATCCGCTGGATTTCATCTCGCACGTGTTCCGGTGCCAGGAGCTGATCGACCTGGGCGAGCTGGAAGCGGCCGACGCCGCCTGCTCGCGGGCCCGGACGCTGGACACCAACAACCTGTGGGGGCCGCTGGCGACGTCGTGGATTGCGCGGGCGCGGGGCAACACCGCGCAGGCCATCCAGTGGGTCGACGCGGCGCGCAAGATCGCGCCGACCGATGAGTACCTGGCCGAGCAGATGCTCGACCTGCTGCTCACGCAGGGACGCATCGCCGATGCCCGCGCGCTGCTGCGCAGCCTGCCCAGGCAGAATTCGCTGTTCGCGCATGCGCGCGAGGCGAACATCGTGCTGGCCGAAGGCGGGCCGGCGGCGCTGAAGAAATGGCTGATCGACAACGACGTGGCGAAGACGGCGTTCACGAGCGGGGAGTTCGCCGAGCTTGCGCGGCTGCAGTACCTCGCGGACGACGCCGCCGTGGCGCGCAGCACGCTGGCCCATGCGCAGCGCATCCTGCCGATGACCTCGGCGGATCTTTTCGATGGCAGCCAGATCCGCCATGACTATTCCGCCGCCCTGTACCAGGCCGGCATCGAATTGAAAGGCGGCGGCGACGCGCGGCGCGCGAAGCAGCTGCTCGAGCAGCTCGACCAGATGCTGGCGGCCTACGAGAAGAACGGCGGCCGGCACTTCGGCGCGAAATCGCTGCGCGCCGCGTCGCTGGCCATGCAGGGCAAGACCGCCGAAGCCCAGGCCGCGCTGCAGGAAGCCTGGCAACAAGGCTGGCGCACCACCTGGCGCGCCCGCACCGACCCGTTCCTGTCAGCGGTGAAGATGCCGAGGTAGACGGTGCCGGTTAGACGGTGCCGGAGCATGCATTCCGGCATAACTCAAGCGGGTTCGTAACGCTTGCGCAAAGCCCGCCGCAAACTCGATTCATCGCGCTGAAGGAACCTCGCTACGGCCGCTATCGTCGCGACGCCTTCCTTGACCGCCGCGTCCGCGACCCAGCTGCGCGCCATGACGAGCTTTGCCGCGCGACTCGCCGACATCAACTGTTCCACGGTGACACCAAAATGAGCGCAGCCCTCCTGCGCCAGCGAACCGAGGGACTTCCGCGGCTTCGGCCGCCACTCACTACCGAACACGCGGCGGGCGAAGTCATCGTCCCCCAGGATCCGCGCGTCATTTGCGTTGAGGGCCTCGAGGGGTGATTGCATCGAGCCCGTTCGAACCGCATCCGAAACGAAGCGGCGATATGCATCGATGGCTCGCGTGCGCTGGACGTGAAACAGTGAGAGGGCGAGGTCCGTGGTTACCCAGGGTTCGATCCGCTCGCCGAGGTAGGCGTGATGGCTCGACCACGGGTAGTTCGACGGTTCCCGGACGATCCGGGCGCGGACGGGATTCAGGTGCATGTAGCGCAGCAGTTCCTTCAGGTACGTGTCGGTGTCGACCAGAACGGGGTAATAGCGCTTTTCGAACAGGTGCCCGGTGGTTGCCAGCCGCGCCTGCGTCATGCGGGCGTATGGCGCCGCGACTCGCTGCATGATGCGGCCGAGCGGGACGCCGCTGACCTGGATGATGGCGTGCACATGGTTGGGCATGTAGCAATAGCCATGCAGCCGGGCATCGCAGCGCACGAGCGCATCCGCGAAAAGCTCGCTCATGCGCGCCCGGTCGGTGGCGCAAAAGAAAATGTCTTGGCGATGGTTCCCGCGCAGAGTGACGTGATAGGTCGCGCCGGGAAAATGAAGTCGCGGGGGTCGGGGCATGGATCATCCGTAGCCAGGGCCGTCTGGCCGGATGATCGCTGGCACAACTAGCGACTGGTTAGCCCCAAAACCAGCGGATACGCGCGAATACCGCCAGAGTTATGCCGGAATGCATGCTCCGGCACCGTCTACTCATCCGGGCGCGGTGGGGGGCGCGGGCCTGGGGGGGTCATGGGGGCTCCCTTTGGGGTTCTTGTTCGGCCGGAGTATTACGCCGCGTGAGGCGCCCCAGCAAGCTGCCGACGGCGAATCCGAGCAGCACGTACACGCTCAATGCGCCGTAGTACACCGCGGTGGGATGCGCCCGGTCGGCGTGCGCCGGCAGCAGGTGCTTGCGAACCAGGTTCCACAGCACCACGCCGAGCGCCATCACCATCGCCGAGTACACCGGCCAGCGCCAGTACGCGCGTCGGTCGGCGCGCATCAGCAGCAACCCGGCGAGCATCGCGCCCGCGGTCAGGCCATAGGCGATCAGCAATTCGCGCAGCTGCAGGGTCATCGCGCCGGGCCCAGCACCAGGAAGCTGCCGCCGCAGCCCTGGTCGCGCCGATCGACGGTCGCGCAGTCGAGCGGCGTGCCGGGCTCGCCGCCCGGCCCGTCGTTGTCCACGCAGCGGCGGATCTCCAGGAGCACCGGCCGGCCGCCGCTGCCACGCAGCGTGCGACAGTGCAGCGTGAAGGTGTTGCCGATCCCGGCGCCGAGCAGGTCCGCGGTCCCGCGCAACGCCGCGGCACTGGTTTCCTCGCCCTGCAGGGTAGTTAGGCGCGCCGCCAGCAGCGTTTCCAGGTCGCGCGCCTGGTCGAGCGCCGCGCGGAAGTACTGGTCGTCGCCGAGCCCGCTGCAGCCGCCATGCTCGCGCCACTCGTGCCGGTGCAGGCCGTCGGCCATGCCGGGCATGAACGGTTGCAGCTCGAGCTCGAGCGCGCGGTCGAGCGCCAGCGGCGGCGCCGGGCAGTCGTGTGGATACGTGCGCGGCGCCAGGTTCTCCGGCCACAACCCGTGGATGACCAGCGGCCAGGCCTGCTTCGAGCGGCACTCGGCCTGCCGCTCGTGGCCATCCGCGCAGAACGCGTCGTGCAGGGTCATCGCGAACAGATAGAAGTCGAACCTGGGCGCGGTCGCGACGGGCGCGGCCTGCGCCGGGACAGCGGCCGGGGGCGTGACGGAATCCGCCGCGTCGCGCGTCTCGCCCACGGCGAGGTCGGCGTTCCCGGACGAATCGCGCGCCGCATGCCAGGCGAGCGCCGTGATCACCGTCACGATGGCGAGAACCACTTTGCCTTTGTGCGATCGAAGCACCGACACGATGCGCGAATTTACCCGAATCCGTTCCCGGCAGATGCGCCCGGCGTCCAGGCGCATCGCTTCGATATATAGTTCACGCCGCTGAAAACCCTTTCATCGCCCACATCCACCGCCCTTCCGGAGCCTCATGAAGTCTTCGCTGCTGCCGCGGCTCGCCGCGCTCTTCGTCGCCGGTATTACCACCGTCTGTGCCCAGTCCCTGCAGCTCGAGCAGGTGGAACGCCTGCCCACGCCGGTCGTCGACCCGGCTTCGGATGACGCGAAGCTCGCCATCAAGCGCTTCACGCTGGCGAAGGGCCTCAAGGCCTCGCTATGGGCCGCCGAGCCCATGCTCGCGAACCCCGTGGCCATCGACTTCGACGAGAAGGGTCGGCTGTTCGTCTCGGAGACGTACCGCTACCGCACCAGCGTGCTCGATATCCGCGACTACATGGGCATGCTCGAGCTCGACCTCGCCTCGCGCAGCATCGAGGACCGCATGGCCCTGCACCGCAAGGTGTTCGGCGAGGAGCAGACCAGGCAGTTCGCCATCGAGAGCGAGATCGTGCGCCTGGTCGAGGACACCGACCATGACGGCGTCGCTGACAAGAGCAGTATCTATGCCGACAAGTTCAATTCCGAGCTGGACGGCATCGCCTCCGGTGTGCTCGCGCGCCATGGCAAGGTGTGGTTCACCAACATCCCGAGCCTGTGGCTGCTGGAGGGCGACGCCGGCCACGTGAAGAGGACCGAGCTGCTGCGCGGCTTCGGCGTGCGCTACAACTTCACCGGCCACGACTTCCACGGCCTGGCGCTCGGCCACGACGGCAAGCTGTACTTCTCGATCGGCGATCGCGGCATGAACGTGAAGACCCGGGAAGGCACCACGGTCGCCTATCCCGACGAAGGCGCGGTGTACCGCGCCAATCCCGACGGCACCGAGCTTGAGCTCGTGCATCGCGGCCTGCGCAATCCGCAGGAACTGGTGTTCGACGAGCACGGCAACCTGTTCACCGGCGACAACGACAGCGACCAGGGCGACCAGGAGCGCCTGGTGTACCTGGTCGAGGGCGGCGACAGCGGCTGGCGCATCGGCTACCAGCACGCCCCGCTCGGCCACGGCGGCCCGTGGCTGAGCGAAAGCCTGTGGAAGCCGGCGTTCGCCGGCCGCCCCGCCTATCTACTGCCGCCGATCTGCAACATCGAGGACGGCCCGTCGGGCCTCACCTACTACCCGGGCACGGGCCTCACGCCCGAGTACGCCGGCCACTTCTTCATCACGCACTTCAAGGGCAGCATCGCGCGCAGCGGCATCCAGACCTACACCCTGAAGCAGAACGGCGCCACCTTCGCGCCCACCAGCAGCCAGCAGTTCATCGGTGGCGTGCTGCCGACCGACGTGACCTTCGGCCCCGACGGCGTGCTGTACCTGTCCGACTGGGTGGACGGCTGGCCGAAGTCGAACAAGGGCCGCATCTACGGCATTTCGCCCGTGACCCCGGACCCGGCGCAGGCGAAGATCAGCGCCGACCTCGCCAAACTACTCGCGCAGGGCTTCACGCAGCGCAAGGACGCCGAGCTCGCCGCGCTGCTGTCGCACCCGGACCGGCGCGCGCGCCTCGAGGCTCAGCTCGAGCTCGCCGCGCGCGGCGACAAGAGCGCCGCGCTGTTCAGCAAGATCGCCCATGACCGCAAGGCGGCGCCGCTGGCGCGCCTGCACGCGGTGTGGGGCCTGACGCAGCTGGGGCGCAAGAACCTGGCGATCGCGCCGCTGCTCGCGCAGCTGCTCGGCGATATGGATCCCGAGGTGCGCGCCCAGGCCGCCAAGGGCCTCGGCGACATCCACGCGAAAGGCGCGCAAGAGGTGCTGGTGGCGCGCCTCACCGACAGCGAGCCGCGCGTGCGATTCTTCGCGGCACAGAGCCTGGGCAAGCTCGGCAACGAGGCCTCGGCCAGGCCGCTGATCGAGCTGCTGCGCGCCAACGACAACAAGGACGCGTACCTGCGCTTCGCCGCGTCGAACGCGCTGTCCAAGCTCGGCGCCGACGCGGCGCTCGCCACGGCGGCGAAGGATTCGTCGGCGGCGGTGCGCCTCGGCGTGCTGCTGGCGTACCGGCGCTCGGAGGA
Source organism: Steroidobacteraceae bacterium (assembly GCA_035701825.1). Classification (GTDB taxonomy): domain Bacteria; phylum Pseudomonadota; class Gammaproteobacteria; order Steroidobacterales; family Steroidobacteraceae; genus CADEED01. Next base: position 12,969 of record DASSRK010000111.1, read on the forward strand.
TCCGGCCATCGCGGGGTTCCTCGACGACTCGGACGCTTACCTGGTGCGCGAAGCGGCCGAGGCCATCAACGACGTGCCGATCGCGCCGGCGCTGGCACCGCTCGCCGGCAAGCTGGCGAGCGCCCCCGTCAGGGACGAAGCCGTGGTGCTGCGCGCGCTGAATGCCAACTACCGGCTCGGCGATGCGCCGCGCGCGCAGGCGCTGGCCAACTACGCCGCCAACGGCTCGGCCACGCCGCAGATGCGCAGCGAGGCGCTGCGCCAGCTCGCGATCTGGGGCAAGGTGCCGCAACGCGATCGCATCGTCGGCATCTATCGCCCGATGAAGGAACGCCCGGCCACGGACGCGGTCACCGCGCTGACGCCGGTGGCGGCGCAGTTGTTAGGCGGCGACGTGCCGGAACCGGTGCAGCTCGCCACGCTCGACGCCATCGCGGCGCTGCAGCTGCGCACCGCGGCGCCGGCGCTGGTGGCTGCCGTGTCCAACGAGAAGGCCCCTGAGGCGCTGCGTGCGGGCGCGTTGCGCACGCTCGACGGCTTCGGCGGGAAGGAAGCGGTCGACGCGGCGGCCGTGGCGGTGAAATCCACCGTGCCCGCGCTGCGGCTCGCGGCGCTGCAGATCCTCGCGCAGCGCGCGCCGGATCTCGCGTTGCCGACCATCAAGCGCTTCACCGCCAGCAAGTCCGAGGTGGAGCAGCAGGCGGCGTTCCAGGCCCTCGCCCAGCTGCAAAGTCCGCAGGCGCCGGCGCTGCTGGTGGGCGCCATCGACCAGCTCGCCGCGGGCAAGGTGCAGCCCGGCGCGCAGATGGAATTGCTCGACGCCGTGGACCAGAGCAGCGCACCGGCCGTGAAGGCGCGCTGGGACAAGCAGAAGGCCGCGTGGGCGGCGGGCAGCGATGCGCTCGCGCCTTACCGCTTCGCGCTCGCCGGCGGCAATCCGCGCGCGGGCGCGGACCAGTTCTTCGGTAATGCCGTGCTGCCATGCGCGCGCTGTCATCGCGCCTTCGGCGAGGGCGGCGATGCCGGCCCGAACCTCGGCGCCATCGGCGCGCAGAAGCCGGCCGAGTACCTGCTCGAATCGGTGGTGAAGCCCAGCGCGCACATCGCGGCGGGCTTCGACAACGTGACCTTCACGCTGGCGAACGGCGAGACCGAATCGGGAAGCGTGGTGAGCGAGTCGGCGACCCAGGTCGTGGTGAAGCGCGGCGATGGTTCGCAGGTGACGCTGGATCCGAAGCAGGTGAAGCAGCGCGTGTCCGCGCCGTCGTCGATGCCCGAGATCTACGCGCAGGTGCTGTCGCGCGCCCAACTGCGCGACGTCGTGGCCTTCCTCAAGGTGCTCGACGGCAAGCCCGCGCCCGGCCAGTCGCCCGAGCCCAACTTCGGCGCGACCAACCGCGCGATGCAGTCCGTCGCCGTGGAGGGCGCCGCCGGCGGTCACCCGTAGACGTCGTCGTACTCTGTTACTCGAACAGCATCGCCTTCGCGATGGGAAATCCCGACGCATTCTCTCCGCCGAAGATCAGGACCTTGCCATTCCGCAGGAGAGTCGCCGTCGAAGCGTTGGCCAATGCTGCAGTCGGGCCGGCCTTCCAGGTATCCGTGCGCGGATCGAATATATCTGTCGCCGCCGTCGCCTGAATCCCGCCGAGCACGAGCACGCGCCCATCCGTGAGGCGGATGGCGGAATGCGCGCTCCTGCCCGTCTGCAGGGTCCCGGCGGGGGTGAATTGCCCCGTCGCTGGATCGTAGATTTCAGCGGAGGCCGTCGTCGCTCCCTGGATCGTGACGAATCCCCCGGTGAGGAGTACCCGTCCGTCCAACAAGAGCGTGGCCGCGTGAAATCCACGCGGCGTCGACAGTGAACCAGTTGGCTGGAACACGTCGGTGCGCGGATCGTAGATCTCCGCCGTGCCGGTGAAGATGTCTCCCGTCGTACCGCAACAAGTGACACCGCCGGCGATCAACACGCGGGCATCAGCGAGTCGTGTCGCCGTGTGCCCACGGCGGGAGACGTTCATGTTCGCAGCGGCGCGCCACTGCCCGGTCGCCGTGTCGTAGCGCTCGGCGGCCGAAGATGCCGGGATATTTCCGCCCGCGACCAGCACTTCGCCATTATCGAGGCCGGTTACCGAACCGCCGCCATCGTGCGGCAGGGCGAGATCTCCCACCTGGTGGAAGGCGCCACTCGAAGCGTCGAAGGCCTGGGTCGCCCGGAATCCGCCCTCGAGATGGAGCGCGCTGTTGATACCCGGACCGACGAGCAGGAGCCCGCCCGCGGGCAGAGCTACCGGCGTCGTGAACTCCGCTTGCGCCGTTAGTGCAAGCTGGGGACCTGGCAAAAAGATTTCGGTCAGTGGATCGAATCGCATGCTGCTGTCGGCGTCGGGGACATTCGGGCTTTCCGAAGTATTCCCGCCCATCACGAGCGCGCCTCCATCGGCCAGGGCGACCGCCACGTGCTGCGTGTAGGCGACGGGCGCTGGCGCCAGCGTGCGGAACTGGTCCTGGTAGCTCACGTCGATGACCAGCTGAGACTCGAAATGCTGCGAGCCTCGCTTCACTTCGAGCCTGAAGGTCGTGGTACTCGCCAGCGCCGTCGTCGCGACGGGAACGCCGCTTTGCACGGGACCGATGCCATCGATGTTCGCCTCGTCCCCGTTGAACACCGCCGTGAGTTGAGTGTTCTCGCCGACGTGCACGGCGTTGGCAGCGGAGGTGAAACTCACGATGGCCGGCGGTGGCGGCGGCGGCGAACCGTCCATGTCGTTGGCGGATGACCCGCCTCCGCAGGCGCTGAGCAGCAAGACGCCAAGTGTGAGTGCGCTGATGCCGCGTATCCGATGCGAAAGTCGTTGCATGTCGAAGGGACCTTCCATGGAAGGATGACTGGCTATCGGGGAGATCGCCTGCTTCGCGGCCAGAACGCACGAACAGAGACCTGGCGTGTGTACCCGGGGGTGGAACAGTGGTTCCCGCGGGAATCCCTCGCCGGTCCGGATCTGCTCCAACGCTGTCGCACGATGCCGGAAGAGATATGCCGGAATGCATGCTCCGGCACCGTCTGGCGGCACCGTCTAGAATCCCGGCATGACTCATCGCATCACGCGCCGCGCGGCCATCGGCACTGCCCTGGCGGCCGGGCTCGCCGGCGCGCGTGTCGCCCACTCGAAGGACGCGAAGATGAACAAGCCCGGCTGGGATTCCATCGTCATCGGCGCGGGGGTGTTTGGGGCGTGGACCGCCTGGCATCTGCGCAAGGCCGGGCAGCGGGTGCTGCTGCTCGACGCATTCGGCGTGGCACACGCGCGCGCGTCTTCCGGCGGTGAATCGCGACTCACGCGCGGCTCCTATGGCGCGGACGAGATCTACACGCGCATGGCCTTCGACTCGCTGGCGCAGTGGAAGTGGCTGTCGGACCTCTCGGGACTGCCGGTATTCCACCCGATCGGCGTGCTGTTCTTCTTTCAGAAGCGCGAGCCCTATGTCGAACAATCGCTCGAGGTGCACCGGCGCCTGAAACTGCCCACCGTCGAGCTCGACCGCGCGGCGCTGGAACAGCGCTATCCACAGGCGAGCTGGAAGGACATCGAGGTCGGCCTGCTGGAGCCGGAGTTCGGCGTGCTCATGGCGCGGCGCGCGGTGCAGACGCTGGTGCGGCAGTTCGTGAAGGCCGGCGGCGAGTACCGCGTGGCCGCGGTGAAACCGCCGGACGCGTCGAAGCCGCTGGAGTCGATCGAGCTGCCCGACGGCCCGGCGTCCGCGTCCAACTACATCTTCTCCTGCGGCCCCTGGCTGCCGAAGCTGTTCCCGCGACTGCTGGGCCCGCGCATCTTCCCGACGCGCCAGGAAATATTCTTCTTCTCGACCCCCGCGGGCGACGCGCGCTTCGTCGGCGGCGCCCTGCCCGGCTGGGCCGACTTCAACGATGGCGACATCTTCTATGGCATGCCGGACCTCGAGGGACGCGGCTTCAAGGTCGCGCACGACAAGCACGGCCCGCCGATCGATCCGGATCGTGGCGACCGCGTGGCCTCGCCCGGCGCGCTCGCCGACGCGCGGCTGTATCTCGCCAGGCGTTTCCCGGCGCTCGCGGGCGCGCAGCTCAACGAGGAACGCGTCTGCCAGTACGAGAACAGTTCGAACGGCGACCTGCTGATAGATCGGCATCCGGCGGCGGGCAACGTGGTGCTGGTCGGCGCGGGCTCGGGGCACGGCTTCAAGCATGGCCCGGAGGTCGGTCGTTATGCCGCCGAGCTCGTGACCGGCAAGCTCAAGGCGACGGAGCCGCGCTTCAGCCTGGCAACCAAGGCGGAGCAGCAGAACCGGGCGGTGCATTGAGCGCGCCCCGCGGCTGGCTCTAGCTACTTGCGAGGATGGCCGTGATCGCCGCCGGATTCCCGACGTTGTTGCCCTTCGCGCTGCTGCTCGCGGCGGTGCTGGCGCTGTGGGCCCCACCACGGCTTCTGTGGGCGTGGTTGCTCACCGCCGCGGTGCTCGCCGGGTATTTCACCGGCGCCTTGCATGGCCTGGCCGCGCTGTGGCTCGCGCTGTTCGCGGCCTTGACGCTCGCTTTCCGCCGATCGGCCGCGTCGGGCGCCGGCCTGCGCATTGCACTGGGGCTGGCGCTCGCGGTGTTTTCAGTGGCGCTGGGCCTCGCGCTGCTGCCCGGGTTCCCGCGCACCGTGGTCGTGGAGGCGACGACACTCACTCCCGGCGCCATGCCCTATTCCCTGTCGCTGGGATTTCCCAAGGTCGTCCCCGGCGTGCTGATGTTCGCGCTCCTGGTCCCGGAGCGCGTGCGCTCGTGGCGCGAGCTGGGATGGGTGCTCGGGCGCGCCGCGCCGGTGTTCGTCGCGGCGGCGGTCCTCGTCATGGTGCTCACGCTCGTGCTGGGATACGTGCGTTTCGATCCCAAGTGGACGCCGCTTTTCTTCCTGTGGGCGCCGGCCAACCTGTTCTTCACCTGCCTGTCGGAAGAAGTGTTCTTCCGCGGCTTCGTGTTGCGCGAGCTCGCCCAGGTCGGGCGCAACCGCAAGCGCGCCGCCGCGGTGGCGCTGGTCGTGAGCTCGGTCCTGTTCGGCGCCGTACACCTGGCCGGCGGCTGGACATACGCACTCGCCGCAACCCTCGCCGGCGCCGGCTACGGCTGGGCCTATCTACGCACCCAGCGCGTCGAGGCCGGCATGGCCGTCCACTTCGCCCTCAACGCCACGCACTTCCTGCTCTTCACCTACCCCGCGGTGAAGTAATCCAGACGGTGCCGGAGCATGCATTCCGGCATAACTTTTCAGGGCTCGCCCCACCACGGAAACGCCTCCACGGCGGAGGCGCCCGAGATATGCCGGAATGCATGCTCCGGCACCGTCTTCCGTCTTCCGTCTTCCTCAGAAGTTGAAGCGGAAGCTCGCGCCGTAGGTGCGCGGGGGGTTGGTGAGGTAGCCGACGCGCGCGCGGCGGCCGCGTTCGCGGTCGATGGAGAGCCGCGCATTGGTGTCGCCGATGTTGTTGACGTACACGCTCGCCTCCCACTTCCCGCTGCTCACGCCCCAGCGCAGGTTGCCGATCGCGTAGGACGCCAATTCGGCGTCGAACGCGACCTGGTCGACGCTCACGTCGCCGAAATCGATCAACTGCGCCGCACCCGGACTACCGGTCGGGTCCCGCAGGATCAGCCCGAAGTTCGGCTCCTGGTCGGCGAGCTGGGTGAACGATGTGCTCACCGACTGGATGGTGAAACGCAGGTTGCTGTCGAGCGAGGAACCCATGCTCCAGGTGTACCCCGCGGTGCCCACCAACTGCAGATCCGGCGAGGTCGGCATGCGGTTGCCATCGCGGATTCCGGCAATCACGTTGCCATCGGAGTCGCGCCTGGTCTCGCTCATCTTGGCTTTCACGTAGGTCATGGACAGGCCGAAATCCCAGTGCTCGTCCGGCCGCAGGAACATCTCGATCTCGGTGCCCACGGTGCGCGCATCCGCGTTCAGGACGATGCGCGAGGAACACGAGCCGGCGTCCGCGATGACCTGCAGGCCGTCGATCTCGGTGACGAACATCGAGGCGTTCAGCGTGACCTGCCCATTGTGGAAGCGCGACTTCGCGCCGAGCTCGTAGTTGGTGACGTTCTCGTCATCCCAGGTCGGATGGCCGCCGTAGGTCTCGAGGTCCTCCGGCGTGCACAGCCCGACGTTGAGCGGATCGTTGATGCCGCCGAGGCGGAAGCCGCGCGACGCCTGCGCGGTGAACTGCACGTCCTGGTCCGGATTGAAGGCCAGGATCACCCGCGGCGAAAAGCCGTCGGAACTGGTCGAGCCAGGCTCGTCGGTGTAGCCCTGGTCGGCGAAGATGCCCGCGAAAGTCAGCACGCGGTCTTCGGAGAAGTCGTAGTACCGCAGGCCCGCGGTCAGCGCCCACGCCGGGCTGAAGCGATAGGTCGCCTCGCCAAAGATCGCGAACTGGCTGAAGTCGTAGCTGAGGCGCGAGTAGTAAGGCGTATCCGGCGGAGCGTTGAAGAACGCGCTGTCGTAGCGCGGGTCGAGGCGCAGGGTGATGGCGTCGTAGCCCGGCGTCGGCAGCGTCTGGCCGTACTTGCGATCGGCCTGCTGGTAGAACGCGCCGACCAGCCATTGCATCGGGCCTTCGCGCGTCGAGGCCAGGCGGATCTCCTGGCTGAACACCTGCAGGTCGGTGTCGTCGTACAGCGGCGAGTCGAGGCGCACCTCTTCCGGGGTCGCCACGCCGAAGCCGAAGGTGACGCTGCCGGTGAGCTGGCTGGCGTCGCGCTTCACTTCCACCTGGCGGTCGATGTAGGTGGTGACCGAGGTGAGGCCGAGATCACCGAGGCCGAAGTCCATCGTCAGGTCCATCAACGTGAACTCGTCCGTGAGGCCTTCTTCGAACTGCCTGACCTGCTGCCGCTCACCCACGTCGACGGCGGGCTCGGTGGTCGTCCAGGGATTGCCGAGGATGTTGTACACGTCCTCGCGCGGGAACCCGTGGGTTTCCAGCTTCTGGTAGACGATGCGCGGCGTGATGTTGAAGTTCTCGTTGGGCTCGAAGCGGAACGCCAGGCGCCCGCCGGTGCGCGTGCCGTCGTTGACGTTCTCGCGCGTGTCCCGCCCCGGGTACACCGCGTCGACGAAGCCGGGTAGATAGGTGTAGTAACCCACCGCGCGCATGGCCGCGGACTCACCGAGGGGCGCGTTCAGCACGCCGCGGAAGGAGCCGCCGATGTCCCCGCCGGTGTAGCCGAGGCCGCCGATCTCCATGGAGCCGCCGAAATCGCCGATCTTGGGTTGCGCGGTGATGTAGCGCACCGCGCCTGAGCTCGAACCCGCGCCGAACAACGTGCCCTGCGGGCCGCGCAGCACCTCGATGCGATCCATGTCGTAGAGATCCAGGTCCGGCGTGAACAACGCCACCGAGATCGGCGATTCATCGAGGTAGATCCCGACCGATTCCTTGACGCCCGCCTGGTCGCGCACCACCTGCCCGGCGCTGATGCCGCGAATCGCCACCTGGCTCTGGCCGGGGCCGAGATCCGTGATGTACAGGCCCGGGACGTTGCGCGCGATCTCGACGATGTTGGTCGCGCCCGATTCCTCGATGTCCTGCGAGGTGACCGCGGCCACGGAGAACGGCACCTCCTGCAGCGCCGTGGCGCGCTTCTGCGCGGTCACGACGATCTCTTCCTGGATGTCGTCGTCGCTCGGTGGCTTGTTGCCCTGTGCCTGCGCGATGAACGGCGCGCTCATCAACAGCACGGCGGAACCGCGCGTAGTCCACGACTTCATGAGACCACTCCTTTGTCTGCTTGTAGTCGGGTCGAGCCCAAGCAAGTCAGCGACCCGGCCCACTTCTCGGGGCGAGTATCCTCGGCTTCGTCGGGCCTGAGAAGTAGGACTACGGTCTACGGTCGGCTGACGTTATGCCGGAATGCATGCTCCGGCACCGTCTAGGATTTCGTCTCGCGCAGGAAGAGGCCGCCGATGACGAAGGTCATCGCGGCGACGACGATGGGGTACCACAGTCCGTCGTAGATGTTGCCCGTGGCCGCGACGATGGCGAACGAGGTCACCGGCAGGAAGCCGCCGAACCAGCCATTGCCGATGTGATACGGCAGGGACATGGACGTGTAGCGGATGCGCGCCGGGAAGAGCTCGACCAGCCACGCGGCGATCGGGCCGTACACCATGGTCACGTAGATCACGAGGATGGCGCACAGCAGGATGACCATCGGGTAGTTGAAGGCCTTCATGTCGGCCTTGGCCGGATAGCCCGCCTCGGCGAGCGCGGCCTTGAGCGTCGCGGTGACGGCGTCCTGGCCTTTCTTGTACTGCGCGGCGTCGGGCGCGCCCTCGAGGCCATACACGTCGATCACCTTGTCGCCGATCTTCACCTGCGCCATGCCGCTGAGCGCGGCCGCCTCATTCGAGTACGACACGCCCATGCGCGCCAGCGCGCCCTTGGCGAGGTCACACCCTTGCAGGTATTTCTTCTTGCCCACCGGATCGAACTGGAAGCTGCACTCGGCGGGATTCGCGATCACCGTGACCGGCGCGGTCTGCACCGCGGCGCCGAGCGCCGGGTTCGCGAAATGCGTGATCGCCTTGAAGATCGGGAAATACGTGAGCACCGCGAGCAGGCAACCGGCGAGCACGATCTTCTTGCGGCCGATTTTGTCCGACAGCGCGCCGAACACCACGAAGAACGGCGTCGCGATCAGCAGCGCGACGGCCATCACCAGCTGCGCGCTGGTGGCGTCGACCTGCAGCGTCTTCTCGAGGAACAGCAGCGCGTAGAACTGTCCGCCGTACCACACGACGGCCTGGCCGGCCGTCGCGCCTAACAAGGCGAGCAGTACGACCTTGAGGTTGGCCCATTGCCCGAAGGACTCCGACAGCGGCGCCTTCGACAATTTTCCCGCGGCCTTGATCTCCTGGAACTCGGGCGATTCCTGCAGCTGCAGGCGGATGTACACCGAGATGCCGAGCAGCGCGATCGACAGCAGGAACGGCACGCGCCAGCCCTGGTCCTCGAAGTAGCCCGCGGGCATGAGCCAGCGGCACAACAGGATGACGATCAGCGACAGGAAGAACCCCAGTGTCGCCGTGGTCTGGATCCAGCTCGTGTAGAGACCGCGACGCCCTTCCGGCGCATGCTCGGAGATGTAGGTCGCCGCGCCGCCGTACTGGCCGCCGAGCGCCAGGCCCTGCAGCAGCCGCAGCGTGATGAAGATGATCGGCGCCGCCATGCCGATGGTCTCGTAGGTCGGCAGGCAGCCGACCAGCGCGGTCGAGGCGCCCATGATGACGATGGTGACCAGGAAGGTGTACTTGCGGCCGACCAGGTCGCCGAGCCGGCCGAACACCAGCGCGCCGAACGGCCGCACGAAGAAGCCGGCCGCGAAGGCCAGCAGCGCGAACAGGAAACCCGTGGTGTCGTTCATCCCGGAGAAGAATTTCTTCGTGATGATCGCGACCAGCGAGCCGTACAGGTAGAAGTCGTACCACTCGAACACCGTGCCGAGCGACGACGCGAAAATGACACGACGATGCGCGGGATCGATCCCGCTCTTGTTGTTCTCGATGGCCACATTTCCCCCTGGTCGAATTCGACGCGGCGGCGAATCTTCCCATGGTCGTTGGCCGACTTGCTAACGATTCGTTCAGGTTCGGGTGTGTAGGATGCGTTCCCGCACGGAGGAATCCATGAAGCGATGGTTGCGCACGATATTTGCATTGCCGGTGCTGTGTTCGGCGGGCGCGGATTCGGCGCCGCGGGACTTCGCCTCGCTCGAGTCACTGGCGGCGCGCCGCGAGTGCGAATATTCCGGGACCGCCCACCGCGTGGTGTATGCGGGCCCTAGCGAAGACCTGGAGAGCTGCCTCGAGCGGCTAGGCAGGAAGGACGCGGCCGTCGATGAGCTGCGCATCACCTCCGGTGGCGGCGATGCCTGGGTCACGCTGCAGTCGGCGCTGGCTCTGCGCGGGCGGCTCGACCTGCTGGTGGTCGATGGGCTGTGCGCTTCGAGCTGCGCGGATTACCTGCTCCCGGCGGCGAAGCGCGTAAGGATCGAGCCGCATTCTTACGTGCTGTTGCACGGCTCGCTCAGCCAGCGCGATGCCACCCGCCAGCACGATGCCATCCGCAAATCGATGCGCGAGCAGGTGAAGGCTGGGCCAAAGGCGGCGGACCTCTCCGAAGAGGAGATTGAAAAAATTGCTCAGCAGGCCATCGACCGGCTGCACGCCGACCTCACGGCACGCATTCCGGTGCAGGAAGCCTTCGCGCGCGAGGTCCTCGCCTGTGACGATTGGCTGGACGTCTGGGCGCATTTCGGCGGCCACGAGCCGCCCGCCGGCACGTGGTGGCTGCTGGTGACGCCGGAAATGGCGGCCCGGTGCCTGCGAACCGCGAAGCTAGAGGGCTTCTGGGCGCCCGAGTCGCAGGACGCTTTCGATCCGCAACTGGGCTTCTATCGCGCGCGAAACTAAACGCGACGCGAATGCATCATTGGTATGGTTCACCTCATGAGCCTTATCGTGCGCTTGCTACTTGCCGCGGGCGTCGCGTGGAGCGGGATTGCGCTGACCGCGGCCGGAGCACAATCCCAATTCGGCGCGGGCCAGGAATGGACCTATCGAAACGAAGGCAAGGAGTCGGAACAGACGCTGATCATCCTGCGCTCCGGTCGCGATTCGAATGGCGGAACAGCTTTCGAAGTCGCCATCAAGGCGGTTCCCACGCTGGATGGCCATACGATGCCATTTGTGTTCCGCCTGACGCGTGATGCGCTGCTGCGCAGCGTGGCGAGGTTGGTGGGCGAAAACCGTTCGATGCCCATGCTGGCGAACCTGCCCGCGTGGGATGAAAACAGCTATTCGTTCGACACCTCCATTGAGGATGCCATCCGCATGACGCAGTCTGGCCTGGAACGGTTCCGCAATGAGCCCTGCGAGTTCGATCGCGACCGTCTGCTGGCGCTCGACCAGCACGCCTTCGACCAGGACCTGGATGGTGGCTGGCGCCCTCTCGGCGACAAGCCGCAGTGCCAGTTGGTCGCCGCGGATCTGCTGCGCGACTACCGGGAGCGGCACCACAACGAAGCCACGATCCTCATCTGGCACGAAGGCCAGATGCGCGCGCTCGCGGGCCAGACGGAGGCCGCGATTGCGCTGTTCGAGCGTTGTCACGTGCCGTCGTCGAGTTCGGGCTGGAATGAATATGTCGACGCCACGATCGCATTCCTGAAAGGCGACCGCAAAAGCTTCGATGCCGCGCGCGAGTCGTTGGCTGCGTACCCGAAGCCGGCAAGCTTCGACTTGAAAGATCCTATGGGCAGACCCATCGAGTGGCCCCCCAACCTGAATGTGGTCGACGAACTGGGGCGCTGTTTCGGCATGCCCTACCGACAAGCCTACGGAGTGTGTCCGAAATAGCCGGCGAGCCGCCAATCGCGGCCTCACCTCTTGACGACCCAAGTACAATGATCGATCCGCGACTTTGGTCCCGGATCACTACATGGACAAGCCTGTCACCTCCCGCAAGCCCGCCGCCCGAAAGACCGCGCCCAAGGCGAACGCGCACGTTCATTCGCGCGCCTGCATCGGCGTGCACGGCGCGCGGCAGAACAACCTCAAGAACCTGAGCCTCGACATCCCGCTCAACGAGCTGGTGGTGGTCACGGGCGTCTCGGGCTCGGGCAAGTCCTCGCTGGTGTTCGACACGCTGTACGCGGAGGGCCAGCGCCGCTACGTGGAGACCTTCTCGCCCTACGCACGCCAGTTCCTCGACCGCATGGACAAGCCGGCGGTGGATCGCGTCGACGGCATTCCGCCGGCCATCGCCATCGACCAGACCAACCCGGTGCGCACCTCGCGCTCGACGGTCGGCACGATGACCGAGCTCAACGATCACCTGAAGCTGATGTTCGCGCGCGCGGCGACGCTCCACTGCCGCAACTGCGGCAAGCCGGTGCGCCGCGATACCGCGGAGAGCATTTACAGCGACGCCACGCACCGCGCCGCCGCGGCCGGCGATCCGCGCGTGTACGTCTGCTTCCCGATCCCGGTGCCGAAGAACTTCAAGGAAACGGAAATCAAGCAGCTGCTGGAGTCGCAGGGCTACACGCGCATCCACGCGCGCAGCGGCAGCACCCTCGAAGTGGTGCAGGACCGCTTCCGCATCGCCTCGGTGGAGCGCTCGCGCGCGGTGGAAGCCTT
>DASSRK010000112.1:0-13633 GCA_035701825.1 Steroidobacteraceae bacterium
GTGGTCGGTTCGCCCGCGCGCCGCCATAGGCACTGCGGGCAGCCACGGCGTCTGCGCTAAGATTCCGACGTGCAACAGCCCATGTCGAACCACACGCCGATGATGCAGCAGTACCTGCGCATCAAGGCCGAGTACCCCAACGCCCTGGTCTTCTACCGCATGGGCGACTTCTACGAACTCTTCTACGATGACGCGCGGCGGGCCGCGCGGCTCATCGACATCACGTTGACCTCGCGTGGCAATTCTGCGGGCGAGCCGATCCCGATGGCGGGGGTGCCTCACCACAGCGTCGACACCTACCTCGCGCGCCTGGTGCGCAAGGGTGAGTCGGTGGCCATTTGCGAGCAGATAGGCGATCCCGCGAAGTCGAAAGGCCCGGTGGAGCGCCAGGTCGTGCGCGTGGTCACGCCGGGCACCGTCACCGACGACGCCCTGCTCGAGCAGCGCCGCGAGACGCTGCTCGCCGCGGTCGCGCGCCGGCCCGGCAAGGACACCTCTACCTATGGCCTGGCCTGGCTCGACCTCGCCGCAGGCCGGTTCACGGTGCTCGAGGCGGACGGCGACGCCGCGCTGCTGGCCGAGCTCGAGCGGCTCAAGCCCGCGGAATTGCTGATTCCCGAAGACCATGCCCGCGAGCTGGATGCGTTGCTGGACGGCGCCGCGCGCGTGCGCCCGCCGTGGCACTTCGAGCTCGCCAGCGCCTCGCGCCTGCTCACCGACCAGCTCGGCACGCTCGACCTGCGCGGCTTCGGCGCCGACGACCTGCCGCTGGCGATCAGCGCTGCCGGCGCGCTGTTGCAGTACGTGCGCGAGACGCAGAAGACCGCACTGCCCCACATCACGCGCCTGGCGGTGGAAGAACGCGGCGATGCCTTGCAACTCGACGCGGCCACCCGCCGCAACCTCGAGATCGACGCCTCGCTTTCGGGGCAGGACTCGGCCACGTTGTTCGCGTTGCTCGATGCCACGGTCACGCCCATGGGCTCGCGCTGTCTGCGCCGCTGGCTGAATCGTCCGCTCACCGACCAGCAGGAGCTGCGCCGGCGCTTCCAGGCACTTTCATTGCTGGTCGACGCGCGACGCTTCGAGGGCCTGCGCGAACCGCTGCGCGCCATCGGCGACGTCGAGCGCATCCTCGCGCGCGTGGCGCTGCGCAGTGCGCGGCCGCGCGATCTCACCGCGTTGCGCGGCTCGCTGGCCGTGCTCCCCGGGTTGCGCGCGGCGCTCAAGCGTATCGAAGCGCCCCTGGTCGCCGAACTGACCGCCGCGGTCAATGAACACGGTGACGTCGTCGACCTGCTGCACCGGGCCATCGCCGAGGAGCCCTCGGTGCAACTGCGTGACGGCGACGTGATCGCCGCCGGCTACGACGCCGAACTCGACGAGCTGCGCCGCATCTCCTCCAACACCGACGAGTTCCTGCTCGAGCTCGAGCGGCGCGAACGCGAGCGCTCCGGAATTCCGTCGCTGCGCCTCGCCTACAACCGCGTCTCCGGCTTCTATATAGAAGTGAACCGCTCGCAGGCCGACGCCGTTCCCAAGGACTACATCCGCCGCCAGACCGTGAAGAACGCCGAGCGTTTCATCACGCCGGAGCTCAAGAGCTTCGAGGACAAGGTGCTGGGTGCCCGCGAGAAGTCGCTGGCGCGCGAGCGCGAGCTGTACGACGAGCTGTTGACCCAGCTCATCGATCGGCTGGCGGCGTTGCAGGCCACGGCGGCCGCGCTGTCTTCAGTCGACTGCCTCGCGGCGCTGGCCGAACGCGCCGCGCAGCTCGGCTGGACTGAACCGAAACTCGTGAGCGAAGCGCGCCTCGATATCCGCGGCGGCCGCCACCCGGTGGTCGAGCATTTCATCGACACGCCCTTCGTGCCCAACGACCTGGTGCTCGATGGCACGCGCCGCATGCTCATCGTCACGGGCCCCAACATGGGCGGCAAGAGCACCTACATGCGCCAGGGCGCGCTGATCGTGCTGCTCGCGCACATCGGTAGTTTCGTGCCGGCCGAAGAGGCCACGCTCGGCCCCATCGATCGCATCTTCACGCGCATCGGCGCCGGTGACGATCTGGCCGGCGGCCGCTCGACCTTCATGGTGGAGATGACCGAGGCCGCGAACATCCTCAACAATGCCACCGACAAGAGCCTGATCCTGATGGACGAGATCGGGCGCGGCACCAGCACCTTCGACGGCCTGTCGCTGGCCTGGGCGGTCGCGCGGCACATCGCGCGTGTCAATCGCAGTTTCACGTTGTTTGCGACGCACTACTTCGAGCTCACCAGCCTGGCGAACGAGATCGATGGCATCGCCAACGTGCATCTCGACGCCACCGAGCATCGCGACGGCATCGTGTTCCTGCACGCGGTCAAGGAAGGACCGGCGAGCCGCAGCTACGGGCTCGCGGTGGCGCAGCTCGCGGGCGTGCCGCGCGAGGTGATCGCGGCGGCGCGCGAGTACCTGGTGGCGCTGGAATCCGGCGGGGCCCATGCCACGCCGGATGCGCGCGCCACGCGTACGCGTCAACGCGCGGCGAATACCACGCCGCAAGCCCAACTACCGCTGGAGCCTCCCGCACCGCCGCCGGTGGATCCGCGCTTGCTGGAGCTCGAGGCGGCGGTGAAGGCCGTCAGCGCCGACGACCTCACACCGCGCGCGGCGCTGGATCTCATCTACCGGCTGAGGTCGCTCCTCGGCTGAGCCCGCGGGTCACGCGCTCGCTCACAGGGCATCGATCGCCGTGACGATGTTGCCCGTGCGATCGACGATGGCGCCGCTCTCGGACAGGAAATACGGCTCACCGTAGGCGAACAGCGAGGCGCCCTTGATGCGCGGAAAGCCGGCTACGGTGTTGCTGTCGAAATCGCCGCCGCCGAGATTCACGCCCCACGCCATGACCCGGCCGTTCTCCTGTGCCAGCACGGCGTTGTCGCTGCCGCAGTAGACCGCCGCCACCGGGCCGCTGGTGGCCGGCGGCGTGCCCGTCTCCGGGTCTTCGCTGTTGATCGGATTCCAGGCCAGCAACGCACCCGTGGAATCGACGGCGAGGACATACCATTGGGTCGCGCACATCGCCTTGAACGTGCGGCCCTGCCACTGGGCAGGCAACGTGGAGAGTGAACCGCTCGTGGCGTTCCACACCGAGATCGCGCCCGAGTCTTCGAGCGCGGCGCTCGAGCCCAGCAGCACGCCAACGGAAGTGAATTTGCGGGTCGAGTAGTCATCCGGCAGCCGCACGTCGTTTCCGTTGAACTTTCCCCAGGTGGCCAGGGTGCCGTCTTCCCGGATGGCCAGTGCGTGATAGAAGCCCGCGTCGATTTTCGACACCTGCGTGAGCCCGCCCGGAGGCGCAGTGGGAGCCGAACTGCCGCCGTCGATGGCGGGACCCCAGCTGACCAGCGTGCCGTCGGTCTTGATGCCCACGCGGAAACGTTCACCCTGTGAGATTTGCTCGAGCACATCCGTGGGCGCGCCCGCGGCATCGGCGGCATCGGCCAATCCCGTGCCGACCACGCGGCCATCGGCGCGCAGGAACGTCCTTCGCTGGCCACCGCCGTCGATCGCCGTGTAGACGTTGTGCACGCGCAGGTCGATCTGCGCGGTCTTGGTCGCGTCGTCCTGGCTGGTCACCGTCACGGTGTAGTTGCCGGTGACCGTCGCCTTGAAGCCGACGACGGCGGAGGTGCCGGTGGACGAGACGATTGTAATGGTCGCATTCGCGGCCTGCCCGGCCGGCAGCACCGTCCAGCTCAGGCGGCTCGCCGGAATGTTGGCGATGGTGGCCGTGATGTTCTGCGTGGTGTTCACTCCCACCAGCGCATTGTTGGCCGGCGCGCTCAGCGCCACGCTCACCACCTTGGGCCCCTGGGACTGCCCCGCGCCACCACCCCCGCCGCCGCAGGCACTCAATGCCAGCACGAACGGGACAAAAAGACCGGCGCGAATCCGGTGAGCGGCATCCAGGTTCATCATGACTCCTTGCAACGGTGACGTGGCAGGGAGTATTCGGAAGCCGCGCCGTCGAAGATGAGCAGCGGTTCACATTATCGGCATGGTCGTCAGGGCTGGCGACGTCGGCACGCGACCCGTTCCGATTGCCACCGGTGACACCGGGTTGTTAGCCAGGCGGGCAGCGGCCCCGGGTTGACAGCCGGCGCGTCATCGGACCTCGATGAAGGCACCGCGCGCCAGGAACTCGCCCACCTGGGTCGCCACGCCGGCCGACGCCAGCATGCCCATGTGGCTCACCGGCAGCGTCACGTGGGCGGTATGGCCGGGTAGTTTGGTCTCGCTGACGGCCACGGTACCGTCGGAGTCTTCTTCGAAATGCGCGAAAAAGCGCCCGAGCCCCATGGGCCGGGTGCCGGCCACGATGCCCAGCTCGTGCCCGCAACCCCAGGTGCGTGGTGCGCAGTCGTCCAGCAGCTCTTCGGCCACCAGCGGCCCGACCACCCGCCGCAGCCAGGCATGGCGGGCCACGGCGCGCGCCGAGCGGCTCCCGACCAGCGGCGAACCCAGCAGCACCACGCGACCGGTGCGTGCGCAATTCCCGCGCTCGAAATAACGGCACAACACCACGCCGCCCAGGCTGTGTCCGACGAAATGGATGCGCTCGGCGTCGATGGCAGCGACGAACTTCCCGAGTTGTTCGAGCGTTCCCGCCATCGAGCCCCGGACGGTCGGGTAGCTGAAGCGATGCGCCTGGAATCCGTGCGCGGCCGCGAGCCGGCGACGCAGCAGCGCGAACTCCGCGCCGTTCATGAACAGGCCGTGGACGAACACCACGGCCGTGGGGACATTCCTCATTGCGGTTGTAATGAGCGGCTGCGACATCCGCACACCCCGTGCCTCAGATGATTGTTACAGCCGAAACGAGGAATGTCCCCTCAGGTTGGCGGGGGTGTCCTGACGCGGATGTGCAGCTCGCGCAGCTGCTTCTCGCTGACCTCGGTCGGTGCATCGGTCATGAGATCCGCGGCGGTCTGCGTCTTCGGGAAGGCGATGACGTCGCGGATGCTCTCCGTGCCGCACATGTGCATGACCAGCCGGTCGAGGCCGAAGGCGATGCCGCCGTGCGGCGGCGCGCCGAACTTGAGGGCGTCGAGCAGGAAGCCGAACTTGAGCTTCGCTTCCTCGGCGCCGATGCCCAGCAACTCGAACACCGCCGACTGCATGTCCTGGCGGAAGATACGCACCGAGCCACCGGCGATCTCGCTGCCGTTCAGCACCAGGTCGTAGGCCTTGGCGAGCGCGGCCGCCGGATTGGCCTTGAGCGCCGCCACGTCGTCGCTCACCGGCGAGGTGAACGGATGATGCATGGCCACCCAGCGCTTCTCCTCCGGGTCCCACTCGAACATCGGGAAGTCGACCACCCACAGCGGCTTCCAGTCGCCGCTGGTCAACTTCTGGTCGACGCCGACCTTGAGGCGCAGGGCGCCGATGGCGTCGTTGACCACCTTGGCGGAATCCGCGCCGAAGAAGATGAGATCGTTGTCGCGCGCACCGGTGCGTTCGAGGATGCCCTTCACGGCATCGTCGCTCAGGAACTTCACGATCGGCGATTGCAGTCCTTCCTTGCCCTGCGCGACGCTGTTCACCTTGATGTAAGCCAGGCCCTTGGCGCCATAGCGCGCCACGAACGCAGTGTAGTCGTCGATCTGCGAGCGCGGCATGGCGCCGCCGCCCGGCACGCGCAGCGCGGCCACGCGGCCCTTCGGATCCTTGGCGGGACCGGCAAACACCTTGAAGTCGCAGGTGGCGACGAGATCGGCCACGTCGACCAGCTCGAGCGGATTGCGCAGGTCCGGCTTGTCGGAACCGTAGCGCTTCATCGCTTCGGCGAACGACATGCGTGGGAAGGGATCGGCGAGCTCCGCGCCGATGGCGTCCTTGAAGATGTGGCGCGTCAGCGCTTCCATCATCTGCATGATCTGTTCCTGCGAGAGGAACGAAGTCTCGATGTCGAGCTGCGTGAACTCGGGTTGGCGCTCGGCGCGCAGGTCCTCGTCACGGAAGCACTTGACGATCTGGTAGTAGCGGTCGAAGCCCGCGACCATCAGCAGCTGCTTGAAGATCTGCGGCGACTGCGGCAACGCGAAGAACGAGCCCGCATGCGTACGCGAAGGCACGAGATAGTCGCGCGCGCCTTCCGGCGTCGCCTTGCCGAGCACCGGCGTCTCGATGTCGACGAAGTTCTGGTCGTCGAGGTACTTGCGCATGGCGCGCGTGATCTTGTGGCGCAGGCGCAGGCGGCGCTGCATGTCGTCGCGGCGCAGGTCGAGGTAGCGGTACTTGAGGCGGATCTCCTCGCTCACCTGTTCGTCGAGCTGGAAGGGCAGCGGCTCGGAGCGGTTGAGCGTCACGAGCTCGCGGGCTAACAACTCGACCTTGCCCGAGGCGAGGTTGGCGTTGGCCGTGCCCGCCGGGCGCTCGCGCACCAGGCCGCGGACCTTGACCACGAACTCGTTGCGCAGCTTCTCGGCCTCGGCGAACTGTGCCTTGTTGTCGGGGTCGATGACGATCTGCAGCAGGCCGTCGCGGTCGCGCAGGTCGACGAAGATCACGCCTCCATGATCGCGCCGGCGATGCACCCAGCCGGCAACCGTAACCTCTTGACCGACCAGCTTTTCGTTGACCTGGCCGCAATAGTGAGAACGCATGGAAAGCCCGAGAGACGTGGAAAAGGGCGGCGATGTTACCGGGTTAGAGGGAATGGGGACACTCCCCATACCCCGGAAAAAGGCCCGCACCTCAACGAGGTACGTCCGTTCAGGTGGGGTCCATGCGCGGGGATCTAACCTGTCGGCGCCGGTTTCGCTCCCGCCCGGCCCATGGAATCATCCGCGCCGGAACGAGTCGTACCGGAGTCCAGTCCCGCCGACGGGTAGAAGGGTTTCAAACGAGGTTTACATGACGCGTCTGTCGATCGCTTTCCTGGCCACCGCCGCCCTGGCGTTCGCGGCCACCGCCCAGGCCACCGATTGGGTGGCGGGAGTCCAGTACAGCATTCTTCCGCAGGCTCAACGGACCCAGGTGGCGCCCGGCAAAGTCGAAGTCCTGGAGGTGTTCTCGTACGGTTGCCCGCACTGCGACCAGTTCCGGGCGACGATGAAGAAGCTCAAGGCCGCCTTGCCGCCGAATGCGCAGGTCGCGTACCTGCCGGCGGGATGGGCGCCTCAGGAGAACTGGCCGACGCTGCAACGAGCCTTCATCACCGCGCAGTCGTTAGGCGTGGCGGAGAAGGCGCACGACGCGATGTTCGATGCGATCTGGAAGACGGGCGAACTGGCGATCATGGACCTGGGCACCCAGCGCCTGAAGCCGCAGGCCGCCATGCCGAAGATCGAGGACATGGCGCGCTTCTACCAGCGCGTGACGGGCGTGAAGGCCGCCGACTTCGTGGCCGCGTCCAAGTCATTCGGTGTGGATCTCAAGATCCGCCAGGCCGACAGCCAGATCCGCGCCATGCAGGTCACCGGCACGCCGACGCTGGTCGTGAACGGCAAGTACCGCGTGAACAACGAAAACCTCAAGACCAACGACGCGATCATCGAGCTGGTGAAGTACCTGGTCGCCAAGGAAAGCGCGCCCGCCCCCGCCAAGAAATAGGACGAAGAGGGTGCCGGAGCATGCATTCCGGCATAACTTTGTAAGTGTTATGCCGGAATGCATGCTCCGGCACCGTCTGAGGGCACCTTCCGTGAGGATTTCATGACGCGTCTATCTATCGCATTCCTTGCCGCGACCCTGGCGACACTTGCTGGCACAGTCCACGCCGCGAACTTCACGGCCGGCAAGGAGTACTTCGTGCTGCCGCAGGCGCAACAGACCCACGTCGCGCCCGGCAAGGTCGAGGTCATGGAAGTGTTTTCGTATGGTTGCCCGGCCTGCAACCAGTTCCGGCCGACGATGAGGAAGCTCAAGGCCGCCCTGCCCCCGGCCGCACAGCTCGTGTACCTGCCGGCGTCGTGGCACGAGGCGGAAAACTGGCCCACGTTGCAGCGCGCCTACCTCGCGGCTCAGTCGCTCGGCGTCGCCGACAAGGCGCACGAAGCCATGTTCGACGCCGTGTGGAAGACCGGCGAACTTTCCATCACCGACGCCACGGGCCAGAAACTGAAGCCCATCGCGGCGCTGCCGAAGCTCGAAGACATCGCGCGCTTCTACGAGCGCGTGGCGGGCGTGAAGGCTTCCGCCTTCCTGGCCGCGGCCAGGTCGTTCGGCGTCGACTTGAAGGTCCGCCAGGCGGACAGCCAGATCGAGGCCATGCAGGTTCCCAGCACGCCGACGCTGGTGGTGGCCGGCAAGTACCGCATCAATCCCGAACAGAGCTTCGACCAGATGATCGAGGTGGTGAAGTTCCTGGTCGCGAAGGAAAGCGCCGCCGCGGCCAGGCCTGCGCCCAAACCCTGAGCCGATCTCCTCAGCTGCGCAGGTACCAGGCGTAGTCGAGCTCGCCGACCTCCGCGGAAAAACGCGCGCATTCCTGGCGCTTGATGGCGAGGTACACCTCCAGGAAATCTGCACCGAGCGCGTCGCGCAGGAACGCCGACTTCGAGGCGAGCTCCAGCGACTCGTGCCACGTGGCGGGCAAGGTACGCTCGCGTACCTGCGCGTAGCCATTGCCTTCCACCGCCGCGCCCGGGTCGAGCTTCTCGCGCAGGCCGTACTCGGCGGCCGCCAGCACCGTGGCCACCGCCAAGTACAGGTTGGCATCGGCGCCCGCGATGCGGTGCTCCACGTGGCGCGACACCGGCGGCCCGGCCGGCACGCGCAGCGACACGGTGCGGTTGTTCACGCCCCAGATCGGCGCGGTCGGCGCGTAGCTCTCGCTCACGAAACGCCGGTAGGAATTGGCGTTCGGCGCGAATACCGCCATCGATTCGGCCATCGTGGCCTTCATCCCGCCGATGGCGTGGCGTAGCAGGGGCGTCCCGGCGGGATCCTCGCTCGCGAACACGTTGCGGCCGTCGGCGTCGTTGCAGCTGACGTGCACGTGCAGCCCGCTGCCCGCCCGCCCCGTGAACGGCTTGGCCATGAAACAGGCGACCAGCCCGTGCCGCGCGGCCACGCCGCGCAGCAGTCGCTTGAACATCACCGCCTCGTCCACCGCGCGCAGCGCGTCGTCCCGATGATGCAGCGTGATCTCGAACTGCCCCGGCGCGTACTCGGACATCAGCGTCTCGGCGGGCAGGCCCTGCGCTTCGGCGGCGCGGTACACCTGGTCGAACGCCGGGGCGAGATCGTCCAGCCGCGTCAAGCTGTAGGCGTCGATCTTGCCCCGCTCGCCGGCGCGCCCGCCGCCCGCCGGCACCAGCCGCTCGCCTTCCTGGCGCAGTAGATAGAACTCGAGCTCGCAGGCAATCACCGGCGCCAGGCCGGCGCGTGCCAGGCGGTCGACTGCGCGCACCAGCGCATGACGCGGATCGGCCGCGGCCGGTTCGCCGCGGCCATCGAACAGCGTGAGCATGAGCTGCGCGGTGGGCGCCGACAGCCACGGCGCGGGCTGCAGCGTGCCGGCGATCGGCCGCGCCGTCATGTCGGCATCGCCCGTGTCCCACACGAGGCCGGTGGCATCGACATCCTCGCCGGTGATGTCGAGCCCGAGGATCGAGCCGGCGACCTGACGCCCCGACTCGAAGATGCGCGGCAGCTCTTCGCGGCGCACCGACTTGCCGCGCATCACGCCGGAGGGGTCGGTGATCATGATCTGCACCGCCTGGATGGCCGGATGCGCCGCGAGGAAGGCCTCGAGCTCGGCCGGCACGGCGATGCGCAGCGCGCTCAAGCGCGGCCCCCGATCTCGCGCAGGCAATCATGCAGCGCCGCGAGCAGCTGGTCGGCGTGCGCCGTCGTGGTCACCGGCGAGCACAGGATCATGTTGTGGAACGGCGTGAGCAGCACCCCGCGGTTCAGCAGGTGCAAATGGATCGCGTGCTCCACCTCGGGCCACGCCTGGCGCTCTGACCCGGCGCCATCGCGCGGTGGCGGCCCGAAGCCGAATTCGAGGCGCGCGCCGACGCGCGCCACGTGCCAGGGCAGGTCCAGCGCCGCGAACACCCGGCCCAGGCCCTCGGAAAGATAGGCCGCCGTATCGTGCATGGCCTGGTAGTTAGCCGGGGTCATCAGCTCGTCGAGGCAGGCTTCGAGGCAGGCCAGTGCCAGCGCGTTGGCCGACAGCGTGGTGCCCATGCCCGAATGCCCGCCGCCGCGCCCCTGCTGCACGCGCCGCATGCCGGCTTCCACCTCGGCGGTGAAGCCGAACACCGCGCAGGGCATGCCGCCGGCGATGGCCTTGCCGCACACCCAGAGATCGGGCTCGAGGTTGCGGGCGCGCGCGTAGCCGCCGCGCGCACTCGACAGCGTGTGTGTCTCGTCGATGACCAGCAGCGTACCGTGCCGCCGCGTGAGCTCGCGCAGCGAGCGCAGGAATCCCTCCTCGGGCAGCACCATGCCGATGTTGGTCATCACCGGCTCGGCGATCGCCACCGCGGTGAGACCGCGCGCCAGCACGTGCTCCAGCGCCGCCACGTCGTTGAAGGGCACCACGTCGGTTTGGGCGGCGACGTCATGGCTCACGCCGACCAGCCCGGCACGCGCCCGGGAGCCGCCGCGATCCTGCATGCCAGGCAAGGCGCGCACCAGGGTCTCGTCGACGGTGCCGTGGTAGCAGCCGTCGAAGCACAGCACGCGCGCGCGGCCGGTGATGGCGCGCGCCCAGCGCAGCGCCGCGCGGTTCGCATCGGTCGCGGTTTGCGTGACCTGCCAGTACGGCAGGCCGAAGAGATTGGCGAGCTTCTCGCCGACGCGCGCCACGCGCTCGGCCGGCAGCATCGCGGTGATGCCATCCGCGCCGGCTTCCGCGAGCGCGCGCGCGATCGGCACGGGCGAATGACCGAACATCGCGCCCGTGTCGCCGAGGCAGAAATCGACGTAGTGGTTGCCGTCGACGTCTTCGATGGCGGCCCCGCGCGCGCGCCGCACGAACACCGGGTGGGGAGCGTTCCAGTCCTGCATCCAGTGCATGGGCACGCCGTTCAGCCAGTGCGCGGCCGAAGCCTGCGCGAGCCGCGCGGATTCGCGGTGCGTGTCGCGGAATGCCTCCTGTTCGCGCGCGACCAGCCTGCGCAGGGCAGCGCTGTCGATACCGGGCCGCCGCGCGCCGTCCATGTCGGGATCAGCGCCGCGCGCGGCGAGCGCCCTTGGGCTTGGCCTTGGTGCGCACCGCGCGCTTGACGGGCTTGGCCACTGGCTTGGCGGCTTCCGCCTTGGTGGTCTCGGTCTTCGGCGCTTCCGGCTTGCCGCCCGACTTGCCCTCGTCCTTTTTCGCGGGAGGCGCGTCTTCCTTCTCCGCGGCGGCCAGGTTGCGCTTCTTTTCCTGGTCCGACTTGAAGTCGGTCTCGTACCAGCCCGATCCCTTGAGGCGGAACACGGGCGCGGAAATGAGCTTGCGCAAGCCCTTCTTGCCGCAGCTCGGGCACTTGGTCAGGGGCTTGTCGGTGATCTTCTGCAGCACTTCTTCGTCGTAGCCGCAGTGCGGACATTCGTATTCGTAGAAAGGCATCGCACTCCCCGGAATCTGGGCCGCGATTATAGCGGCAGCTCCGCCGGCTTCAGCGGCCAGGCTCGATCTCGAACAGCCGCGCCCAAGGCGGGCCCGGCGGGCACGAGGATCGAGGCGCGCCGCGTGGCGCCGCGCGCTGCCGGCCTCCACCCGGGTGCCCGTACCGGGCCTGGCGGCGCGCGCCGATAGTTAGCGTGCCTTGGAGAATTCCAGTCCGTTGCCGCTGGCCCTGGCCTGGATCCGGTCTCCCGGCACGAACTTGCCCGCGAGGATGGCCTGCGCCAGCGGGTTCTCCACCTGCTGCTGAATCGCACGCTTGAGCGGCCGTGCGCCGTACACCGGGTCGTAGCCCGCCTCGCTCAGCCGGTCCAGCGCCGTATCGTCGAGCGTCAGCTCGAGATTGCGGTCGAGCAGGCGCTTCTTGAGCTGCGCGAGCTGGATTTCCACGATGGCGCGGATCT
Source organism: Steroidobacteraceae bacterium (assembly GCA_035701825.1). Lineage (GTDB taxonomy): Bacteria > Pseudomonadota > Gammaproteobacteria > Steroidobacterales > Steroidobacteraceae > CADEED01. The sequence goes on from DASSRK010000112.1 coordinate 12,022, forward strand.
GCGCCGTGCCCAGCGGACGGAACACGCAGATGTCGTCGATGCGGTTGATGAACTCGGGCCGGAAGTTCTGCTGCACGACTTCCATCACCGCCGCCTTCATCTCGGCGTACTTGTTCTCTCCGGCGAACTGCTGGATCTCCTGCGAGCCCAGGTTCGACGTCATGATGATGACGGTGTTGCGAAAGTCGACGGTGCGGCCCTGGCCGTCGGTCAGCCGGCCGTCGTCCAGCACCTGCAGCAGCACGTTGAACACATCCGGGTGCGCCTTCTCGACTTCATCGAGCAGGATCACCGCGTACGGACGCCGCCGCACGGCCTCGGTGAGATAGCCGCCCTCCTCGTAGCCGACGTAGCCCGGCGGCGCGCCGATGAGGCGTGCCACGGAGTGCTTCTCCATGAATTCCGACATGTCGATGCGCACCATCGACTCCTCGGTGTCGAAGAGGAACTCCGCCAGCGCCTTGCACAGCTCGGTCTTGCCGACCCCGGTGGGACCGAGGAACAGGAACGAGCCATTCGGCCGGCGCGGATCGGAAAGCCCCGCGCGGGAGCGGCGAATCGCGTTCGAGACGATCTTGACCGCCTCCTCCTGGCCGACCACGCGCTTGCCGAGCGCATCTTCCATGCGCAGCAGCTTGTCCTTCTCGCCCTCGAGCATCTTGGAGACGGGAATGCCGGTCCACTTGGAGACCACCTCGGCGATTTCCTCGTCGGTCACCTTGTTGCGGACCAGCTGGGTTTCCTTGGTCTCGGCGATCTGCGCCTGCGCCAGGCGCTTCTCGAGCGCCGGGATCTGTTCGTACTGGATGCGCGCGACGGCGGTGAGGTCGCCCTTGCGGCGCGCGACTTCCATTTCCTGCTTCACCTTCTCGAGCTCTTCGCGCACGCCGGCGGCGCCCTGCAGCGAGGCCTTTTCGCTCTTCCAGATCTCCTCGAGGTCGGCGTACTCGCGCTCCAGGCCCTTGAGCGTCTCCTGCAGGTCGGCGAGCCGCTTCTTCGTGGCCGCGTCGGTTTCCTTCTTGAGCGCTTCCTGCTCGATCTTGAGCTGGATGATGCGCCGCTCGAGCTTGTCGAGCGCTTCGGGCTTGGAGTCGATCTCCATGCGGATGCGTGCCGCGGCCTCGTCGATCAGGTCGATGGCCTTGTCGGGCAGCTGGCGATCCGAGATGTAGCGATGCGACAGGGTCGCCGCGGCGACGATCGCCGGGTCGGTGATGTCGACGCCGTGGTGCACCTCGTAGCGCTCCTGCAGTCCGCGCAGGATGGCGATGGTGTCTTCGACGCTGGGCTCGTCGACCAGCACCTTCTGGAAGCGGCGCTCGAGCGCGGCATCCTTCTCGATGTACTTGCGGTATTCATCGAGCGTGGTCGCGCCCACGCAATGCAGCTCGCCGCGCGCCAGCGCGGGCTTGAGCATGTTGCCGGCATCCATGGCGCCCTCAGCCTTGCCCGCGCCCACCATGGTGTGCAGCTCGTCGATGAACAGGATGACCTGGCCTTCCTGCTTGGCGAGGTCGTTGAGCACGCCCTTGAGGCGCTCCTCGAATTCGCCGCGGAACTTGGCGCCCGCGATCAGCGCGCCCATGTCGAGCGCGAGGATGCGCTTGTTCTT
>DASSRK010000113.1:0-21621 GCA_035701825.1 Steroidobacteraceae bacterium
CCTGCGGCCGAAAAAGGGAACCCGGAGCGCTGCGGCGACCACCCCGAGTCAGGCCTGTCCCCGTTTGTCAGGAAATGAGGAATGTCCGCGCTAGTTGCAGTTGGGCAATCCGTCGATCCAGGAGCTGATGAGCTGCACGCCCGCGGTATTTATTTCGTGGCGCGCGAGTGGTGGCATGGCGTCGGTGCCGGTGCGGTTGATGCGTGCCAGCAGCACGGATCGTACCGAGGAGCCGGGCGCGATGATGCGCGGATCGGTGATCCCGAGGTCGCCAAACGTGGGCGTGATGTCGCAGGCGTTGGTCGCGTTCAGGGCGGTGGTGTAACGCAGGTCCATGTCGCCCTGCGCGTTGCCGCCGGGGCGATGGCAGTACGAGCAATTCGAATGTAGATAGGCGCGGGCGCGCTGGCCGAGCGGCGCGCTGCCGGCGGGATCGGGGATCATGGCCAGCTGTGACGCGGGAGCCGCCAGCGCCGGCGTCAGCGTATCGATGAAGTTCAGCGTGGTGAGCTGGTTGGCGGTGCGGCCGGTGGCCGGGTACGGCAGGTCGCCGTTGAGCTGGCCGATCTCGAGCCCGAGCGTGCGGCCCGCGGCGGCGTTGTGGCACTGCAGGCACTGCGCTTCGCTCGGGAACTCCCAGGTCTGGCCGTTGACCTGGACCGTCTTGCCGCCGACCACGCGCGTCGCGTCGGTGTGCTGCGCATTCCATTCGTAGGTGTAGCCCGCCCAGCTGCCGTCGGTGTGGCGCATGAAGAGGCGCGTCTCGACCAGCTGGCCGCCGAGGCTGAAGTTCTTCACCAGCACGCTGCGATTCGGGAAATCGAAGTCACCGTCGCTGCCGACGGTGATGCGCTGGTTGTCGGGCAGCGCCAGCCAGCGCGACTTGTCCGCGTTGTCGGAGAAGAACGGCGCGTTGGGCGCGTAGGGAATCAAGCCGCTGGCCGGGAGCGTGGTGTTGCCGGGGCTCATGCAGCCGGTGTCAGACAACAGCGTCGGGATCGTGCCGCCGCTGGTGGAGCCGGCGATGATCCGGTGGATGGTGCCGCCGAGATGCACGATGTACAGCTCGCCCGCCATGTCCTCGGCAAACGAGGCTATCTGCAGGCCGGTGGAGTTGGCCGAGGTTTCATCGACGGTCAGCGTCGGCGTGGTATCGCGCGCGATGTTCCACAGGTTGCCGGTGGCGAAGTCGCCGAACACGTAGCGGCCGACGAGGTTCGGGATCGCGCTGCCGCGGTAGACGTAGCCGCCGGTGGTGGACTGGCCCGCGGAACGGCCGTATTGCGCGATGGGCGCGATCGCGCTGCCGCCGTTGGGACCGCAGGTGGAGTTGTAAGGCTGGGTGCCCTCGAAGCAACGCCAGCCATAGTTGCCACCGCGCGTGATGCGGTCGACCTCCTCGAGCGCGCTCTGCCCCACATCATTGAGCCACAGCTCGCCGCTGCCGCGGTCGAAACTCCAGCGCCACGGATTGCGCAGGCCGTAGGCGTAGATCTCCGGGCAGTTGGCGGTCCCCGTGCCGTTGACGTTGCAACGCGCGTTACCGGCATAAGGATTGTCGGCGGGGATCGCGTAAGTCGTCGTGGAGTTCGAGTTCGCGACGTCGATGCGCAGCATCTTGCCCAGCAGGATGGTCAGCCGCTGGCCGTTGCCGATCGAGCCGTGCGGGTCGCCGCCGCTGCCACCGTCACCGATGCCGATGTAGAGGTAGCCATCGGGGCCGAACATGATGTTGCCGCCGTTGTGGTTGTCCTCCGGATCGTCGACGTTGAACAGCACCAGTTCGGTCGCGGGTGACAACGTCTGGCCGCCATCCAGCGTGCGGAATTCTGAGACGCGATCGACCAGCCCGAGCGATGAGTCAGTGCCCGTGTAGTAAAGGTACACGCGCGGGTCGGTCGGGTAGTTAGGATGGAACGCCATGCCGAGCAGGCCGCGCTCGTCGGTCGGGCTGCCGGGGGAGGAATTGAGCCGCGAAGCGATGTTGATGAACTCGCTCGAAGTGGAAACGTTGGGGGTGTTGTTGAACACGCGTACCGAGCCCGTCTTCTGCACCACGTACCAGCGTGCGTCGTTCCCGGGTTCGTGCACCAACGCGATGGTTTGCTGGAGGCCGGTGAGATTCGGGAAGACCCGTTGCACCGCTAGCGCCTGCGCCGGCGGCGCGCCCGCGAGGCACGTCGTGTTCGACGGCCGACTATCCAGTCCGGTGACCGGCGGCGGTGGAGGTGGCGGAGGTGGCGGTGGCGGCGTCGTCGAGCCGCCATCGCTGCCGCCACCGCAGGCGGCCAGCAACAGCACGAGCGCCTGGCTCGCCAGACCAGCCGCCGTTCGAGGCGCAGACGTGCGCATGCCCATCCCTCCGCTGGGCTCGCGCGCTGCGGGCCCGGTTGTTAGAAGCTCAGCACGGCCGGCGCATCCTGCCTAGCTGTCAGTACCCGGCGACAGCAATTTCACCGCCTGGGCGTCGATCCAGTTGCTGTCGCCCATGGTCTCGATGAAGCCGCAGTGGCCGCCGTGCGCCGTCGTGACGATGTCCAGCTCGGGCACACGCGCCAGGCGTGCGAGATCCTCGGAGGCAATGATCGGATCGTCGAGCGCGGTGAACACCGTGGCGGGCGCCGCGAGTGTCGTCAGACGGTTGCCGGTGATGGCGTAGCCGGTGAGGTAGTCGTCCATGGTCGGGTACTCGGTGTGGCCGAGGACCATCTGCCGGGTCATCTCGCGCAGGCTGCCGATGCGCAGGATTTCCCCGAAGTCGTAGTGATCGGGCCAGGCCTGTTGCTTCTTGCGCAGCGAGCGTCCCCACTTGCGGACGAAGTAGCCGTGGTAAATGGGCAGGCCCTGCTCCAGCGTCACCAGCGTCGCCTTCGGATCGAGCACCGGCGAGATCGCGATGACCCGTTCGATGGGCAGGTGGCGCGCCTCGGGGTGCGCGGCCACCCGCAACATGAAATTGCCGCCCAGCGAGAAGCCGCCCAGCACCAGCCGCTGCCCGGGAAACTTCGACGCGAGCGTGCGCACCGCGCCGACGACTTCCGGCAGGCGGCAGGAGTGGAACAACTCGCGGTTCAGGTGATGGGTGGCGCCGTGGTCGCGCAAGTTGAGGCGCACCACTTCGAAATCCGCATCGAACAGGCTCTGCGCCAGCGACAACAGGTACTGCGAGGACGCGCTGCCTTCCCAGCCGTGCAGCAGCACCGCGACGCGCCGGCCGGGATCGCGGCCCAGCTTCGTGCGGCTGGAATGGAAGGCCTGCAGCTTGACGCCATCGCCGCAATCGAGCAGCAGCTCCTCGCTCGCGGCCAGCAACGGCGCGGCGCGCTTCTCGACGCGCATGCGCCGGAACGGCCAGCTCGGCAGCATGGTCTGGAAGTGCCGGCCACGCAGCCAGCGCCGGGGGCGAAAACTGGTGTCGAGTGGAAACCCGGTCACTGCGTCCGGGCGGCCGGCGCGGCCGCCGAAGACTGGGATGACGGCAGCGACGCGGCATCCGGCGCGGCCTGCGGCGCACTGGCGTCCTGCACGCTCGGCAGCGGCACGAAGGTCTCGGCGGGCGTGGCCGGCGCGGTCGCGGTCGCAGTCGGCGTCGCGCTGGTCGCACCGGCCGTGTCGGTCGCCGCGCTCGCGGCGGTCGCGGGGTCTTCGACCGCGGCCGCGGCACCGGTTTCATCCGGCCGCGTGGCGGCGGCATCCGCCGCGGCGGCGGGCTCCGGGCTAACTACCTCGGGCCGCGCGCGCAGTGTCTCGAGCTCGGCGTAGGCGGCCGACAGGTCGCCGCGCAGCGCGGCCACCTCGGCCCCCTGCTGCCACCACATCCAGGACATGAAGGCCGCGCCCGCCATCGCGAGCAACGCCACCGACCAGCCGACCACGGCGGGCCAGGCGCGGCGTTCCGGCAGCAGCGTCGCGGTACCGACCTCGGGCACCTGCGCGCCCGGCAACAGGGCCGCGGCCAGGTCGCCCTGCAGGCGCTCGGTCTGCGTGGCGATGAAGCTGCGCAACTCGCCGAGCTCCTTCTGCAGCGATCCATCGAGCGCGGCGCGGATCTCGAGCGACAGCTGGGGCATGAGCTGCGCGACTTCGACGCCGCCCGTGATCATCGACGGTGCGCTGCCGCCAGCCGGCGCATCGGGCGGCGAGGCGACGATGGCCGATTCATTGGCGGGCGCCAGGTCGGTGTCGTTGCCCATGCCGTGGGCCATGCGCATGAAGGTAGTGGGCTCGCGTTCGCCGCCACGCCGGTCGCTGACCAGTTGCAGCTGGAACAGCATGCGCGTCACGTCGGACTGCTTGATCTGCTTCGGCAGCACGCCCGCGGCCCCGAGTGCGCGCGCCTGGCCGGCATACAGGTCCCCTTCCTGCGAGGTGTACATCAGGATGGGAATGGCCGAGGTGCGCGGATTGTTCTTGATGGACTGCACGGCCTGGAAGCCGTCCATGCCCGGCATGAGGTGATCCATGAAGATCACGTCGGGCTTGTTGCGGGTGAGGTATTCGATGGCCGCCTCGGCGGATTCCGCGGCATCCACCGCGATCTCGTGACGCTCGAGGATGCGCGCGAGAAACGCGCGTGCAGACTTGGAATCGTCCACGACCAAGGCTCGCTTGGCAGACATCAAATCGCCTCCCGGGAAATTCGATCGAGCAGGTTTGCCGAGAGTGTAGCCAGTGCGTGCGCGTTGCGCACGATCCCCGCGAGCGTCGCGAACACCACCGCAGGGTTTTGTCGGGACGCTGCACGATCACGGAGCAGGGCCCGTCGGGGCGATGCTCGAACGGGCGATGTGATCCAGCGCACGGATGCCAAACTTTCCTGCGGCTCGCCTCAACGGCCGCTGGAACCCGGACGCATACTGCCGGCGTCGAAGCGATCTGTAACAAGAGAGCGCGCACAACGTCCGGCAGGTTGAGTCGAAACAGCCGAACAAGAACGAGAGGGCTGAAGGAGCCCGGGTCTTGGCTCACGCCGCCCGGTCTTCGGGAGCCGAGGTCAAAAAGAACAACGTCTCCAATCTGGACGGCGTCCGCAAGGACGCCGTCTGTCTTTGGGAGGGCGTGAGCCCAGGGCAAGGCAGCAGCGGGACCGCCGCGCTGGGCGTTCTTGTTGCCGACGGCCTGAAATATCCCGGTCGAGGCCCCGGATGAACCCGCGGACGGCTCCTACGCGAGTTGCGTCACGCCGACCCGCGCACGCTGGCTACAATCGCCGCCCATGACCTCGCGCTCTAACCACTGCCGCCGGTCTCTGGCCGGCTTCGTGGTGTGCATCCTCGCGCTGCCACCGGTGGCACATGCCATCGATGCCATCGAACTCGAGGTGCGCGAAATGACCGTGGCCGGCATCCCGGTCACCGGCACGCGCGTGCGCCTCGACCTGGTATCCGACCAGCAGACCCGGCTGCGGATGAGTGCGGCGCAGATGACCCTGCCGGATCCGGTCGGGACAATCAGCCGGCTGGATTTGCTGTGCGAACGGCCGGTCATCGTCGAGCCCGATTTTGGCTGCGCCGCGGGACGCTTCAGCGCACGCGGCGGGCCCACCGGCGCCATCGACGCGCAGATCGTCGCCGGCCTGCGCAGCGACACCGGAGTGACCACGTTCAGCGCGCGCGGCATGAAGATCGCCGGTACCACCGCGAACCTCGACGCGCGGCTCGACGGCACGGGCTGGCGGGTCAAGGGCTCGACCGCGCGCGCAAAGTTCTCCGCGCTGCGCAAGTTCGCCGCGCCCTGGTTCGAACTGCCGCCCGACATCACGGGCGACGGCGATGTGCAGCTCGAGGGCACCGCCGCCGACGCCGGCAAAGGGCTGACCGCAGAGGTCACGGCCAGTCTTTCCGCGCTCGACCTGACCAATGAAGCCAGCACCGTCGTCACCGACAAGCTGGCCGCGGTCGCGCACCTGCGCGCCGAGGCGCGCGGCGACACGACGCTGCTCGACGTCAGGCTGGAGGGTGGCGGCGGCCAGGCTCTCGCCGGCCCCGTGTACTACGACTTCAACGCGAATCCGCTGCTGCTGGAGGCGCGCGGCCGCCTCGGGACGAAGCAATTCATCCTCGACTCGATGCACCTGCGCCAGGTAAAGCTGCTCGACATGCATGGCAACGGGCGCATCGATCTCACCGGCGAGATGCCTTCGCTCACCGGCGAGTTCACGCTCGACAAGGTCGAATTCCCGGCGGCCTTCACCGCCTACGCCGCCAACTTCCTCGCCACCAGCATGATCGGCGACGCCAAGACGCGCGGTAGTTTGACCGGCGTGGTGTCGATCGTGGACAACGGCGTGCACGCGCTGCACGTCATGCCGGCCGACCTCGATTTCAGCGCCAACCAGGGCAGCCTGCACCTCGAGGGCATGCACGGCGAGATCTTCTGGTCCCCGGCCGGCGCCGGCGATGCGCGCATTTCGAAGCTCGCGTGGAACAGCGGCGGCGCGTACGGACTGTCCGGCGGCAGCTCCGGGATCGAGTTCATCGCGTACGGCGCGAATTTCGCGCTGACGCGGCCTGCCAAACTACCGGTGTTCGACGGCGCCATCACCATCGACCACCTGGCCATGGGCAACCTCGGCGCGCCCGACATGGAGGTTGCCTTCAAGGGTGCGGTGCAGCCCATCAGCATGCCGCTGCTCGCCAAGGCCTTCGGCTGGCCGCAGTTCTCGGGCTCGCTGGCCGCGAGCATTCCCGGCGTGCGCCTCAAGGACAACGTGCTGACCTTCGACGGCAACGTGGAGTCCGAGGTGTTCGGCGGGCGCATCACCGGCAGCAACATCCGGCTGCAGGATCCGCTCGGCAACCACCCGCAGTTCTTCGCCGACGTGCGCGCGCGCGACCTGGACCTCGGACTGGTGACGCAGACCTTCGAGGTCGGCAGCATCACCGGCAAGCTCGAGGCCGACGTGCTCGGGCTCGAGCTCTTCGACTGGACGCCGCAGGCCTTCGACGCGCGGCTCGCGACTCCGAAGGGCGACAAGTCGCGGCATCGCATCAGCGCCAAGGCGGTCAGCACCCTCTCGAACGTGGGCGGTGGCGGCGGTGGCGTGGTGCAGGCGCTGCAGTCGGGCGTGCTCAAGTTCTTCGACGAATACAGCTACGACAAGATCGGCATCCGCTGCCGCCTGGTGGGCGCGGTGTGCGAGATGTCGGGAGTCGAGCCCGCGCCGAATGGCTACTACATCGTCAAGGGTGCGGGTATCCCGCGCATCGACATCGTCGGCAACCAGGGCCGCGTCAACTGGGACCAGCTGATGTCGTCCATTGCCACGGCGAACTTCAGCGGGGCCACGACACAGTAGGCGCGGATGGACGGCGCGCGCGTTCGGGCCAATAATCGCGCGCATATTTGACGTAAGGCATGTTCAGGACGCGTTCATTGCAGCGACCGGATCATGCACGCGTCCTGCTGCGCCCGGAGTAAAGGAGATCCCACAATGCGTCGCTTACTGACCCTGAAACTTGCCCTGGTGAGCCTGGCCTTCGCCGCGTGCATCACGGTCAACGTGTATTTCCCGGCCGCCGCCGCCGACAAGGCCGCGGACCAGGTGATCGACAAGGTCACGGGAGGCTCGGGAAGCACGCCGCCGCAATCGCGGCAGATCCCTGCCCGCCCGGCGGATGAAGTACTCCTGGCCGCCGTCGGCAATGTGCTCTACGCGCTCGTGCCGGCTGCCCAGGCGCAGGGCGCGGAAACCCTCGACGTGAGCTCGCCCGCGATCACGCGCATCACCTCGTCGATGGCCGCCCGCTGGGGCGAGATCGAGAAGTTCTTCGCGAGCGGCGCCATCGGACTCACCAACAACGGCAACGTCGAAGTGCGCGACATCAATTCGGTGGCACTGCCGGATCGCGCCGCGGTGAAGCGCCTGGTTTCCGAGGACAACGCCGACCGCGCGCAGCTCTACGCGGAGATGGCCAAGGCCAACAACCATCCCGAGTGGGAGGCCGACATCCGCAAGAGTTTTGCGCGCCGCTGGGTGGCGAAGGCCAAGGCCGGCTGGTACTACCAGGACGACAGCGGCGCCTGGAAGCAGAAGTAAGAGTTCGACGACCAACCGGGGGCCCGTTCCGCCACGCGGATCGGGCCCCTTCTTTTTGCGGGGCGGAATCCGGATGGCGGCGGTGACCGCATGCGGCACTGCACCTGCTCGACTGCGGCCACAACGATTGCCCTCCACAATGGGAGCTGGTACTCAGTTTCCTGGCCGCGAACGGCGTATGTAGAAAGCCAGTCCAGGAGGCCGACCATGAAGACCACTCTTGTTAGCGCAGGATTGACGCTGGCGCTGTGCGTGCTGATCACCGGTTGCGGGCTCGCCGATGTCGGCGCTGCCGCGGCGACCCAGGGAGCCTCGGCCGCCGAGCAGGCCAAGGAAGCCAAGAAGCTCGAAGACAAGGTGCAGAAGCAGATCGAAGAGGCGCAGCGCGTCGAGAAGCAACAGCGCGACGCGGCCCTGCAGGCCAGCGAGCAGTAGTTTGAGAAGACGGTGCCGGAGCATGCATTCCGGCATAACTCCCGACGACGGCGCTGCAATTCCGAGTTATGCCGGAATGCATGCTCCGGCACCGTCTTATTGGGTCACTCGCGCATGCCGGTGCCGCGGTTCATGAAGTGGACCGCGATGGAGAACAGCACCACGGCCGCGGCCAGCATGATGCTGAAGGCCACCACCACGTTGACATCGCTGGTGCCGAGGAATCCGTAACGGAACGCGTTGACCATGTGCAGGATCGGGTTGGCGTACGAGACGTGCCGGGCCCACTCGGGTAGCAGCGAAATGGAATAGAACACGCCGCCGAAATAGGTGAGCGGCGTCAGCACGAAGGTCGGGATCCAGTTCACCTGGTCGAAGTTCTTCGCGAACAGCGCGTTGATGAACCCGCCGAGCGCGAACACCACCGAGGTCAGCACCACCGCCGCGAAGATCACCAGCGCGTGGTAGACATGCAGCTGCGTGAAGATCATCGACACGATGGTCACCGCGGCGCCGACCAGCATGCCGCGCACCAGCCCGCCGCCCACGTAGCCGAGCACGATGATCCAGTTGGGCAGCGGCGCGACCAGCATCTCCTCGACGTGCTTGCCGAACTTGGCGCCGAAGAACGACGACACCACGTTGCCGTAGGAGTTGGTGATCACCGCCATCATGATCAGGCCGGGTGCGATGTACTGCATGTAGGGCACGCCGCCCATCAGGCCGACGCGCTTTCCGATCAAACTACCGAAGATCACGAAGTACAGCGCCGAGGTCACCGCCGACGGCACGATGGTCTGCGCCCAGATGCGGATGATGCGGCCGTACTCGCGCAGGATGATGGTCTTGAGGCCGGTCCAGCGCGCCCGCTCCAGGCCGCGGGGCGAGTCCGCGTCGCGCGTCGCTTCGGAGGTGGTGTCGTTCACGGGCGCACCCCCGTGCCGCGCGCTGCGCCGGCCAGCGTCGCCTTGCGCGGGTCGTTCTCCGGCTCGCCCTTGCGCTCGACGAGCTTCATGAACAGCTCTTCAAGCCGGTTCACCTTGTTGCGCATCGACAGCACGCCGATGCCCTGCTCGCTCAGTTTCGCGAACACCTCGTTGAGACTCTGCTCCTTGGACACCTCGACCTCGAGCGTGTGCTCGTCGATCAGCTCGAACTCGTAGCCGGGCACCTGCGGCACCGAGGCGATCGCCTCGCGCAGGTTGAGCACGAAGGTCTCGGCCTGCAGCTTGCGCAGCAGGCTCGACATGCGATCGCGCTCGGCGATGCGCCCGCCATTGATGATGGCGATGTTGCGGCAGAGGGTTTCCGCTTCCTCCAGGTAGTGGGTCGTGAGGATGATGGTGGTGCCGCGTAAATTGATGTCCCTGAGAAAGTCCCACATCGAGCGGCGGATCTCGATGTCGACGCCCGCGGTCGGCTCGTCCAGGATCAGCAGCCGCGGCTCATGGATCAGCGCACGCGCGATCATCAGCCGGCGCTTCATGCCGCCCGAAAGGCCACGCGCGATCTTGTTGCGCTTGTCGGCCAACTGCAGCAGCGACAGGTATTTCTCCGCGCGCTCGCGCGCCAGCGGCCGCGGGATGCCGTAGAAGCCGGCCTGGTTGACCAGGATGGTCTGCGGCGTCTCGAACATGTTGAAGTTGAGCTCCTGCGGAACGATGCCGATGCAGGCCTTGGCCGCCTCCAACTCGCGATCGAGGTCGTGGCCGAACACGCTGACGGTGCCGGCGGTCTTGTTGACCAGCGAAGTCAGGATGCCGATCAGCGTGGTCTTGCCGGCACCATTGGGTCCGAGCAGCGCGAAGAAATCGCCCTGCTCCACATCGAGGTCGACGCCCTTGAGCGCCTGGACACCGTTCCTGTAGGTCTTCGTCAGTCCGCGAATCGACAGTGCGTGCATGGTGTCGGTGAGCATGCGGCATCCCGCCGCCCGTTCAATATCCCGAAAGGGCCAGTCTTCGGCAAAGTCGAGTCAGACCCGGCTCGCCCGGGTTGGCGGACGCGGCGCGCATCTTCAGTCGGCGACCGCCGCGTCCATCACGCTCTTGAAGACCCCGTCGAAGAACGGCGCGCTCGGATTGTCGCGGCACTGATCGGCCGACTCCTTGAGCGCCTTGGCGGACACTTTCCAGGCCTTGGCGTCCACCACGTCACCGGCCTCGCTGCGCATGCTGGCGTACATGGTGGTGGCGATGCGCGGCATGAACTCCGTGGCCACGCTCGAGGCTTCCGCGCGCAGGAAATCCCACTCCCAGACGAAATCCGAGCAGCGCATCTTCCTGATGCGCGCCTTCTCCTTGTCGTTGAGCGCGGGATCGGGCTTGGCGGCGACGGGCTTGGGCGAATCCCCGGTCGAGGGACGCAGCTCGACTTTCATCTCGATGCTGCCCTCGACCGGCTTGCCCGACGCATCGAGGGCGGGCCGGAAACGCGCGCTGTTCAGGACCTTGACGAGCTGCGGCTCGAGGCCGGTTTCGGTGGTGTTCTCCGTGACCAGCACGTCGCGCACGCGACCATCTTCCCCGACGCGCACCGTGGCGATCACGTGGCCGGTGAGCTTGCGACTGCCGACGCTCGCCTTGGCCGTGGCCGCGCTGGCGATGATCTCCGGGTCGCTGGGACCGGCCTGCGCGCGGGCAAGCATCGGAACGAAGCAGATTGCGAGGAACGGCAGTACCGCCCGGGCAGTGTGGACCATGTATGCGCTGGCTCCTTGAGTGGCCTCGCCCGTGGCCGGTTGTTAGAAGCCGCGGGTGCGCGCAGCGCCGGCTGCGCGTCGACGAATCAGTTCGGTGTCAACATCGAACTGGCGGGCATTATCGGCCGGAAGTGTCCCGATGTCGCCTGCGAAATCGCGCGGCGCAGGCGGCCCGGCGGCCTCAGCGCGAGTATGCGTGGGTATTCGGGTCGGACGAGTGAGCCGCGAGCGTCTCGGCGGCGAGCCGCTGGATGCCCCCGAGCAGCAACTCCTGCAGGTGGGCGTCGGAGTGCTCCGACGAAGCCTCCAACAGGGCGCGCCAGAATGTGGGCTGGTGGGTCCAGCGGGGCCGCAGCATCGCCGCGTTGGCCTCGGCCGCCGCCTCGAGGACGGTGAGCGAGCAGGCGGCCAGCGCCTCGGCGGCCGGGATGGTGATGCCGAATACCAGGCATGCCGCGCGCGGCCGGCTGCGCGCCAGGTGCCAGCCATACACCAGCATGCGGCGCGTGATGGAGCGCGCCGTGGCCGACTCGAAATAACGCGCCTCGTGGCGCTGCAACTGGTCGTGGACGCCACGCACCCGCTGCTCGAGCCAGCGCGGCGCGCCGGCGAAGCCGGCATCGAACAGGCTGTAGGGCGCGGTCGCAAGACGGCGGACAGCGAGGGCCGGCATGCGCGCCCAGGCCGGCGCGAGCGCCGCCAGCAACGGCGGCAGGGAGCCGCCGCCATCCCGCTCACCCGCGCGCATGACCAGCAACCCCAGGCACTCGGCATTGAGCTCGGTCAACGGCGCCGGGTCGACACCCTGGGTCGGCAGCCAGTGCCGCGCGTCGTCACGCTGGAATCCTCCGCGTGTGGCCATGTCATTCCTCCCTGTACGCGGGAGATATCTTGCGCCGCGACCCCTTGAAAGTCATTTCCAAATTTGGGAAATTTTTCCCAAATTCCGGGTAGTCAGATTTTCATCAGGGAAGGCAGAAAAACATGAGGATTTCAGACGACCGCTACAGCCGCGACCGGCTCCGCCTCGACCTCGCGCTGCGTTTCATCCACCACGAGGCGCGCACGCACACCATCCGCGCGTGGACCGGGCTGACCGACGATCGAATCCGCAAGCTGTACCGCACCTACCTGTACGAGGCGGGCGGCACCGGGGTGGCGCGCCACCGTGGCAAGTCGCCGCGCCAGGCGGCGTTTTTCACGCGCAGCCTGCGCATGCGCCGCGAGGCGGCGGTGTTCGCCAGCGTCAGCAGCCTGTACGGCCTGATCGCCCCCCAATCCATCAGTGTCGATCGCGCCGCGCAGCCGGCGCCGACGGTGGCGCGCGGCGCGCTGCTGTGCGAGGCGTTCGAGACCTACCGCGCGCTGGTCGGCGAGCCGCAGATCTCGTTCGAGCACGCGGTGTTCCTGCTCGGTGCGTTGCTCAGCGGCGAGGAGCTGCGCGTCGCGCATTGCCGTGACTGCAGCGGGGTGCTGGTCACCGACCGGCTCACGCTGCGGACGCCGGTGTGCAACGACTGCTGCGACAGCCGCCGGCCAGCGCGAGGTTCCGATCGCGGGTAGTCCCGGCGCGCGGCGCCCGGGCGGGGAGGCAATGGTAAATTGCTCGCGTGAGCAATGGCCCCATGCTTTTCTCCGCGGGTTTCCTCGACCGACGCGCCGAGTTGCGCGACGACCCCGAGTGGCTCGCGGCCGCGCGCGCCGATCCGAACACGCGCTACGTGCTTTCCGAGGGCGTGCGCCAGCTGGTGAGCATCGCGGCCGGCGCGGACGTCGCGCTGCTGCGCCAGGACGATCCGCTGCTGTCCGCGGTGCGTGACTGCCCGCTCACCTTGCTGGGCTGGTTCCGCGGCGAGCGCACGGTGCTGGTCGAGCTCGGGCCGGACTTCGTCGAGCGCAGCGCGCTCGAACTGCCCGCGGCCACGGAACTGCGCGAGCTGCGCCCGCTGGCGCCGCTGCTGCCGGCCGACTCGGCCTCGCTGCTGGCCTACGCGCGCGCGCTGGTGCTGTGGCGCGCGCGGCATCGCTTCTGCGGCGTCTGCGGCGCACCGAATGCGCCGGCGCGGGCCGGCCACATGATGCGTTGTACGCGGCCCGCCTGCGGCACCGAGACCTTCCCGCGCCTCGACCCCGCGATCATCGTGCTGGTGACCGACCCCTCCGGCGAGCGCGCCTTGTTAGGCCGCCAGGCCTCGTGGCCGGCAGGACGCTATTCGACCATCGCGGGCTTCGTCGAGCCGGGCGAGAGCCTCGAGGAAGCGGTGGTGCGCGAAGTCGCGGAGGAGACCGGCGTGCAGGTCGGCGAAGTCGCGTACGACTCCTCGCAGCCGTGGCCCTTCCCCTCTTCGCTGATGCTCGGCTTCCGCGCCGTGGCGCGCACCGAGGCCATCACGCTGCGCGATGGCGAGCTCGAGGACGCGCGCTGGTTCACGCGCGCCGACCTGGCCGCCGGCCACCCGGCGCTGCCGCCGCCCGGCGCGATCTCCGCGCGCCTCATAGACGGCTGGTATCGCCGGGGCGGTGAACCGGGATCCGGCGGCGAACCGCCGCGGCGCTGGTAGCCATGTGTTTGTTAGTCCTGGCGTGGCGCAGCCATGGCCGCTACCGGCTGGTGGCCGCGGCGAACCGCGACGAATACCACGCACGCGCGTCGGCGCCGCTGGCCGCGTGGACGGATGCGCCGGGCATCGTCGGCGGGCGCGACCTGCAGGCGCTGGGCGCCTGGTTCGCGGTCGATCCGCAACGACGCTTCGGCATCGTCACCAACTTCCGGGAATTCGGCCGGAGCCGGCGCAGTGCCCCGTCGCGCGGCGCGCTGATCCCCGCCTATCTTTCCGGCCCGGCAGCCCCCGGTGCATACCTGGCATCGCTCGAGGTCGACGCGCCCGGCTATGCAGGTTTCAACCTGCTGCTGGGCGACGGCGATTCACTCTGGTACGCATCGAATCGCGCCGACCGTTTCGCCCGGGAACTGCCGGCGGGCGTGTACGGCCTGTCCAACGAATTCCTGGACACGCCCTGGCCAAAACTGGTTCGGGTGCGCGAGCGCCTCGCAGGATTGCTGGCGGATCCGGCCATGGAAGATCGCAGGCCACTGGCCGCGGCGTTGTTCGCGGCGCTGGCCGATCGCGAACCGGCGCCGCCCGAATCCTTGCGAAACAGCGACCTGAGCCCCGAATGGGCCCGCAAGCTGTCCGCGCCCTTCGTGCTGGACCCGGGCTATGGCACGCGCTGTTCCACGGTGTTGACCGTCACGCACGACGGCGAGCTGGCGATGACGGAACGCCGCTTCGACGCGCAGGGCATTCAGACCGGCGAAACTGAATACGCGCTGAACGCCACCGGACCTTGACGGCGTCGACAACGGCGCGCGGAACCCGCGCGCAAGTACGCGACTCTCATTAGAATTCCTCACTTTCCGCCCGCCAGCGGTGTCATGTCGACGTTGCCCCACAACCCTCGCACGCGCTTCACCGCACTCGCCCTGGTCTCACTGGTTGTCGCGCACCTCGCCACTCCTGCGTTCGGCAAGATCGAGGTGGAGGTCCACGGCGTCGGCGAAGACATCCGCGCCAACGTGCTCGCCTACCTGTCGTTCGAGCGTTACAAGTCGTCGGACGATCTCTCGCCGGAATTCGTCGAGCGGCTGCAGGAGCGCGCCGAACGCGAAGTGCGGCTGGCCATGCGGCCTTTCGGCTACTACGACTCGGCCGTGAAGTCCGAGGTGAAGCGCACCGGCAGCGGCGGCGACCAGGACTACCAGGTGACGATCACCATCGATCCCGGCCAGCCGATCGTGGTCGACGCGGTGGACGTGAAGGTCACGGGCCCGGGCGCCACCGACCCGGTGTTCACCAACATCACCAACGACCTGCCGATCCAGAAGGACGACCGGCTCAGCCACGCCAGCTACGAGGCGCTGAAGGGCGGGCTGATACGCGCGGCCGCGACCTACGGTTACATGGACGCGCGGATGCTGCGCAACGAGATGCGCGTCGATCCCCAGGCCCACACCGCCGAGATCGATATCGAGTTCGAGACCGGCGAGCGTTATCGCTTCGGCGCCACCACGATCAAGCAGGACGCCATCGACGAGCCGCTGGCGCGCCGCTACCTGCGCTACAAGGAAGGCGATCCCTTCGACGCCACCGAGCTGCTGCGCACGCAGTTCGCGCTCGACGACAGCCTGTACTTCTCGACGGTGGAGGTGCTGCCCGAGGACCGCGACACGGTCAATCACATCGTGCCGATCAGCATCGTGGCCGATCCGAACCGCAAGCATCGCCTGCAGTACGGCGTGGGCTACGGCACCGACACGCAGGTGCGCGGCACGGTGTCGTGGGAAAACCGGCGCGTCAACACCGCGGGGCACCGGTTCCGCACGGAGCTCAAGGGCGCGGCGCTGTCGCAGTCGCTGGACGCGCGCTACATCCTCCCCATCGGCGACCCGGCCACCGAGAAGTTCACGCTGCAGCTCACCGGCGAGCACGACCGGCGCGCCGACACCGACAACCAGACCATCGACTTCGTGCCCAGCATCACGCAGATCCGCGGCTCGTGGTTCGGCGACAACTACTGGCAGCGCGTGATGTACGTCGAGCTGCTCGACACGCGTTCCGAGTTCATCGTCTCGAACGAAACCGACAAGCAGACGCTGCTGATCCCCGGCATCAGCTTCGCGCTGGTGCCGCGCAACTACCTGGGCGAGGCGCTGTTCTCGCGCACGCTGTACGCCGAGCTGCGCGGCTCGCACAGCGCGCTCGGCTCGGATGCGGACTTCATCCAGTTCCACGTGCAGGCGGAGCGCGTGTTCGATTTCGCGCGTGCGCCCAAGTGGCACGTGTACATGCGCGGTGAAGTCGGCACCACGGCGGTGTCGCAGACCAGCGATCTCGCGCCGTCGCAGCGCTTCTTCGCCGGCGGCGATCGCAGTGTCCGCGGCTTCGGCCTGGACGAGCTGTCGCCGGTGCGCCAGGTCTACATCAACGGCGTGCCGCAGTTCGAAGAAGACGGCGTCACGCCCAAGCTCGAGAAGACGGGCGGCAAGCAGCTGTTCACGGCCTCGCTGGAGCTGATCCGCGACCTGCCGTGGAAGAGTCCCGCACTGTCGGTCGCGGTGTTCAGCGACGTCGGCAATGCCTTCGACAATTTCGGCGACCCGCTCATGTACTCGGTCGGCATCGGGCTGCGCCTGCGCCTGCCGGTGGTATCGATGGGCATCGACGTCGCCCAGGCCCTGACCACTCCACCTGGCAGCAGCGAGCGCCCCGGCCCACGACTGCACCTGAACTTCTCGCCGAAATTGTGATGAAACGCCGGCTCAAGTACCTCGCCATCGGATTCGGCGCGTTCGTATTCCTGCTGCTGTGTTTCCTGGCGTGGGTGGTCAACACCGAAGCCGGCCTGCGCTTCGTGGTCGCGCACCTGCCGCAGAAGCTGGGCCGCGTCACGCTGATCATCGAGGACGTGCACGGCACGATCACCGGCGGCTTCGGCGCGCGGCGCGTCGACGTGCAGCACGAGCGCAGCCACACGCTGGTCGAAAACGGCGAGGCCCGCGTGCATTTCTGGCCGCTGCTGGTGGGTCGCATCTCGGTGCGCAACTGCAGCGCCGACCTGGTGCTGGTCGAGGTCAAGCGGCGCCTCAGGCCGCCGCCGGAATCCACGCCCAAATTCCTGCCGCGCTTCCTCAGCATCAGCACCGAGCGCACCGCGGTGAAGAGCCTGGTGATCGGCGCGCCGAACGGCACGCGCGTCGAGTTCAACGACATCCGCGCCGCGGGCATCGTCGGCTACCAGGTCATCCGCGTGTACGAAGCCAACCTGGTGTACGGCTACCTGCACTCGCGCACCGTGGCCGAGCTGCGCGCCGCCAAGACCATGAAGCTCAAGGGCGAGCTCACCACGCGCATGATCATCGAGGGACAGCCGGAGTGGCTGTGGGACGCCAGCTTCGACGGCGACCTCGACAAACTACCTCTCACCGGCAAGTTGCAGACGCCGTTCCGCTCCGACGTGCAGGGCGAGCTGCTGGACATGGCGTCCAACTTCCACTGGACAGGCAAGGCGCAGGTCTACAACTTCGACCTGCAGGCCTTCGGCGGCGGCGACGCGCTCGGCATCATCTCCGGCCCGCTCGATGTGAGCGGCGAGATGAATGCGTTCCACGCCAGGGGCCCGCTCGCGGTTCCGGGTCTCGGCTTCGGTCCGTTCGACGTCGGATTCGATGGCCATTACTCGGAGGGCATAGTCCACGCCACGCACTACGAGTTCACGCATCGCGCCACCCACAGCCATGCCGAGGGAGCGGGCACCATCCAGGCGGTGGACGGCGGGCCGAAGCTCGATCTCACGGGCACCTGGCGCGGCGTGCGCTGGCCGCTGGCCGAGCGCTTCACCGCCGAGGCTCCACAGGTCTTCAGCACGCCGCAAGGCAAGTACCGGCTCGAAGGCATCTGGCCGTACGCGCTCACCGCGAGCGGCGATCTCTACGTCCCGCAGCTCGACCCGATGACGTTCGCGATGCGCGGCGACCTGCACAAGGATCATCTCGCCATTGCCGAGCTCGACCTCGGCGCGTTCGGCGGGCATGCACTGCTCGCCGGCGAAGCCCGCTGGACGCCGGAGCAGAGCTGGAAGCTCGAAGGCGAGGTGCGCAACTTCAATCCCGCCGAGTTGCGCCCGGGTTTCGCCGGTGCGCTGAACTTCCGGCTCGCGGCCGCCGGCGCTCCCTTCAGCAGCGACACGCTCGACCTGACGTTCGCGAACCTCACCGGCAAGCTGCGCGGCAACACGGCCAGCGGCGGCGGCCACGTGCGCCTCGAGGGCGAGGACTGGACCTTCGACGCGCTGCGCCTGCGCGCCGGCAACACCAGCTTCGCGCTCGACGGTCACGTCGGGCCCGGCAAGCCGCTCGACCTCAGCTTCAAGGTCGACGCCGACAATCTCGGCCTGCTGGCGCAGGACGCGCGCGGCACGCTGCACGCCAGCGGCACGATCGGCGGCTCTTCCGAGGAGCCGCTGATCAAGCTCGACGCCAATGGCGCCAACATCCAGCACGGCGATCTGAAGGTCGACAAGGTGCTGGCCAACGTCGACGTCGACTGGCGCGGCCAGCGCGCCTCGCACGCCGACGTCGCGATCTCGAACCTCATCATGGGCCAGCGCGAGGTCACGCAGTTCAACGCCATGATGGATGGCACCACCGCGGACCACGCGTTCAAGATCGACGCGCTCGCGGGCCGCACCAGCCTGCATCTCGCCGGCAAGGGCGGCTACCTGGACAAGGTGTGGAACGCGACCATCGCCGACCTGTTCATCGACAACAACGAGAACATCAATCTCAGGCTCGACGCGCCGGTGGCCGTGATGGCGAGCACGCAGGCTTTCAGGGTCGACTCGCTGTGCATGCATGGCAAGGTCGCGCAACTGTGCGGCGAAGGCGGCTGGAGCCCGGCTGGGTGGAACCTGCGCACCGACGCCCGCAACCTGCCGATCAGCACGCTGACCGCGGGTCTCACCGCCGGCGTCGAGTACCAGGGTCAGGTCAATGCCACGGCGAATCTGTCCGCCACCGGCACAGCGCCGTTCACCGGCGAGGCGCGCGCCGACCTCGTGAATGCCGCGATCCGCCACAAGCTCGCCAGCGGCCGCACCGACGTCATCAGCTTTGGATCCGGCTACTTCACGCTGAAGGCCGAGCCGGCGCAGATGAGCGGCGAGCTGCGCCTCGATGCCGCCGAGCGCGGGCTGATCGGCGCGCGCATGCGCGCCGACCGCACCTCGCCGCACATGCTGGACTGGCCGCTGCACGGCCAGCTGCAGATGGCCACCGGCGAGCTCGGATTCATCACGCTGTACGCGCCCGACATCGATCGCGCCAGCGGGCACTTCGACACCAACCTGTCCATCGAAGGCACCGTCGGACGCCCGCGCGCCAGCGGCGTGATCAAGCTCACGCAGGCCGAGCTCGACATCTACCAGCTGAATCTCGCGCTGCGCGGCCTCGACCTCGAGGCGCGCATCGTCACCAACAACCTCGAATTCAGCGCCACGGGCAAGGCGGGCGCCGGCTCGCTCGCGAGCAGCGGCAAGGTCGAATGGCGCGACGGCCTGCCCTACGGCGAGATCCGCCTGGATGGCGAGAACCTGCGCCTGGTGGACGTTCCCGAGGCGCGCATCGACGCCTCGCCCGACCTGGACTTCCGGCTCGACGGGCGCGACATCCTCGTCAAGGGCGAGGTCAAACTACCGCTGGCGCGCATCGAGCCCGCGGATCTCACCGATGCCGTGCTGCCGTCGGCGGACGAGGTGCTGGTCGGCCCGACCGAAGAGGTGGAGCAGGATCCGTTCCGCGTCACCAGCGACATCACCCTGACGCTGGGCGAGAAGGTGACCATCAGCACCTACGGCCTTTCCGGCCACGTCACCGGCAGCATCACCGAGAAGAGCCTGCCCGGCGAGCCCACGCGCGCCACCGGCGAACTGCAGGTCAAGGACGGCGAGTACACCGCGCTGGCGCGCAAGCTCGACATCGAGCGCGGCCGGCTGATCTACAGCGGCGGCCTGCTGGTCGATCCCGCGGTCGACATTCGCGCCGTCAAGGAATTCCCCGACATCAAGGCGGGCGTCAACGTGCGCGGCACGCTGCGCGAGCCGCGCCTGACGTTCTTCTCCGAGCCGTCGGTGCCGCAATCGCAGATCGTGTCGCTGCTGCTGGCCGGCGGATCGTTCGAAAGCGCGCAAAGTTCGGACCGCGCCGGCACCCCGGGTGCGCGCCAGGAAGTGGCCGGACAGGCCGCCGCGCTCATCGCCTCGCAACTGGGCACCAAGCTCGGCATTCCCGACATCAGCGTGGAGTCGACGCTCAACAACGAGACCTCGCTGGTGCTCGGCAAGTACTTGTCGCCGCGCCTGTACGTGAGCTGGGGCGTGTCGCTGTCGGAAGCGATCAACACCTTCAAGATGCGCTACACCATCGACGACCGCTGGACGGTGCGCACCGAGGCCGGCAAGGATCGCAGCGCCGACCTGGTCTACACCATCGAGAAGTGAGCGCCTGGCGTGAACACGCTCGAACTGTTTGCCGGTAAGGACGCGGGCATCGGGCTCGGGCCCGGCATCACGCTGCTGCGCGGTTTTGCGGACTCGGCGCGCCTCGTGCCGCTCATCGAGCGCGTCGCGCAGCAAGCGCCATTCCGGCACCTGGTGACGCCCGGCGGCCAGACCATGTCGGTGGCCATGACGAATTGCGGTCCGCTCGGCTGGGTCAGCGATCGCAGCGGGTATCGCTACGACGCCTGCGATCCCTCGACCGGTCGCCCATGGCCGGACATGCCCGCGGAAGTCCGCGAGCTCGCGCTGGCCGCGGCGGCGCGCGGCGGATTTCCGCATTTCGTACCCGATGCCTGCCTGGTGAATCGCTACGCGCCTGGCAGCCGGCTCACCGCGCACCGCGACGCGGACGAGCATGATTACGCGCAGCCCATCGTCTCGGTATCGCTCGGATTGCCGGCGAGCTTCGCGTTCTATGGCCTGACGCGCGGCGGCAAGGGCCGCAGCGTCGCACTCGCGGACGGTGACGTGCTGGTGTGGGGCGGACCGTCACGGCTGGTGTACCACGCGGTGCGGCCGATCAAGCCGGGCGTACACCCGGTCACCGGTGCGCGGCGCTACAACCTGACGTTCCGCCACGCAAAGTAGTTAGTCCGGTCAACTCCGGGCGTGCAGCATGCGGAACAGCTTCTCGCCCTTGAAGCCGCCGTGCTCGCGCGCGTAGGCGTATTCCCAGAGCAGCGGCGTCGAATACAGCACGGTGCCGATGCCGGTGGCCAGGTCCAGCGACAACGTGACGCTCGCAGTGCAGGGCGTGTGCAGCGCCCGGTCGCGCGCCGGGCACCAACGCCATACGCTGAACTTGCGATCCGGGGCGTCTTCGGTGGCGCCTTCGAGCGTTTCGATGACCACCTGGCCGCGATGCACGAAGCCGTCCGGCTTGCCGAAGCGTTCGATCAGCAGCGAGAGCACCCGGTCGTAGGTAGTGGTGTGATCACCGGGCAGCTTGCGCAACTGTTCGCGAGTCTCGGTATGGAAAAGCAGCCGCACGCCGCAGAACTTGTTCATCGAGTCGAAATCTTCGGGCACCAGCCTCCGGGTGGAATCCCAGTTGGCACAGAATTGGTAGACGACTGGGTGCAGCAGCACGGCGTTCTCACCCGTACCGAACTCGAACCCTTGTCCCTCGACGGTGTACTCGGACATGACGTAGAAGCCGCCGCCTTGGTACTTCTTGCTCAGGGTCATGATCAGCACGTATGGATCGCAGCCCTGCGCGGCCTCGGTGAACACCTGATTGCAAATGAAGTTGGTGTCCATCTCGACGGGGTGTCCGAACGCTGCACCCACGCCCGCGGCATCGTTCGACAGACGTTCGAAAGTCGATCGAAGC
>DASSRK010000114.1:0-5351 GCA_035701825.1 Steroidobacteraceae bacterium
GACCGACAAGGCCACGATGGACGTGCCGTCCACCGCGGCGGGCACCGTCACCGAAGTGCTGGTGCAGAAGGGCGGCAAGATCGGCAAGGGCGGCGTGATCGCGCGCATCGAAGGAATCGCCGCGGCCCCGGCCGCCGCGCCGGCCGCGCCCGCGAAGCCCGCAGCCGCGCCATCGGCTCCCGCCGCGAAGTCGACCGCGCCGCAGGCGGCGCCGGCGCCTGCGCCGCAGCGCCCGGCGGCGCCGCCAGCCGCGGCCCCCAGGCCGTCCAAGCCACTCAAGCCGGACGTACCGCACGACCGCGAGACGCAGTTGCTGGTGCTGGGCGCCGGCCCCGGAGGCTACACCGCCGCCTTCCGCGCCGCGGATCTCGGCCTCAAGGTCACGCTGGTGGAGCGCTGGCCCATGCTCGGCGGCGTCTGCCTCAACGTCGGTTGCATTCCGTCGAAGGCGCTGCTGCATGCGGCCAAGGTCATCGACGAAGTCGGCGAGATGCGCGCGCACGGCATCGACTTCGGTGCACCGAAGATCGAGCTGCCGAAGCTGCTCGAGTGGAAGAACAAGGTCGTCGGCAAGCTCGTGGGCGGCCTGTCCGTGCTCGCCAGGCAACGCAAGGTCGAAGTCGTGCAGGGCACCGGCAAGTTCGCGAGCCCCCACGTCATGGAAGTGGCGCGCGCCGACGGCAGGACCGAGAAGATCCGCTTCGAGCATTGCATCATCGCGGCCGGCTCCGAGCCCATCAAACTACCGTTCATCCCCGACGATCCGCGCGTCATCGATTCGACCGGCGCGCTCGAGCTGAACGGCGTCCCGCAGCGCCTGCTGGTCATCGGCGGCGGCATCATCGGCCTCGAGATGGCGACCGTGTACGCCTCGCTCGGCGCGAAGCTCTCCGTGGTCGAGCTCACGCCGCAGCTCATGCCGGGTGCGGACCCGGACCTGGTGAAGCCGCTCGAGAAGCGCCTCAAGGCGCGCTACGAACAGATCCTTCTCAATACCAAGGTCAGTGCCTGCAGCGCGACTCCCGCCGGTCTCGAAGTCACGTTCGAAGATGCCGGCGGCAAGCGCAACGATACCTTCGATCGCGTGCTGGTGGCCGTGGGTCGCGCCACCAACGGCAAGCGCATCGGGCTCGAGAATGCGGACGTCGAGGTCAGCGACCGCGGCGTGATTGCCGTCGACAAGCAGCTGCGCACCAGCATTCCCCACATCTTCGCCATCGGCGACGTGGTGCCCGGACCGATGCTGGCGCACAAGGCCATGCACGAGGCGAAGGTGGCCGCCGAGGTCATCGCGGGCCACAAGAGCTACTTCGATGCGCGCGTGATCCCGTCGGTGGCGTACACGGATCCGGAAGTGGCGTGGGTGGGCCTCACGGAAACCGAGGCGAAGAAGAACGGCACGCCGTACAAGGTGGGGAAATTCCCCTGGGCGGCCAGCGGCCGCTCGCTGGCGCTGGGCCGCGACGAAGGGTTCTCGAAGCTGTTGTTCGACCCGGTGAGCCACCGCGTGCTCGGCGGCGGCATGGTCGGCCCGAACGCGGGCGAGCTGGTGGCGGAAGTCGCGCTGGCCATCGAGATGGGTGCGGACGCGGCCGACATCGGCCTCACCATCCATCCGCATCCGACGTTGTCGGAAACCGTGGCGCTGTCGGCCGAGGCGTTCGAGGGAACGCTGACCGATCTCTACATTCCCAGGAAGGCCTAGCTAGAGGGCCGCGGAAGTCGGCGCGGACGCCGTGAGCGCGCCGCCGGTCGGCGCGGGCGCGGGCCCATATTCGACGACGAGTCGCACCGCGAGCGTGTCGTCGACGCTGTGATTCGCGACGTCGAGGCAAACCGCGCGCGAGTCCGGGCCGATCGGCGACTCCGTCGGCGCCGCGCCCGTGTGCAGGCTGCCGAGCGAAGTCGCGCCGGCATCGCGCTCTTCCCACGCCGCCTCGCTGCCCGGCACCCGGGCCTGCACGTGGATGGCGGTGGTCTCCGAGGAAGCGGGCACGGCCGCGCACAGCGCGATCGATTGCGCGATCGCGTCGGTGCAGGTCACGGGACCGACCTCGTCGGCGTGCGCGGTGATCTTGCAGGGCGGCAGCTGCGCGACCGCCTCCGACTTGCCGGCGCCGGAATTGCGGGCCGCGACCGCGGCGGCGTCGGCGCCCGCGGCCGGTGCGTTCTGGCGCGCGGCGAACTCGGCGAACTGGCGGCTGAATTCCGCCTGCATGGTGGCCTGCAATTCTTCCTTGGCGCTGACCGCGCGCAGCGCCGACCAGGCATAGCCGCCGACGATGCAGCCGATCATCAGCGCGATGGTCGCCAGCAGCGAGCGCATGCGGTTCTTCTTCGGCTTGGAGCCTTCGGGCGCGCGATTACGAATCAACTGGATGATGGCCGTCGCCATGGTGGCGAGGGCGCCGATGATGGCGGCGACGATGGTTTCGGATAGACCCATGGGCAAGCAGACCCGGGGAATTGACCAGAATCCGAGTCTAGACCCCGCGTTTCCGGCGGCATTGCACCGCCTGCCCGGGATGGGTACTGGTTCACACTTCGCGCTGCACGGCTGCCAATGGCCTACGGGTGCGGCTTGAACGGACGGCCGGTCAGCCGGGCAATCACGAATTCCTCGAAGCACGGGTTCTGCGCGTAGGTCGCCGAGATCGCCACGGTGGGATAGGCGTTGGCGGCGATCCGGCCACGTGCCGCCGCAAGCTGGGCCGAATAGTTTGCAGCAGGGTCGTACTTGCACGGGTCGATCTCTTTCCAATGCATGGCCACGACCGTGGCTTCGAAATCAGGCAAGGGGCCATACCGTTTGTTGGCGCACTCCGTCTGGCTCGTGCGCGTGAGAATGAAGCCATAGTCCTTGTCGGGCAGATTGTTCGCCTTGGCTAACGCCGTGAGCTCGTCACCCAGCTTCTCTGCCTTCTCGATCATCCCGCAAGGATCCGCCATGATGACCTTGACCCTGGCGTCATAGAGTTCGTCGAAGCGCTTCTGCGAGCCGGCCAATGCATCGTCAACGCCCGGCAGCTGCGCGCGCGGCCTGGTCACGGTGCCGGCATAGGTGTGCTGGATCTGCGAATCGATCCATGGGCCGTCCCCGGGAGCCTGTGGCGTCACGTGCTCGAAATTCGCAGAGCGGTTCAAGCCGCCCGCACCCGAAACGGGCGCGCGACGCGAGACGGGCGCCTCTCCCGAGAACACGTATTGGTAGTGGACCATCATTGGCACGCCCGGTCGTGCGCGCGTCGCAACCGCGTTCTTCAGCAGATCGGGCGCACCGTGAATGTCCTTGCCGTCGCCAAAATCGAACTCGAGGATTTCATCGCCGGGTTGCAGGCCGGCGCGGAAGGCCGGTCCGCCTTGCCGCACGGCGACGATCCTGGAAACCGTACCACCGTAGTACGCGTCGCCCGGCTGCGGCACCACCCGAAGGCCGAGCAGCGGAATCTCGACCATCCCTCCCGAAGGAGGCTGCTGCGCGTGGATTGCCGGCGCCAGAAGGATCAGCAGCATCGCGCCCCATCGCTTCATCGCAGACACGCGGCCACCTTGTCGGCAAGACCGACCCTGGAGATTGCGGTTGACAGGAAAGCTTCGCGTTCCTGGCGCGTTTCGAGATCCCATCGCTCGCCCGCGAGGAGGACGCCATCGAATTGTTTGGCGATACAGCCGCACTTGGCGGGAGTGACGGGAATTCCCAGCAGACCGCCGACGCGCGCCGGGCACGACTGGCGAAATCCGCCGCCATTGGCGAGCGCCTCGGCGGCCGCGCCGTAGGGATCGTCGGGTTTCTTCTCCGCCGACGCCGCGCGCGCGTCCACGCCGATGAGCGCGACGCGCCACAGCTCAGGGTCCACGCCCGGTGGCCGCTTGTTCTGCGCCCGGTATTCTTCGAACGTCCGGCGGGCCGCATATCCCTGGTAAACCGGTGCGGCGGCCTCCAGCGCCGCCCGCAGCGCGGCGGGATCAGCGATCTTGAAGGTGGCTCGCATGTCGCCGTCCCGGGTTCCGTCGAAGCCGAGCTCGCGGCTCACGGCCCGCCACCAGCCCGCAAAGCCAGCGCGCGCGGCGGCGGGAATTCCGCCATCGACCGCGCCATTCTCGATGAATGCCAGCGGATCGTTGCTCGAACTCACGCCGCTTCCGGTCAGGAATCCAACCGCGGCCTGCGCGCCCTCCGCAGGCGTCAGCGTCATCATGAGATAGAAGAGATCCTTGGCCTGCAGGGCACGCTCGAGATCGGCACGCGCGCCCGGCGGCGCATTCCCGTCCGGATACGCGGCCCAGAACTTGTGGCGCGCGTCCTTCACCCGGGCGTCGAATTGAGCGATCTCGCGGCGTACCGCCGCGCCGTCGCGGACGACGGCGCCGATCTGGTCGGCGATCGAAGGCAACCCGGCCATCTGCCGCAGCGCATAGTTAGTGAACGGATCGCGAGAGAACTGCGCCCAGGCATTCGCAGCGGAAAGAAGCAGGCAAATCGCCAGGCAACCGGTCATTCGCCGGTTGGTTGTTATTTTGCTCAACGGATATCCTCCCGAGGCCGGGAAAAATATCATCCAGGCGGTGGGAAGTCACCGGCCGCTCTCGCGATCGGACCGGGCGATCGCTCTAGGTCAGCAGCCTCAGCTTCTCGAGGTACGACTGCTCGTCGGGTTGTTTGCCCGACCGCTGCGCGTCCCAAAGCTGCTCGGCCAGCACTTCCAGGATGCGATGCTCGGCCTCGTGCGGCCCGAGTTTCGCGGACAGCTTCGCGTGCACGTCGGCGATGCCCGCCGGCCGGTTGGTCGACACCTGTTCGCGGATCGCCAGGTGCAGGCCCATGTGCAGCCACGGGTTCAGCTGCCCGCCGCGGGGCGAGTAGTTGGCAAGGTCGGAGGCCGCGGACTCGATGATGGCGCGGTATTCCGGGTGCTCGGCGATCACCGCGACGATCTGCTTCTCGAGCGGCGAGATCGGCTGCTCGGCCTTGAACTTGCGCCACGCCGAGCGGTACATCTCGCGCAGCTGGTCGCGGGACATGCCGTCGAATATCAAGGATTGCTCCTGGAGGCGCTGGCGATGATCCTGCGGCGGGGGCCGTACTCGCACAGATCGTTTATGAGGCACTTTTCGCACGCGGGCTTCAGCGCCTTGCATACGTAGCGTCCGTGCAGAATGAGCCAGTGGTGAGCGTCATGAGCGAATTCCCCGGGAGTGAGCCTGACCAGCGCATCTTCCACGGCTCGCGGCGTCTTCCCCGGCGCGAGCTTCGTGCGGTTGGCAACCCGAAAGATGTGCGTGTCCACGGCTATTGTCGGCTCTCCGAAGATTGTGTTGAGGACCACGTTCGCAGTTTTGCGTCCCACTCC
>DASSRK010000115.1:0-73921 GCA_035701825.1 Steroidobacteraceae bacterium
GAGCTGCCGCGGCCGCGTCCGCCGCCGTTGTCGTCGTCGCTGGCGAAGCGGCCGCGCTCATCGCGATCGCGTCCGCCGCTGCTGCCGCGCGAGCCTTGTCCACGCTGATGCGCGGCCTCGGAGTGGCCTTCCGGATCGCCGTACCACCCACGACCCTGGCCGGGGCCGCGACCACGGTCATCGTCGTCGCGCGAGTAACTTCCGCGTCCACCTTGTCCACGCTGGCGCGCAGCCTCCGAATGCCCTTCGGAATCGCCGAACCATCCGCGACCCTGTCCCGAGCCGCGCCCCCGGTCATCTTCGTTGCGTGAACTGCGCGACCACTGCCAGCGCTCGCCGCGCCCGCGATCGTCGTAGTCATCGTCATCGGAGGTGAAGCGACCGTACTCGTCCCGTTCGCGTCCCTGCGACTGCGAGCCCCGCGACGAGTAATCATGGTCGTCCTCGTATCGGCCGCCGCCATACCGGCGCTCGTCATCGTCGCCGCGCTCCTGCCGATAGTCACTGAACCGCGGTCCGCTCTCGTACTCATCCGAGCTCGCGCGCGAATACCCGCCGCGTTCGCGGCCGTAGTACTCGCCGCTGTCGTAGCGCGAGCCGTAGTTGCGGTCGCCGTAGTCGTCGAAGTCGGCGCCGCCGTAGTAGCGGCCGCCTTCGCCTTCGCTCATGAACCGGCCGCGATCGTCGCGGGGTGGTTCCTGGCCGCGCCCGTATTGTTCGCGGTCGTCATCGTATCCGCGTCCGCGCTGCTGGCCGCCGCGCGAACTGCTCCTGAATCGTCCTTCCGCATCCCGATTGCGATCGTAATGGCCTGGCATGTCCGTCTCCTTTGCCTCGTTGAATCACCTGTCTGAATTCCATGACGGGAGCAAGTTCCGTTCCCTTGATTTCGCGCGCGCATGAAGAAAATGTCATGCGGCACACGTGAGCGATCGCATGAAGAATTTCTGGCGGGGCGCGGGAATCCGCTGGCGCGGCCGCGCGATCAATCCGACGCCGCGGCCTTGATGCAGATCAACGGCGCCGCCGCGCGGTGCAATTTGTTCCGCGCGGCGTGCAGCGATTGCGCGAAATCCATGGCGCGACTCGCGTGTGGCGTGCCGCCCGCGCATGGCATGGCACTTGCTCCTCCGAGGACTCCAGCTCCTTTCATCAATCACTGGAGATGAGAAATGGCGAATCGATACCAGGACTATCAATCGGGATCCCGTAGGCAGCAGTCCCAGGACTGGCGCAGCGAGGATCGGGACTACGGAGAAGACGAAGGCCAGTCGTCGGTGCGTTCCGGCAGCTATGACGAAGGCCGTGTGCAGTACGGGCGCGAGCGCGACCGTGATCGTGATCGCGATCGCGAGCGTGACCGCGAGCGGTATGGTCAGCCGGGTGACCAGAGCGGCTCGACGGGCCGCAGCTCTGGCTATGGATATGGCGGCTACGGAGATTTCGGCCGCGGTGACTACGGCGGCGGGCGCTCGGGCTGGAGTGGCCAGGATCGCTACGGGCAGTCGGGATACGGCTCCGGCCAGTATGGCGGGAGCAACTACGAGTCGCGCGGCAACGACTGGCGGGATTCCGGGCGCGGGCGTTGGAGTGGACGCGGCGGCAGCCAGTACGGCTATGGCGGCTCGAGCAACTGGAACGAGCCGTACGGGGAAGGCCAGCAGTACACCCCGGGCGGCGAGTACGGCGGTAGTCAGAGCATGGGCGGCGCAGGCTCGCAGGGCATGGGCGGCTCGCAAGGAGGCCAGGGCACCTACGGCTTCGGCTCGCAGGGAACGCAGGGTAGTTATGGCGGCTCCCAACCGTACGGTTCGCAGACCCATGGCGGCGGCTACGGATCGCAGGGCAGCTTCGGCGGCTCGCAGAGCATGCAGGGCTACGGCTACGGGCCGCAGGGATATGGCGCGCAACAGGCCTCGGGGCAGGGCATGGGCCAGCACCGCGGCAAGGGGCCGAAGGGCTACCAGCGCAGCGACGACCGCATCAAGGAACTGATCTGCGAGCGGTTGCGCGACGATCCGCACATCGATCCCAGCGAAGTGACCATCAACGTGCAGGGCGGCAAGATCACGCTCGAGGGCACGGTAGATAGTCGCCAGACCAAGAACTCGATCGAGGAGATCGCCGAGCAGTTCGGCACGCAGGACGTGCAGAACAACCTGCGCGTGCAGCGCGTCGGCCAGGGCAGCGAGTCGCTGTCCGCGAAGGGCAAGGGCTCGTCCGGCACCGGCACGAGCGGCGACGACACCTCGTCCACGAAACAGAAACAACACTGACCGTCGAGGCCGTTGCGGGCATCCACCGCAACGGCCTCACTTCCTCTCACGATCCACGTGGGGGAATTCCGACCCCGACTGCAGCCGCGCGGCGCGGAATCGTCCGGCAGCGTCGACCTGCGGCGATCTGCAATCGTGTGTTGCATGAGAATCGCGCAAATCGCACCGCTGGCGGAAAGCGTCCCACCGAAGCTCTACGGTGGCACGGAACGGATCGTCTCCTATCTCACCGAGGAACTGGTGCGCCACGGCCACGACGTCACGCTGTTCGCCAGCGGCGATTCGCGCACCGCGGCGGAATTGCATCCGCTGGTCGACAGCGCGCTGCGGCTCAAGACCGAAGTCCGCGATGCCAATGTGTTCACGATGCTGCAGCTCGAGGAGCTGCGCCTGCGCGCCCACGAGTTCGACGTGCTGCACTTCCATCTCGACTATCTGCATTTCCCGCTGTTGCGTGCGTTGGGCCTCGGCAACGCCATCACCACGACGCACGGGCGGCTCGACGTTCCGGGCTATGCGCAGCTCTTCGGGCACTATGCCGAGTTTCCACTGGTCTCCATTTCGAACGACCAGCGCCGGCCGCTGCCGCGCGCCAACTGGCTGGGCACCGTGCCGCATGGCCTGCCCTCCAGCGTATGCCGCTTCGAGCCGGTGGCCCGCGGCGGCTACCTGGCATTCCTCGGCCGGATCTCTCCCGAGAAGCGCCCGGACCGCGCCATCGAGATCGCGCGGCGCGCGGGCATGCCGTTGCGCATCGCGGCGAAGGTCGACGCCACCGATCGCAAGTATTTCGAGGCCGAGATAGAGCCGCTGCTGGCGCAACCGCACGTGCAGTTCGTGGGGGAAATCGGCGAGCGCGAGAAGTGCGAGTTCCTCGGTGGCGCGACCGCCCTGTTGTTCCCGATCGACTGGCCGGAACCCTTCGGGCTGGTCATGATCGAAGCGATGTCCTGCGGCACGCCGTGCGTGGCCTGGCGCGCCGGGTCGGTGCCGGAGATCATCCACGAGGGCAGCAGTGGCTTCATCGTCGAGTCTTATGAAGAGGCCGTGGCGGCGGTACATCGCGCCGTCCATCTCGATCGCAGGCTGGTGCGTGCGCAGTTCGAGCGCCACTTCTCGGCGGAACGCATGACGCGCGACTACCTGGAGCTGTATCGCCGCGTGGCCGCCACCCGGGCCGGGAAAGTGGCCGCCTGAGGCCGGACGCTACGATGTCCGCGGATCCCAGGCCTCGCGACGTCGAGGAGGCGCAGCAACCTTTCTACATTGCGGCGCACGACTCGCTGGTCGACGAGCCGCCGCGCACGCTCAAGCACGGCGACACCTTCGCGCTGTTCGACCACTACGGTGATCTCGCCAGCCGCCGCGGCAACACGCTCGGGCTGTATCACCAGGACACGCGGCACCTGTCGCGGCTGAAGCTCACCCTCGAGCGGCGCAGCCCGCTGCTGCTGTGCTCCACGGTGCGCACCAACAACGCGGTGCTCGACGTCGATCTCACCAACCCCGACATCCACCAGCAGGACGCCATCGTGCTCGCCAAGGACACGGTGCACGTCACGCGCACCAAGTTCCTGTGGAACGGCGGCTGCTACGAGACGGTGATGCTGCGCAACTTCGGCTCCGAGCCGCTGACCCTGCGCATCGATTTCGACTTCGACGCGGATTTCGCGGACCTGTTCGAGGTGCGTGGCTTCCAGCGCCGGTCGCGCGGCCACATCGGCGTTAGCACCGAGGGAGCCGACGCCGTGCGTTTCGTGTACGCGGCGCTCGACGGCATTGCGCGCATCACCGACGTGTTCTTCTCGCCCGAGCCGCGCGAGCTCGCGCCGCGGCATGCGATGCTGATCGTCGAGCTGCCGCCGAAGGAGCACCGCTCGGTGGTGATGTCGG
Source organism: Steroidobacteraceae bacterium (assembly GCA_035701825.1). Classification (GTDB taxonomy): domain Bacteria; phylum Pseudomonadota; class Gammaproteobacteria; order Steroidobacterales; family Steroidobacteraceae; genus CADEED01. Next base: position 4,170 of record DASSRK010000115.1, read on the forward strand.
TGCACTGCTCCTCGAACGAGGGCTGGGGCGAGCGGCGCGTGTTCCGCGCGATGCGCGCGGCGCGCCGCGAATTGCGCGACGCGACGCGCCGCGCCGCGGCGGTCGAGACCTCGAGCGCGCTGGTCAACGAAGTGCTGTGCCGCGGCATGGCCGACATCAGCATGCTGGTGACCGACACGGAGCACGGACCCTATCCCTACGCGGGCGTGCCCTGGTTCTCGACCGCGTTCGGCCGCGACGGCATCATCACGGCGATGCAGCTCCTGTGGCTGTATCCCGCGCTCGGTCGCGGCGTGCTGCGCTTCCTCGCGGCCACGCAGGCCACGGAGTTCGACGCGGCGCGCGATGCCGAGCCCGGCAAGATCCTGCACGAGATGCGCAAGGGCGAGCTCGCCAACCTCGGCGAGGTGCCGTTCGGGCGCTACTACGGTTCGATCGACTCGACGCCGCTGTTCGTGGCGCTCGCCGGGCAATACTGGCAGCAGACCGGCGACCTGCAGACCATCGAGGCGATCTGGCCGCAGATCCTCGCGGCGCTCGAATGGATGGATCGCCACGGGGACGCGGATGGCGATGGCTTCCTCGAGTATCGGCGGCGCCGCGACAGCGGCCTGGTGAACCAGGGCTGGAAGGATTCGAGCGACGCGGTATTCCATGCGGACGGCGAGCTCGCGCCGGCGCCCATCGCGCTGTGCGAGGTGCAGGGATATGCCTATCTCGCGCGCACCGCGGCCGCGCGTCTCGCCAGCCAGCGCGGCGACACCGCGCTCGCCGCGCAACAGAGCGCGCAGGCGCGCGCGCTGCGCGACAATTTCGAAGCGAGCTTCTGGGACGACGAACTCGGCACCTACGTACTGGCGCTCGACGGTGACAAACGGCCTTGCCGGGTACGGGCGTCGAATGCCGGCCAATTGCTGTTCACCGGCATCGTGGCGCCGGACCGCGCCTGGCGGCTCGCCGAGCTGTTCGCGTCGAGCGAGTTCCTGACGGGGTGGGGCGTGCGCACGCTCAGCGAGCGCGAGCGCCGCTTCAATCCCGCCTCGTACCACAACGGCTCGATCTGGCCGCATGACAATTCGCTGATCGCGAGGGGCCTTGCGCAGTACGGCCACTCGGATCTCGCGGCGCGCATCACCTCGGCGATCTTCGATGCGGCCATCCACATGGATCTGCGGCGCCTGCCGGAGCTCTACTGTGGAATGCGCCGGCGCCGCGACAAGGGACCCATCCTGTATCCCGTGGCCTGCACGCCGCAGGCCTGGGCCGCGGCGGCGCCGTTCGCGCTGCTGCAAGCCTGCCTCGGACTCGAGATCGATGCCTCGCAGCGGCTGGTGCGGCTGCGCTATCCGCGCCTGCCCGATGGAATGCAGACGCTCGAAGTGCGCGGGCTGCCGGTCGGCGACGCGCACGTCGACCTGTTGCTGCGCCGTCACGGCGATGACGTCGCCGTCAACATCGTGCGACGGCGCGGCGAAGTCGAGGTCGTGACACTGCAGCGCTGACGCGTGCTTAACCTGGATCGTAGGGTCAATCTCACGCCGGTCGCCGGGCTGCGCCGATGGGGTGGCAGCGCGCCGCGCGTGCAGTCTGGCTACCCAACAATTCACTGCGGCAAGGAGAGCCCATGAATGCCACTGTCACCCGTCCGTTTGCCATCGTCACCGGCGCCTCGAGCGGCATCGGGTTGGAGCTCGCGCGCGAGGCCGCGCGGCGCGGCTACGACCTGCTGATCGCCGCGGATCGGGACCTCGATGGGCCGGCTGCCGACCTGCGCGCCCATGGCGGCACCGTGGTCCCCGTCGAAGCGGACCTCGCGACGCGCGACGGCGTCGAGACTCTGTATTCCCACGCGAAGAATCGCCGCGTCGACGCCTTGCTCGCCAATGCCGGCCATGGACTCGGCCGGGGATTCCTCGACCAGGAATTCGCCGAGGTGCAGCACGTGATCAACACCAACATCACCGGCACGCTCGACCTGATCCAGAAAGTGGCGCGCCAGATGCGCCGGCAAGGGGCCGGCAAGATCCTGATCACCGGATCGATCGCCGGCTACATGCCCGGCGCTTTCCAGGCCGTGTACAACGGCACCAAGGCCTTCATCGACTCCTTCTCTTATGCGCTGCGCAACGAGCTCAAGGACACGGGCGTGACCGTGACCTGCCTCATGCCCGGTGCCACCGAGACCGACTTCTTCGAGCGCGCCGATCTCATGGACACCAAGGTGGGCACCGATGAGAAGGCCGATCCCGCCGATGTCGCCAAGGCGGGCTTCGAGGCCATGGAGAAGGGCGAGGGCGGCGTGGTCGCCGGCATCGGCAACAAGATCCGCGCGGCGCTCGCCAACATCGTGCCCGACAGCATGCTCGCCGAGCAGCACCGCAAGATGGCCGAGCCCGGCAGCGCGCGCAACAACTAACTACCAGGAGCTGGCCATGGCGGAACGAACTTCCCGTACCCTGGGCGCCGACGCGCCGCTGTCGAGTGCCAAGGATCCCAACCCGGCCGCGAGCGGCCTCGCCGTCGAGGACGATGACGACGAGCTGCTCGGCCGCACGGTCTCGATCAATCGCCCGCGCCAGGAGCTCTACGCCTTCTGGCGCGACTTCACCAACCTGCCGTTGTTCATGGAGAACATCGAGGCGGTGGAGATCCGCGACGAACGGCGCGCGCACTGGACGGTGCGCGGGCCCGCGAACACCGATCTCGAGTGGGATTCCGTGGTGGTCGAGGACGTCCCCGGCGAGATCATCGAGTGGCGCTCGGTGGAGGAGGCCGACGTGAAGAACAGCGGGCGCGTGGAGTTCCGCGACTCGAGCAACGGTCGCGGCACCGTGGTCACGGTCACCCTCACTTACGATCCCCCGGCAGGCGCACTCGGCAAGGCGTTCGCGAAAGTGTTCCGGCGCGAGCCGAAGATCCAGGCGCGCCAGGAGCTCAAGCGTTTCAAGCAGCTGATGGAGACGGGCGAGATCCCGACCGCGGAAAGGAGCCTGGCATGAGAGCGCTGACCTGGCAGGGCAAGCAGAACGTGCGCGTCGAGACGGTGTCCGATCCGGATATCGTCAATCCGCGTGACGCCATCATCCGCATCACGTCCACCGCCATCTGCGGCTCGGACCTGCATCTGTACGATCACTACATCCCGGGCATGAAGGATGGCGACGTCCTCGGCCACGAGTTCATGGGCGAGGTGGTCGCGGTGGGCAACAGCAGGCACAAGCTGAAGGTGGGGCAGCGCGTGGTGGTGCCCTTCGTGATCGCCTGTGGCAACTGCTTCTTCTGCCGCAAGCAGCAGTTCGCGGCCTGCGACAACTCCAACCCCGCGGACAAGACCGACGCCAGCGAGATCGCCTACGGCTACCCGATGGCGGCGGCCTTCGGTTACTCGCACCTGACGGGAGGCTACTCGGGCGGACAGGCCGAGTACGTGCGCGTGCCTTACGCGGACGTCGGTCCCATCGTGGTTCCCGAGGACATCGAGGACGACAAGGTGCTGTTCCTCTCGGACATCCTGCCGACCGGGTGGATGGCCGCGGTGCACTGCGACATCGAGCCGGGCGACGTGGTCGCGGTCTGGGGCGCGGGCCCGGTGGGCCTGTTCGCGGTGCAGAGCGCATTCCTCCTGGGCGCCCACCGCGTGATCTGCATCGACCATCATCCGCACCGCCTCGAGCTCGCTCGCGGCCTGGGCGCCGAGGTCATCCACTTCGAGCAGGTCAAGGTGCGCGAGGCGCTGGCGGAAATGACCGGCGGCATCGGGCCCGACGCCTGCATCGACGCGGTCGGCCTGGAAAGCCACGGCATGGCGCCCGACAACGTCATGGACCATGTGCTGGTGAAGACCTTCATGGCGACGGACCGCATCCATGCGCTGCGCCAGGTGATCCTCGCGACCCGCAAGGGCGGGCGGGTCTCGATCCCCGGTGTCTACGGCGGCATGGCCGACAAGTTCCCGATCGGCGCGCTGATGGAGAAGGGCCTGACGATCAAGAGCGGGCAGACGCATGTGCAGAAATTCATGCCGCAGCTGCTCGACATGATCCTCGAGGGCAAGATCGACACCACGTTCCTGATCAGCCATCACCTCGATCTCGAGGATGCGGCCGAGGGTTACAAGAACTTCAAGGAGAAGCAGAACGAGTACACCAAGGTGGTGCTGCGTCCGGGGATGAATCCGCGCAAGCCGCTACATTGACCGGGGCTCGGAATCGAGGATCTCGAAGTAGCCGACGTGCTCACCGTGGCGGTCTATCCACAGGTGTTCCCGGTTGGGCTGCAGGCGCTCGCCGTCCCGCAACAATTGGGCGGCGTGCTCCTCGAGCGACAACACCCCGGGCGCGCGGGCGATGGTGCTGTGGACGATGCGCAACGGGGAAGCCACCGGAACTCCCTGCAGATTCTTGCGGACTATCCACCTGGGCATGGCGCCGATCCCTCACCGTATGACGTCCCTGTCGGAGGCGTGCGCATTCATAGCGCATCCGCGCGCGTTCCACAATCAAGCAGGTTTAAGTAGCTAGTCAGGGCTGGTCGCCGCGGGCGTCGCCACGCGGCGGCGCGGCACGCGCTTCCTGCGGTGGCGGAGTGCGCAGGTGGTCTTCGCGCGATGGGCGCGCGGCCTTCGGTCCCTGGCCGCTGAGCGAGCGCACATAGGCCGCGATCTGCCAGATCTGCTGCGGCGGGATCAGGCCGGCGAAGGCCGGCATGCCATTCGGTCGCCCCTGCGCGATCGACAGGTAGACCTGGTCGAGGTCGCCGCCGTAGATCCACTTGTCGTCCATGAGTGCGGGCCCCACGTCGCCGCCGCCGTGCGCATGACACCCGACGCAGTTGAACGCGCTGTACAAGGTCTGGCCTTGCGAGAGCTGGTACGCGTTTTCCCCGTATTGGTGCGTCTGCTGGTCGCGGAACGCGGGGTCGCGGCTGCCGGCGACCAGCGGACTCAGCGCCGTCTGCGAGGGAGGGCTGGTGGCCGGCGGGGGCAATGCGAATTCGCGGCGTTCACGATCGCAGCCGGGCAGGGCGAGGATACCGGCGAGGGCGAGCACGCCCTTACTTGCCCAGGACCCGCGGGAAGATGACGTCGTGGCGCGCCGTGGCTTTCATGGGAGGCTGCGCGGCACTCGGCCTGTTGCTGCTGGGGCCGGTGGACACCGCCGCTCCCCAGTCCTTCGCGCTCCACATGATCCAGCACGAGGGACTGATGCTGATCGCCGCGCCCCTGCTGGTGCTGGGACGACCGCTGCCGCGGTTCCTCTGGGCATTGCCTCGCGGGGCGCGTCTCGTCCTGGCGCGGGCGCTCAGGGCGAATCCGCCGGGCCGCGCCTGGGCGCTGTTGACTGCGCCGCTGACCGCCTGGGTATTGCACGCACTGGCCTTGTGGCTGTGGCACGCGCCGGCACTGTTCAACGCGGCGTTGCGCGACCCGGCACTGCACGAGTGGCAGCACGTGAGCTTTCTGGCGAGCGCGCTGCTCTTCTGGCATGCGCTGCTGCGGCGAGGCTCGCACGGCTCGCAGGCCATGGGCCTGCTCTATCTATTCACGACCACCATCCACACCGGCGTGCTCGGCGCCCTGCTGGCGCTGGCGCGCCAGCCCTGGTACGCGTCGGCGGGGCAGGGACTTTCGACCGGGCTCGGGCTCACCCCGCTCGAGGACCAGCAGCTCGGCGGGCTCATCATGTGGGTGCCGGGCGCGCTGGTGTACGTCGGCGCGGCGCTGTGGCTGCTGGCGCGCTGGGTCGGGCCCGGGCGCGCCGCAGCCGGTGAAGCTCATTGACCGGGTAGTTTGCTCGCCATCGCCTTGTGCTCCTTGAGCGTGGGCAAGGTCTTCCTGGCGAAGGCCGCCAGGTCCTTGTCGCTCGACTGCGAGGTGGCTTCGAACAGCGCGACCGCCTTGGTGTGGTCCATCTTCATGTGGCTCGCGTACTCGACATCGAAGGCGGAGCCGTCGTTGGCCTTCATCTTGTCGACCATGTCGCGGTGCTCGCTGTCGAGCGTGGTCGGCACTTCGAGGCCCTTGTTCTTCGCGATCGAGGCGAGCTCCTTGTTCGCCTTGCCATGGTCGTTGACCATGCGCTGGGCGAAGGCGCGAATCGACGCGTTCTGCGATTTGTCGAGCGCGACTTTGCCGAGCTCGACCTCGGTCATGCCGTCCTGCGCGGCCTTTTCCACGAACACGGCGGGCGGTGGCGGGGCATCCTCGGCGGCGGCTGCCATGACTGCGCTGGAAGCCCCGGTGATGGCAAGAAACAGCATGGTCTTGGTGGCGAGCATGGTTGGATCCTCTCTGGTTGCATGCGTGTGAGGGCAGAGTGCGATGCCGGCGCCGGGAACGCAGTCGGCGCGCGCTGCGAGCGGCGGAGCGGAAGCTTCCTACCTGCGCGTCGGCAGGTTAGGCCGCCTTGCCGCGCATGAAACGCACCGAGCGCGCCCGCGCGGGAACGCGCGCGCCGAGGACCTCTTTCAGACCGGTGAGCGTGGCGCGCAGGGCTCGCGTCGAGGCGCCGGCCATGGTGTCGACCGGGATCACCAGCCGATAGCCGCGCGTGTGCGCGTCGCAGGCCGTCATCCACACGCAGCTCTCGGCCGAAACGCCTGCGAGCAGCAAGGTGTCGATGCGGCGATCGTCGAGCAGGGCCTCGAGGGGCGTGCCGAAGAAGGCCGAATGCCGCGGCTTCAGGATGATCTGGTCGGCGGGCGCGGGCGCGAGCTGCTCGACCAGCATGGCGCCGGGGAGCTCGCGGTCCGTGCAATGGGCTATCAGCGCCGGCGCGTCGCTGCGCCACTCGCCGAGATTGTCGTTGGCATACACCACCGGCACGCGCGCATGCCGCGCGGCCGCCAGCAGCGTGCGGATCGCGGCGGCGCGGCGCGTCAACGCGCGCCGCACCGCCGGTCCATCCGGAAAGTCGAAGTCGGAGATGAGGTCCAGGGCGAGCACGGCGGCTCGCCCCGAAGGCCGCGGGCGCGGCTGCAATCCTCGCCGCATCGCGCCCGCTATTTCTTCTTCCTCCGGCGCGAGCTGCTGCTCGAGCGGCTGCGCGAACGCGATGGCACCTTGCCGCCTTCGCGCCGCGCCTCGGACAAGCCGATGGCGATGGCCTGCTTGCGGCTGGTCACCTTCTTGCCGGAGCGGCCGCTGCGCAGCGTGCCGCTCTTGCGCTCGTGCATCGCGCGTTTGACCTTGCTCTGCGCCTTCTTTCCATACCTGCTGGCCATGTGTGCTCCTTTCAGCGGCCGCTCTTCATCATGCGGCCCGGCTGCCCACGCTCGCGCTGGCCGCGCGGTGGCGGCGTGTCGTCGCCTTCGTCGGACTCGCCTTCGAGCTCGGCCTTGCGCGCGGCGAGCTGCTCGCCGAGTTGCTCGAGATCCATGTCCGAGTCGCGCGCCCCGGAGAACATGCCGCCGGGTCCTTCCTCTTCCTTGACATGGTGCTTGATCATTTCCGAGAGGACCTTCACCTGCGCCGCGAAATAGTCTTCGTCGGCGGCGCCGGCCTCGATCTCGGCGATGAGCTTCTTGGCGCCCGCGTGCTCGATCTCCGCTTCGTGGTGGGTCTCGGTGTCGTCGGTGGCTTCGAGGTAAGCCGGGTAGAAGATTTCCTCTTCGATCGCGGTGTGGATCTTGAGCGCGCTGCAGATCTTCGCCGCGAGCTCCTGCTTGCGATCCTGGTTACGCGCCTTCTCGAACTGCTCGAACATGTCTTCGACTTCGCGATGGTCGGCCTTCAGCAGCGCAATCGCATCCTTCGCGCCGGTGCTGGAAGACTTCTTCGCGGGTTTCGCTCGGGCCATGGTGATACCTCCGTGTGGGAGAGCGATGTTGCCGTGATGCGCCGCGCGGCGATGTCCGACCTTTGCAGGTGACGTGCGTCAGGGGGCGCTCACAGCAAATGCGAGGCGCTCTCATTGGTGAGCCACGCTGCTTCCTACAGCGCGATCCGGCCATGGAGTTCCTAATGGCACCCGGCAATCCCGTCCAAGGAGAACGCCATGACAGACAAGCCGATGGCGCTCGAGCGCGCCGCCGCCAATGCCGGCAACCGCATTTCGGTGAGCTCGCCGGCCATCCACGGGACCATCTCGAGAGTCCAATCCGAATACGGCGAGGGGGTCTCGCCGGAGCTGTGGTGGGAGAAGGTCGACGGCGCGAAATCGTACGCGCTCATCCTCGAGGATCCCGACGCCCGGACCGACATGCCGTTCGTGCACTGGGTGGCTTACAACATTCCGCCCGATCGCACCTCGCTGCCCGAAGGGCTCGAAGCCCGGCCGCAACTCTCCGATCCGAAGGGCCTGCTGCAGGGCAGGACCAGCAAGGGCGAGGTCGGCTACTTCGGGCCGCGGCCGCCGGTCGGTGATCCGCCGCATCACTATCACTTCCAGGTGTTCGCGCTCGACCGCGAGCTCGATGTACCGCCGGGCGCCGAGTGCGACGAGGTGTTGCACGCCATGCGCGGCCACGTGCTCGCGGCGGGCGAACTGGTCGGCACCTACCAACAGGCCAGCGAGCCGGGCTGACGGGCACGCGCGTGGACGCGGCGGTCAAGCGCAACGGCGCGGACATCCTGGTCGATTGCCTCATGGCCTGGGGCATCGACACGGTGTTCGGCCTTCCGGGCGATGGCATCAACGGTGTCATGGAAGCCATTCGCAAGCGTGACGGGCAGGTGCGCTTCATCCAGGTGAGGCACGAGGAATCCGCGGCGCTCATGGCCTGCGCGCACGCGAAGTGGACCGGGCGCATCGGCTGCTGTCTCGCGACCACCGGTCCGGGCGGCGTGCACCTGCTGAACGGGCTCTACGACGCGAAGTTCGACAAGGCCGCGGTGGTGGCCGTCACCGGGCTGCCGTACCACGACCTCATCGACACTTTCACGCAGCAGGACGTGGACCTGCCGAAGCTGTTCGCCGACGTCGCGGCGTACAGCACGCGCATCATGAGCGCGGCGCACGTCGAGAACGCCGTGTCGCTGGCGTGCCGGATCGCCTGCGCGCAGCACGCGGTGGCGCACGTGGCCATTCCGACCGACGTGCAGGAAGAACAACTGGAGGACGCCGCGCCCTCGATGCGCAACGTCGCCCACCACGTGTCCTTCGCGCGGCAGGAGAGCGAGCGGGTGCCGGAGGAGCAGGAGATCGCGCGCGCGATCGACATCCTGAACCGGGGCAAGCGCGTCGCGATCCTCGCGGGCCACGGCGCGCTCGGCGCGCGCGACGAGTTGCTGGAAGTGGCCGAATTGCTGGGCGCGCCCATCGTCAAGGCACTGCTCGGCAAGGCGGTGGTGCCCGACGGGCATCCGCTGACCACGGGCGGAATCGGGCTGCTCGGCACGCGCGCATCGCAGCAGGCCTTCGAGGAATGCGACACGCTGCTGATCGTGGGCTCGACGTTTCCCTACGTGGAGTACTACCCGAAGCCCGGCCAGGCGCGCGGCGTGCAGATCGATCGCGACGCGTCGCGCATCGGCCTGCGCTTCCCGGTCGAGGTCGGGCTGGTGGGCGATGCGCGCCGCACGTTGAAGATCCTCGCCAATCGGCTCAAGGCGCATGCCGACCGCGGCTTTCTCGAGTCGGCGCAGGCGCGCAAGCGCGAATGGCAGGAGCTGCTGGCGCGCTCGCTCGACAATGGCACGGGGCGATTGACGCCGGGCAGGCTGGCGCACGAGTTGAGCGCGCGGCTGCGCGACGACGCCATGGTGGCCTGGGACTCGGGGCACAACACCGGCGTGCTCGCACGCTATGTCGAGGCGCGCGCGGGCCAGATGTTCAGCGGCTCGGGCATGCTCGCGACCATGGCGTGCTCGGTGCCGTACGCCATCGCGGCGGCGCTGGCGTTCCCGGGGCGGCAGGTGGTCGCGTTCACCGGTGACGGCGGGCTGTCGATGTTGTTGGGTGAGCTCGCGACCCTCGTGCGCTACCGGCTGCCGGTCAAGATCGTCGTGATGAAGAACAACTCGCTCGGGCAGATCAAGTGGGAGCAGCTCATGTTCCTCGGCAACCGCGAGTTCGAATGCGATCTCACGCCCATCGACTTCGTCGCGGCGGCCGAGGCGTTCGGTATCCGCGGCTTCCGCAGCGATTCGCCCGCGACGCTCGGCGAGGCGCTGGATGCCGCGCTGGCGCACGACGGGCCGGCGCTGGTGGAAGCCACGGTCGATCCGTACGAGCCGCTGCTGCCGGCGAAGCGCATCGAGAAGTTCGCCGCGAACCTGGACAAGGCGCTGCACGAAGGCACGCGCGACGCGCCGCAGATCCAGCAGGCGCTGGAGCGGGAACCGTCGCGCACGCAACTCAGCTGAGCAGGAGCCAACGGCATGGGCCCACCCGGGACTGTCGCAGAGAATGATCGCCTGATCGGGGCGGAAGGCACCGAGCCCATGGGCGAGGAGCGTCGCAGCGGTGAAGCCCGGCGTCGCGACCTGGAGGAGCAGCTCGACGCGGCGCTGGCCTGCACCTTTCCCTGCAGCGACCCGGTCGGCTGCCTGGTCGTGGATGCGGGGTCCGACTGACTCGTCACCCCAGCGCGCGCGCGAGGCTTTTCATTCCGTCGAAGATGCGGGTCGCGACGGCGGCCGGAAAATCCCGCGGCAGCTCGTTTCCGACCTCGTCGCCGACGCGCGCGACGAGCGCGAGCGTCTCGTCCAGCAATGCAGCGCCGCGGTCGGCGAGGCCGAGCCGGCTCGCCAGCGCCTCGAAGTGGCGGCGTTGCAGCGTGGCAAGGCGGTAGCGCGGACGATCGCCGGGCAGCGCCATCGCCAGGCGGACTTTCTGCAGCGGGATCTCGTTGGCTTTCCTGCCGATGACCGGCCAGGCGGACAGCACGTCGTAGAGCGGCGTCAGGTGGAAGCGCCCGCCCGGCAGTATGCGCAGGCTGAAATTCTTGGCATGACCGTCGGTCGCCGCGAGCAGGGCGAACACGAGCTGCGCGCGGAACAACGTGACGAGGTCACGCTCGCGTTCGGCGGAGCCGCGCAGGATGCGTGCGATCTCGACGAGGCCGGGGCCTCCGTCCGACTGGTACTTGCGGTGCCATGGCGTGCCGGTGGCCTGCGCGAAATCCTCCTGCATGAGGCGCAGCCAGAATTCTCCCGACGAGTGCAGTTGCCGGTCGAAGCGTTCCACCACCAGCGCCTTGTGGGCCCCGAACGCCGCGATCTCGCACTTCGCGACCGGCAGGCCGAACGCCGCCACGATGCGCGCGCACAACCATTCGTTCTCGACCGAAGTGCGCATGTCGGCCTGGCGATTGCCGACCAGGCCGAGCGGTAGTTTGAAGATGTGCGTGGTCGGCGTGGAGCCGACCGGCCGGCACCAGCGATCCCGGTGGCGAAGCAGCGCGGTCTTCTCCTGGGCCCCGGCGATGGAAATGCGGAACTCGTCATCGTCGCGCGTGGCCGCGGCGGGCGAGGTGACGCCGGCCAGCTCGGCTGCGATGGCGCTGTCGGTGAGCGGCTGCGCATCGATGCGGCGGATGTCGGCGGGCGTCTCGCCGGCGGGCAGGATCTGCACCGCGCCCACGCAGTCTCGCCCGATGGCGGCGAGCAGGTCGAATGGCCCGCGGGAGGCCGCGTGGAAGCGACTCTGCAGTCGCCGGCGGATGGACTCACTGTCGGGCAACAGGTTGTCGAAGTAGTTCTCGACCACGGCGCCCTTGAGCGGCGTGCGCTCGGCGGTCAGGGGCAATGACAATGACAGCGGGCGGGACTCCGGCGCCGTAAGCCACGCGGCGTCGTACTGGAATTCCATCGCGCCGCGGCCGGGCAGGCGCCACTCGCCGACGCGCGTGCCGTTGGCCCAGATGGCGAGCTCGCGTACCGCGATCCGGCGCGGCACGGCTTACCACTCGACCTTTTGTCTTGCGGGGGCCGGCTCGCCGATCCGCAACTCCAGTCCGAGCACGTTGAGCAGGGCGAGCAGCTGCTCGACGGTGAGCGTGTCGGCGCGCGACTCGAGCACCGAGAGCCGGTTCTGGCTGAGGCCGAGCTTGCTGGCGACCTGTTGCTGCGTGAGCGCGAGGCTCTTGCGGCGGCTCTGCAGGACCGCGCCGACCTGCTGGGGGGTGTGGATGGTTTGCATGCCTGATATCCGTATGAGGGATAGCCGGAATATATCCGTATTGGGGATAAAGCGAAAGTATCTGTATAGCGGATAAAAAACCCACTCTTATAGATGGGCTCGCGGTCGCTGCAACCGGATTCCCGCCGCGGCGGTTTCAACCGCTCACCACCAACAAGGACCGACCCATGCGCCTGCTTCCGATGATGATGGCGATCGCCAGCCTGGCACTGGCTTCCGGCTGCAGCACCACGGCCCCGGATACCCGGCCCGGCCCCGATGCCGAAAGGCTGGTGTTGCAGCGGGTGAACCTGCTGCTCGACCGCTATTGCCGCAACGACCAGGCCGGCGTGATCGCCATGCTCGATCCGGAACACTTCACCATGCTCGGCACCAGCTTCGACGAGAAGGTGAGCACGCAATCCGAACTGCGCACGTTCATGGACCGCGACTTCGCGCAGTGGCAGACCGCAAGCTGCACCGACGTGCGCGACACCGATGTGCGCGTGGGCCGCGACCTCGCCACGGCCATCCTGGTCGTCACCTTCCAGGCAGGCAGCGGACCCACCCTGCCGATCCGCCTCAACACCACCTGGCGCAAGGTCGATGGCGAATGGATGCTCACCCAGAGCTCCACCGCCCTCCCACCCCAGGGGTAGAAATGGGGTCAGACCCCATTTCCTAGCAAATGGTGCCGGACCTCACCGGCACTCACAGGCGGAAGGTCACCTTGTTCGCGTCGCGCCGGCGTCGCCGGCGCAGCAACACCAGTCCGTAGCCGACCAGGTTCACCGCGATGAGGATGCCGAGGATCACGAACTGCGTCCCGCGCGTGAGTCCCGACGGATAGATGATGGGCGCGAGGTAGTGCGTGATGAACCCTTCGCCGTAAGTCGTCTGCCCGGCGAGCGCGCGATAGTGGTTTTCGAGCGGGGTCAGCGGGCAGGTGCGGCCGCTGGCCTCGATCCACGCGCCCCAGGCCAGCGCCGGCAGGTGCAGCCACAGGAATCCGCGCTTCCACAGCACCAGCAGCGAGCCGAGCAGGGCGAACGCGATGAACAGGAAGTGGAACGCCATGACGGCGTCGGCGGCGAGTGCGGGAGCCATGGCGCCGCAGCATAGCCCGCCGTCCGCGCCCTCGCACGGTTGTTAGCCGTTGCGCGGTTTCAGACCGGTCGGCGCAGCAGCTGCGCGATCGTTCGCCCGAGCGTCTCGGGGTCGGCGGGCTTGGTCAGGTGCGCATCGAACCCGGCTTTCTGCGCCAGTTGTTTGTCGCCGTCCTGGCCCCAGCCGCTGACCGCGACCAGCGCGATCCGGCGGCCGAACTTCTCGCGGATGCGCTCGCAGGCCTGGTAGCCGTTCATCACCGGCATGCCGATGTCGAGCAGCACCACGTCGGGGACCTGCGTCTCGATCGAGGCGAGCGCGGCTTCGGCGGAATAGGCCACGGACGTGCGCGCGCCCTCGAGCTGCACCAGCAGCGCCATCGAATCCGCGGCGTCGTGGTTGTCGTCGACGATGAGCACATCGAGATCGTCCAGCGACGGACGCGGCCGCTCGGCAGCGGCGAGGACCTGCGCCGCGGCCCCGGCGACCGGCAGCGTGATCACGAATTCGCTGCCCTGGTCTTCGCCGGCGCTGTGCGCCACGAGGCTGCCGCCGTGCATTTCGATGAGCCGGCGCGCGATGGCCAGCCCGATGCCGAGCCCGCCCTGGTGGCCGCGAAGGCGCGTGGCCGATTGCGCGAACAGGTCGAACACGCGCGGCAGCTGGTCGGCGGCGATGCCGATGCCGGTGTCGGAGATGCTGATCAGCAGCTTCTCCGCGCCCTGTACCCGGCCGAGTCGCGTGGCCAGCCGGACGCGGCCACCCGCCGGCGTGAATTTCACCGCGTTCTGCAGCAGGTTCGACACCACCTGCGAGAGCCGGGTCGGGTCGACGTCGAGCAAGGTACCGGGCTCGTTGATGTCGACCTCGAGCGAAAGCTTCTTGGCCTCGGCCGCCGTGCGCGTCGTTTCGGTCGCGCTGGTGAGCACGCTTGCGACGCTCACGCGCTGCCGCTTGAGATCGATCTTGCCGGCGGAAATGCGCGCCACGTCCAGCAGGTCGTCGATCAGGCGCACCATGTGCGCGATCTGCCGTTCCATCATCGGCCGGACGGATTCGATCAGCTCGGGCCGCGAGCGGGAGCTCTTGAGGAGCTCGATGCCGTTGCGGATCGGCACCAGTGGATTGCGCAGCTCGTGCGCCAGCACCGCGATGAACTCGTCCTTGCGACGGTCGGATTCGCGCAACTCGTGTTCCTGGCGGCGCAGCTCCGCTTCGCGCTCGCTGCGCTCGATGAGGTCCGCCGCCTGCCGTGCCAGCAGGTCGAGGAAGCGATGCTCGCGCTCGGTCAGCTCGCGGCGCGTCTTCCAGTGCGTCGAGAACATCCCCAGCACCCGGCCCGCGCGGCTGATCAGCGGCGTCGACTGCGCCGCGCGGAAGCCAAACTCGAAGTGCACGCGCAGGCTGCCGTCGGGATCGGGCAGGGACGGATCGTCGAATACGGTGTAGCAGCGCGCGCCCCGGGCGAGCGCCAGCCCGCAAGGTGTACCCGAGCTCGCATCGATGCGCTCGAACTGCGAGGACAATGCCGGCTCGATGCCGCGGATCGCGACCAGGGCGAGCTCGCGCGTGCGCTCATCCAGCAACTGGATGGTGCCGCCATCGGACTGCGCGATTTCCATCGCCGCTTCGAGGATGACGGAGAAGAGCTGGCCCGCATCGTCCTTGTCGACCAGCCGGACTGCCAGGTCGCGTAACAGCCGTGTGTCGCGCAGGTCGGCGGCGAGGGCCGCTTCGAACCGCTTGCGCTCGGTGATGTCGCGCACCACCGAGACCGATCCGATGATTTCGCCCGAGGCGTCGCGCACCGGCGCGGAGCTCACCTGGCGATGGCGCCACTCGCCGCTGCGCTGCCTGCGCACCATCTGTTCCTCGTCGCGGACGATTTCGCCGCGCAGCGCGCGCAGTGGTGGCGCCTCTTCGACGGGGCGCGGGGTACCGTCGGCCCGCAGCACTTCCAGGTCGCGGACCACGTCTTCGACCGGCAGCCCCGACAGCGTCTCGTGTCCGAACTCGCGCAACGCCGCCGGATTCGCATAGGTATAGCGCTTGCGGGTGTCGGTGAAGTACACCTCTTCGGTCATGGCGTTCAACACCGCCGACAACCATTGTTTCTCGGCCGACTCGGCACGGAAACGCCGCTCGACCTCGCGCGTCGCGGCGCTGCGCACCGTGATGTCCGAGCTCGAGCTCACCACGGCATTGGCCCCGATCGGGAACAGGCAGACCTGGAATTCGCGGCCGTCCGCGCTCGATTCATATCTATGGGGAATGCGCTCCTCGAGCACCTTGCTCAACAGCCCCCGCAGCCGCTCGGCACGGTCGGGCAGCACTTCGCCCAGGCGCTTGCCGACCAGGTCCTCGTAGGAGCGATTGAGCAGCAGCAAGGCATTGGTGTTCGCGTCCCGGTAACGCCAGTCCACGATCGTTCCCGTGGCGTCGCGCTCGGCCTCCAGCACCACGGTGAGCTCGGTGGGATGCTCGAACACCGCGCGGTAGCGCTGCTCGCGCTCGCGACGCAGGCCCTCGTTGGACTCGAGCGCGCGGTTGCGTTCGCCTTCGAGCGCCGCGCGGGCATTCTCGAGCTCGCGGTTGAGCCGCTCGAGCTCCGCGCGCCGCTTGTACAGTTCCACCAGCAGCGCCACCTTGCTGCGCAGGATCTCCGGTACCAGCGGCACCGGGATGTAATCGATGGCGCCGGCTTCGTAGACGCGCAGCTGGTTGATCTCGGTGACCTGCATGCCGGTCACGAAAATGATCGGCGTGTGCTCGAAGCGCGGGTGCTGGCGGATCAGGTTCGCGGTCTCGAAGCCGTCCATGTCCGGCATCGTCACGTCGAGCAGGATGACGGCGAACGATTGCTTGAGTAGTTTGTCGAGCGCTTCCTTGCCCGAGTGGGCGCGCACGCAATTGACGCCGACGCCCTCCAGGATCGACTCGTAGGTGAGCAGTCGCGCCGGCTGGTCATCGACCATGAGCACGTTGGGCAGCGCATCGGGCGCCGGAGCGCCGGCGCGAGCCCGGGTCGGATTCTTCTGCGTATCGACTTCGGTCACGGTCGCGCACCTTAGCAGAGGTGGCAGCGCGGCCCTGTAGGCCGCGACCTACATCCGGACTACGTGCGCTTGATGCGACGCAGGCTGACCTGCTGCTGCAGAGTCACCCATCTGCCCGCCGACGGCCCACCCCTCGAGAGTGATTTCGCGGCGCGACGCGACAGCCACTGGTCCTTGGCGGTGTAGACGAAACGCGCGTCGAGTCTTTCGTCGGCCGGCTGGTTTTCCGGGCGGGCAACTTTGAAATCCACGCACACCAGCGAGCCGTCGGCCTGGATCTGGCACGCCGCGCTCACCGTCGCGGTGTCGTACTCGACCTTCGTCGAAGTATTGATGCTCTTCACCGCTGGCAGGCCGTCGAATTCGTTGCTCCAGCTCACGGCACTGGCATCGAGCAGGTTGGCGGGAGCGTCGATGGCCAGGCGCTGCCGCGGCTCGAAGCGGAACGTGATCCGGCTGTAGAGCGGAACCGGATTGCCGGGGCTCAGCGCGGGCGTGGCGAAGGCGAGGTGCGCGCTGCGCAGTACGACCGCGCTGGAGAAGCCGGGCGGTAGTTTGTCGTCGGACTGGCAGCCACCCACGGTGCCGCGATCGCGGTGCACGCGGCAACGCGCGATGACCGTCAGGCCTGCGGCGGGGATCTCGAGCCCGAGCGCGGTGTCGTGCAACACCGCGATCGAAGGAACCACCAGCGGCGTGAGGTTCGCGACCGGGATCTCTTCCTTCTCGGGCGGCGAGGGTTTGATCTCGATCGAAAACGAGGTGCGGCAGGTCGAGCTCGCGGCCGACGTGCCTGACACGAAAAATTGCCCGTGCGCTTCGAGTTCGCCGCGCGCGTCGTGATTCACGGCGGCGGCTTCGGAATATGCGGCGGTCACGTGCCAGGTGTAGCTGGAGGAATGGCCGGCCTGGAGCGTGTCGGTGCGTGCCGGCTTGCCGCCGGTGAACAGCGGTGACTCATCCTTGTATTTCATTTCTTTCGCGCTGAAGGCGCCGTAGCGCTGTTCCAGGTCCGCGATGAAGCCTTCGATGAGTGCGCGGCACGCGGAGGGGCCCGACACCTCGCCGATGCGTTGCGCGCGCAGCAGATAGCCGCCATACCAGCCGCGAAGAATCGTCAGTTCGTGGACCTGGCCGTTCAATTGCACGGCATCGGGCGCGCGCAGACCGTCCTGCCAATGCGCGCCGAGTCCTTTCACGTTCTCCCAGGCGAGCTGCGGAGCCGCGGCGCGCGCTTCCTCGAGCGTCATCCCGACCCGAAAAGATCCGATCGAAAGCGCCGCGGCCGGTTCGGCTGCCGAGGCCGCGCCCGCCATCAGGGTCGTGGCGACGAGGCCCCAGGCGCCGCACCCGCATTTCACCTTTTCTGGCCCCGCAAACCGGACGCGACGCACGTTTTTCGACCTGCCTGTGTGAACCACTAGGAAAGATACCGGGTCGGGGGCCCGTAAACTTGATCTCATGCTGTCACGTGCCCGGCTGCTCGCCGGCCTCTCCTTATTTATAGCCCTGGTTTGCGGTCCGGCCTGGGCCGCGACCTTCAATGGCAGGGTCTTCGAGGACGTGAACTACGGCGGCGGGGCGGGCCGCCCGTTCGGAACCCCGGGCACCGTCGGCATCGGCGGCGTGCGCGTCGAGATCTACAACGCCAGCACCAACGCGTACATCACCGCCGTCAACACCAGCACCGCCGCGGCCACTCTCGGTACTTTCACCTACAGCAACGCGAGCTCGACGCCGTTGCGCTTCCGGGTGGTCAACGGCTCGGTGCGATCGACGCGCGCCAATGGCTCGACCTGCAACACCTGCGTCCCGGTGCAGACCTTTCGGATGACCGGCAGTGGCAATTCGGTCGTGGCCGCGACCGATCACGTGGGCGGCGAGGCTCCGCAGTACCCGGATGCGATCTCCAACACCACCAATGCAGCGTACAACTCGGTGGCCACGGCGAGCACACGCATCCAGTCGGTGACCACCGTGACTCCTTCCGGTAACAACGCCACCATCAACGGCATCGACTTCGGTTTCAATTTCGACACGGTGGTCAACGTCAACGACCCGGCCACCTGCACGACCACGAACGTCAGCTACAACTGCCAGGGCTCGCTGAAGCAGTTCCTCGTCAATGCGAACGCGCTGGGCAACGAGGCGGGACTCGTGCAGTCGGGCAATGGGCAGATCGATGGTTCGACGACTTCGCTGCCCGCCGGCTACGAATCGAGCATCTTCATGATCGCCGACGGCAGCTCGGCCGCGGGCCTGAACACCGGCTATACCAACCTGCTGACGGGCGGCGTCGCGGTCATTTCGCTCAACGGCGCGCTGACCGTGACCGGCGCGAACACGCGACTCGATGCGACCACGCAGACCGTCAACGTGGGCAATGACAATCCGGGCATGCAGGGCAGCGGCGGCACCGTGGGCGTGGATGGCATCGCGCTGCCGCTGATCCAGGAGCCGGAGGTGCAGCTGACCTCCGGCGATCGCGTGGTCACGCTGAGCGGCAACGGCAGCGCGATCCACGGCTTCGCCCTGCAACAGGGCTACATCCTGCTGTCCGGCACCGGCTGTACCGCGCGCAACAACCTGGTCGGCATGACCGCGAGCGGCGTGAGCAGCGCCGCGAGCGGCGCGGCGTACGGCATCACCTTCACCGGCAGCAGCTCCATCGTGCGCAACAACTTCGTCACGGTGAACAACTCGGCGATCCGCACCGACAGCGGCGGCACCGGCTCGCAGATCCTGTACAACGAAGTGGCGCGGCCGAGCTCCGGCCACACCAACACCTTCGACGGCATCCTGCTCGTGGGTACGATCAGTTCGATCACGGTCCAGTACAACCTGGCGCGCGACCAGCAGGGTGGCGGCATCGAAGTGGGCCACGGGGGCGGCGCCCCGGCGACCAACATCCTGGTCGACAACAACACCGTGCAGGGCAATGGATTCACCGCGGTCGGCGGTCCCTCCGCGTCCACCGAGCCGATCGGCATCGATGCCTACGGCGTCACCGGCAGCAGCGTGGTGTTCAGCAGGAACGTGGTGCGCAACAACGCCGGCCCCGGAATCCTGGTGCGGACGTCCTCGGGCATCACCATCACGCAAAACTCCTTCGGCTCGAACGGCGGCCTGAGCATCGATCTCGATGCGGGCACCGGCGATCCGAACACCATGGGCGCGCCGGAAGGGCCGACGCTCAACGACAGCGGCGACGTCGACACCGGGCCCAATGGCTTCCTCAACTACCCGGTGATCGCGACGGCGACGCTGGTGAATGGCGAGCTGTCGTTCGCGGGCTTCGCGCGGCCGGGCAGCAGCATGGAGTTGTACGTCGCGCAGGCGGATCCGTCCGGGTTCGGCGAAGGACTGACTTACCTCGGCACTTTCGTCGAAGGTTCGGCCGCGGATCTCGACGTGGCCACGGGTAGTTATGGACCGGCCGCGATCAACGGCATCGCGCAAGGCCAGGACAACACCAATCGCTTTGCCTATCGCGTGGCCGCGCCGGGCGGCGTAGCCATCGGCACGCGCCTCACATCGACGGCGACCCTCGGTGGCGCGACCTCGGAATTCGACGGCACCGTCGCCGTGACCGCCGGGCCCCAGCTGGTGGTCGCGAAGGCCGTGACTTCGTATTCCGATCCGGTCAACAACACGACGAATCCGAAGAGCATCCCCGGCGGCGTGAAGCTCTACACGCTCACCGTCACCAACCAGGGCTCGGGCCCGGTGGACACCAACAGCGTGGCCATCGCCGATCCGATCCCGGCCAACACCTGCCTGTACGTGAACGACATCAACGGCGCGGGTTCGGGGCCCGTGCAATTCGTGAACGGCTCCCCGAGCAGCGCGCTCACGTGGACCTTCGCCGCGCTCAACAGCGCCACCGACGATGTCGATTTCTCGAACGACAATGGCGCGACGTGGACCTACGTGCCCACGGCCGGCGCCAATGGTTGCGATGCCGCGGTGACCCACATCCGCATGCGTCCGAAGGGCACGATGCCGGGGCAGGGATCCGGCAGTCCCAACTTCCAGCTGCGCTTCCGGGTAGTGGTGAACTGAGAAGAACGAGCGCGGCGGCCGGGGACGCCGCCGCGCGTACATGCGCGACTAGACGAGTCCCTTGTCGCGGAACTCCTCCTTGAAATACGCATAGAAGATCGGCGCGGCCACCAGCCCGGTGACGCCGAACGCCGCCTCCATCACCAGCATCGCGATCAACAGCTCCCAGGCGCGCGCGTTGATGTGCGAGCCGATGATGCGCGCGTTGAGGAAGTACTCGAGCTTGTGGATCACGACCAGGAACACCAGCGACGCGACCGCGAGCGGCATGCCCTGGCTCAGGCACACCACCACGATGGCGGTGTTCGACAGCAGGTTGCCGACGATGGGCAGCAGGCCGAGCACGAACGTGAGCGCCACCAGCGTCTTCACCAGGGGCAGCTCGACGCCGAACAGGCGCAGCACCACGTCGAGGTACAGCCAGGTGAACGCCGTGTTGATGAGCGAGATCCAGAACTGCGCGAACACCACGCGCTGGAACGCGGACGCCATGCCCGCGGCGCGCCGCACGATCTGCTCCGTGAGCGGACGGCGCGCCTGGTGGCTCGCCGCCTTCTGCATGGAGATCAGCGCGCCGATGATCATGCCCATGATGACGTGCACCAGCGAGCGGCCGATGCCGCGGCCGGCGAGCTGCAGCGAGCCGGCGTTCGAGCGCAGCCAGTCGGCGAAGGCGCGCCGCAGGCTTTCGCCGTCTTCGGGCAGGTAGCGTCGCAGGCCTTCGGGCAGGAGGGCGCGGGCGTCGTCGACGATGGTCGCCATTTTCTGCATGAGCAGCGGCACGCTCTCGCCGCTGTGGCGGAGCAGGGTGACCACGGCGACGCCGATGCCGACCAGCGCGGCGATGACGGCGGTCGCGATCAGTGTCACCGCGAGCACGCGCGGGCCATCGCGGCCCAGCGCCCCGAGGCGCAGCCAGGGCGTGAGCACGTCGACCAGCTTGAAGACCAGCAGCGCCGCGATCAGCGCCGAGAGCAGGTGCAGCCCGATGATGAGCGCGAGCACCGCCGCCGTGACCAGCCACGCGGCGATGTCTGAGCGGGAAATGGGGACATGCCTCATTTCCTTGGCGCAATCCGCAGCGGCCTGGGGCGCTTCCTGCACGGCGGCGGTTACAGGGAAATGAGGAATGTCCCCATTTCCGTCAGGCGGTCTTCTTGACCGGCCCCGCCTCGAGCACCTTCTTCATGCGCTCGATGCACTTCTCGAGCGTCGCCATGCTGGTGGCGAACGAGGCGCGGAAATGTCCCGGCGCGCCGAAGCCCGAGCCCGGCACCACGGCGACGCCCGCGTCGTTGATCAGCATCTCGGCGAAGGCGTTGTCGTCCTTGCAGCCGAACGCCATCATCGCCGCCGAGCAGTCGGCCCAGGCGTAGAACGCGCCGCTCGCCGGCAGCGCGACGATACCGGGTAGTTTGTTGAGCGCGTTGATGAAGTAGTCGTGGCGCTTCTTGAACTGCTCGTTCATGTCGCTCACGGGCTTCTGGTCGCCGTTGAGCGCGGCCACCGCGGCCTTCTGCGTGATGGACGAGGCGTTGCTGGTGCTCTGGCCCTGGATGGTGCCCATGGCGGTGATGATGTCCTTCGGACCGCCGCAGTAGCCGAGGCGCCAGCCGGTCATGGCGTACGCCTTCGACACGCCGTTGATGGTCACGGTGCGGTCGTAGAGCTCGGGCGCGACCGTGAGCAGCGAGCTGAACGGCTCCGCGCCCCACCAGATCTTCTCGTACATGTCGTCGGTGCCGATGATCACGCGCGGGTGGTTCAAGAGCACGTCGGCGAGCGCGCGCCACTCGGCGCGCGTGTACGCCGCGCCGGTCGGATTGCACGGCGAGTTGATCAGCAGCAGCTTGGTCTTGGGCGTGATCGCGGCCTCGAGCTGGCGCGGCGTCATCTTGTAACCCTGCGACGCCGGGCAGTTCGGCGTGACGGGCAGGCCGTCCGCGAGCAGCACCATGTCGGGGTAGCTCACCCAGTACGGCGCGGGAATGATGGCTTCGTCGCCCGGATCGAGCACCGCCATGCAGAGGTTGTAGATGGTCTGCTTGGCGCCCGAGCTCACCAGGACCTGGTTGCGCTCGTAACTGATCTGGTTGTCGCGCTTGAACTTCTCGATGATCGCGTCCTTGAGCTCGACGATGCCGTCGACGTTCGTGTAGCGCGTGAAGCCCTTGCGGATCGCCTCGACGCCCGCGTCGGCGATGTGCGTCGGGGTGTCGAAGTCCGGCTCACCGGCGCCGAGGCCGATGATGTCCTTGCCCTCGGCCTTCAGTTTCGCGGCGCGCGCGGTGACGGCGAGAGTGGGCGAGGGCTTGACGCGGTTGACGCGGCGGCTGAGCTGGCTGGGCACGATTCAGACTCTTATTAATGGGTGGGGGTTGGGATCGGCAAACGGGCGCGTATATTACGCGATCCGCGCGCCGCAGCCACAGGCCAGTGGGCGCGTAACTGCCTGAAACATGGATGAATTGCCGCAATGGGGCCTGCCCGCGGTCATACAGCCATCGAGTGCTGCCGGGACTGGATGGAATTGCCCTCCGGTTGCCCCGGAGAATGGCGCGCCACTCACCGAGAGGACCCATGGAAGCCAAGCCGTTCGTACTGAAAGCTGACTACGCACCGTCGGGCGATCAGCCGCAGGCGATCGAAAAACTGGTGGAAGGCCTGCGAGACGGATTCCGGCACCAGACGCTGCTGGGCGTCACCGGATCGGGCAAGACCATGGCGATTGCCTCGTGCATCGCCCAGGTGCAGCGCCCGACGCTGGTACTCGCGCACAACAAGACGCTGGCCGCGCAGCTGTACGGCGAGTTCAAGGAGTTCTTCCCGGACAACGCGGTCGAGTACTTCGTCTCGTACTACGACTACTACCAGCCCGAGGCGTACGTGCCCTCGAGCGATACCTACATCGAGAAGGACGCCTCGATCAACGAGCACATCGAGCAGATGCGACTGTCGGCCACCAAGGCGCTGCTCGAGCGCAACGACGCGATCATCGTGGCGACCGTGTCGGCCATCTACGGCCTCGGCGATCCCGAGTCGTACCACGCCATGATCCTGCACCTGGATCGCGGCGAGCACATGGACCAGCGGCGCCTGCTGCGGCGCCTCGCGGACATGCAGTACACGCGCAACGAGATGGACCTGCAGGCGGGCACGTACCGCGTGCGCGGCGACGTCATCGACGTGTTCCCGGCGGAATCCGCGCGCGAGGCGGTGCGCATCGAGCTGTTCGACGAGACCATCGAATCGATCGCGCTGTTCGATCCGCTGACCGGGGAGATCATCCGCAAGGTGCCGCGCTACACGGTGTACCCGGGCTCGCACTACGTGACGCCGAAGGAGCGCCTGATCGGCGCCATCGACCACATCCGCGAGGAGCTGCGCGAGCGGCTCAAGGTGCTGCGCGAGGAGAACAAGCTGGTCGAGGCGCAGCGGCTCGAGCAACGCACGCTGTTCGACATGGAGATGATGAAGGAGGTCGGCTACTGCGCCGGCATCGAGAACTACTCGCGGTACCTCTCGGGCCGGCAGGCGGGCGAGCCGCCGCCGTGCCTGTTCGACTATCTACCCGGCAACGCGCTGCTGGTGATCGACGAATCGCACCAGACCATCCCGCAGCTCGGCGCCATGTACAAGGGCGACCGCTCGCGCAAGGAGACGCTGGTGGAGTACGGCTTCCGCCTGCCGAGCGCGCTCGACAACCGGCCGCTCAAGTTCGAGGAGTGGGAGCAGCTCGCGCCGCAGATGATCTTCGTGTCGGCGACGCCGGGACAGTACGAGTCGCGCCATGCCGCGCAGACGGTCGAGATGCTGCTGCGGCCCACGCACCTGGTGGACCCCGAGATCGAGGTGCGGCCGGTGGCGACCCAGGTCGACGACGTGCTCTCGGAAATCAACAAGCGGGTGGCGCTGGACGAGCGCGTGCTGATCACCACGCTCACCAAGCGCATGGCCGAGGACCTGACCGAGTACCTCCATGAGCACGGCGTGAAGGTGCGCTACCTGCATTCGGACGTGGAGACGGTGGAGCGCGTGGAGATCATCCGCGACCTGCGACTCGGCAAGTTCGACGTGATCGTCGGCATCAACCTGCTGCGCGAGGGCCTCGACATGCCCGAGGTGTCGCTGGTGGCCATCCTCGATGCCGACAAGGAAGGCTTCCTGCGCTCGGACAATTCGCTGATCCAGACCGTGGGCCGCGCGGCGCGCAATTCCAATGGCAAGGCCATTCTCTACGCGGATCGCGTCACCGGCTCGATGCAGCGCGCGATCGAGGAGACGCAGCGCCGGCGCGAGAAGCAGCTGGCGTTCAATGCCGAGCACGGCATCACGCCGCAAACCATCCGCAAGAACGTGCGCGACATCATGGAGGGCGCACGCGCCGACACCACCGACTTCGGCTACAAGATGGGCCGCAGGAAGCGTGGCGCGGAAGAAGCCGCGCCCAACCTGCGCATGCTGTCGCCCGAACAGCTGGTGCGCGAGATCAAGCGCATGGAGGCCGAGATGTTCAAGCGCGCGCGCAACCTCGAGTTCGAGGAGGCCGCGCGCCTGCGCGATGCCATCGAGAAGATGAAGCAACAGGAACTGGGACTCGTCGGCGGCGGCACAGCCTGAAATGGGGACATTCCCCGTTTCCCTGTAACATTCGCGCCCGCTCCACGCCCCCTCGAATCCATGACCCATAGTTGCAACGAAATGAGGAATGCCCCCATTTCCCTGGCGCGGCCGGTTTGGCAGCGCGAACTGGCGGAGGCCATCACCCGGCCCGAAGAGTTGTTGGAGGCGCTGGGTCTTCCCATCGAATGGTTGGCGGGGGCGAAGGCGGCGTCGCGCGTCTTCGACCTGCGCGTGCCGCGTGGTTTTGTCGCGCGGATGCGGCACGGGGACGCGAACGATCCGTTGCTGCGCCAGGTGCTGCCGCTGGGCGAAGAGCTTCATGCGGCGGAGGGCTTCGTCGCCGATCCCCTGGACGAAGCCGCGGCGCGCAGCGCGCCGGGGTTGCTGCAGAAGTACCACGGGCGCGCGCTGCTCATCACCACCGAGGCCTGCGCGGTGCATTGCCGCTACTGCTTCCGGCGCGAGTTTCCGTACGCGGAGCAGGTGGATCCCGGCGGTTCACGCTGGAGCGCGGCGCTGCAGGCAATCGCCAGCGATCCCGGCATCGAGGAAGTGATCCTGAGTGGCGGCGATCCGCTGTCGCTGAGTGATGCGCGGCTCACGCAGTTGACGGCGGCCCTCGGCCACATGGCCCATGTCCGGCGTTTGCGAATCCACACGCGCCAGCCCATCGTGTTGCCATCGCGAGTCGATGCCGGGTTGCGGGCCTGGCTCGGCGGCATCCGCATGCCGGTCGTGATCGTCCTGCATGCCAATCACCCGAACGAGATCGACTCCGAGGTGCGCGCCGCCTGCACGGCGCTGCGTTCGACCGGCGCCACGCTGCTGAACCAGTCGGTGCTGCTGCGGGGCGTGAACGACGACGTGGGCACGCTCGAGCGGCTGTCGGCCAGGCTCGCGGACGCCGGCGTGATGCCGTATTACCTGCACCTCATGGATCGCGTGCACGGCACCGCGCACTTCGAGGTCCCCGAGTCGCGGGCCCGCGAGCTGGTGCGCGCGCTCACCGCGCGGCTTTCCGGTTACCTGGTGCCGCGCCTGGTGCGCGAAGTGCCCGGTGCCGACTCCAAGGTGCCCATCCCCCTGGCACCTGCCTGTTAGCCCGCGAATCCCGGTCCGGGAAAAAGACCCCGCCTTGAGCCGCGTGGATCCGCAAATCCGCTTTATGGGAAGAATCCACATTTCCGCCGCGTGGCGTCCGGTTTCCCATGGTTTCCCGCAAGACCGTCGTGCAGAATCGCGCACCTTCCTGCCCGGGCCGGAGGCCCCTTGCCAGAAGGGTTCGAAGAGCGATTCTCCGCGAGCTACGGCGACATCCTGAGGCTCGCGCGTGCCCGGCTGGCGCGCGAACGCGCCCCGGTGTCGACCATGACGCTGGCCCACGAGCTCTATCTCAATCTCCGCGACCGCGAAAACCTCGAGTTCTCCTCGTCGGGCGCCTTCCTGGCCTATGCCAGCCGGGCGATGCGTTCCCTGCTGGTCGACATGGCGCGCGAGCGCCTGGCGCAGAAGCGCTCGGCGGAACTCATGCCGCTCACCCTGGGTGCCGAGATCCCGGACCTGGGAGGCACGCCCGAGCAGCTGGTGGCGCTGGACGATGCGCTGACGCGGCTCGGCGGCGTCGACGCGCGCCTGATGAAGGTCGCGGAGATGCGCGTGATCATGGGCATGGAAGTCGCCGAGGTGGCCGAGGCGCTCGGCGTTTCCGAGCCGACCATCAAGCGCGATTGGCAGCGCGCCAAGGCCTATCTCCACGAGGCGCTCGGAGTGGCCCCGTGAGTGATGCCGAGGCGCTCGACTGGCTCGACCGGCTGCTCGCGGCCGACGAGCCGGAGCGCCAGGCACAGCTCGAAACGCTGTCCCGAACCCGTCCCGAATTGCATGCACGGCTGTGCCGGATGCTGGCGAGCGCGCTGGCCCCCGACAGGACGCGCGCGCTCGCGAACCCGGTGCTCGAGGGCGTGGCGCGGCTCAACGACGACGCCATGCGGGTGCTGCAACCCGGCGACGTGCTCGCCGGCTACCGGCTGATACGGGAAATCGGCCGCGGTGGCATGTCGGTGGTGTGGCTCGCCGAGCGCGCCGATGGCGTGGTCAAGCGCAACGTCGCATTGAAGATGCCGATGTTCATGCTGCAGGGCGCGGGCGACGCCGAGCGCTTCGCGCGCGAACGCGAGGCGCTGGCGGCCCTGAGCCATCCGCACGTCGCGCGGCTGTACGACGCGGGCGTGTTGCCGTCGGGCCAGCCGTTCATCGTGCTCGAGCACATCGAGGGCGCGCCGCTCACCGACTATTGCGACGCGCAGCGCCTCGACCTGCGCGCGCGCCTGCGGCTGTTCCTGCAGGTGCTGGCGGCGGTGGAGCACGCGCACCAGCATCTGGTCGTGCACCGCGACCTCAAGCCCTCGAACATCCTGGTGGACGGCGATGGCCAGGTGAAGCTGCTCGACTTCGGCATCGCGAAGTTGCTGGGCGGGCAGGATTCCGCCGCGGTCGCGACCCAGGTCGGCAACGCCATGACGCCTTTGTACGCGGCGCCCGAGCAGTTGCGCGACGCGCCCATCTCGACGCTCACCGACGTGTACGCGCTCGGCCTGGTGCTGCACGAGGTGATGACCGGCGTGTTGCCGTATCGCTGCGCGGGGACGCGCGCGACGCTGGTCGAGGTACTGGAGAACCTGCGGCACGGCGCCTTGCCGCGCGCCAGTCACGCCACGCTCGAGCTGGCCGCGGCCCACGCGCGCGGCCGGCCGTCGGTCGCGAAGCTGCGCGGCGAGCTCGCCGGCGATCTCGACACCGTGATCAGCAAGGCGCTGCGCATCGCGCCGGACCAGCGCTACGGCTCGGCCGCGCACCTGGCCGAGGACATCCGGCGCTATCTCGATTCGCAGCCCATCGCCGCGCGGGCGCCGAGCTTCTGGTACACGACTCGCCTGGCGCTGTCACGGCATCGCACGGCGGCCAGCATCGCCGCGGTGGGATTCACGCTGGTCGCGGGCGCGAGCGTCGTCGCCTGGCAGCAGCATCGCGAATCGCGCGCGCACGCCGAGCGTACCGCGGCGGTGCGCGACTTCATGTTCGAGCTGGTGAGCGACGTCGAGAAGCCCGAAGGGCAGGACTCGGAAGTCACCAGCAGGCAGATGATCGATGGCGCCGTGGAGCGCGCGCGCCGCGACTTCGGCGCGCAGCCGCAGCTGCAGGGCGAGCTGCTGGGGGAGCTCGGCCGCATGTACCTGCGCATCGACGAGGTCGATGTGGCGATACCGACGCTCGGGGAGGCGATCGCGCTGCTGGAGAAGGCGTCGCCTCCGGGTGATGCGGCGCTGAATCGCGCGCGGGCCTATCTCGCGGCCGCGTGGCTGCAGACCGACGACGATTGGCAACGCACCGCGGCGCTGGCCGCCCAGGCGCGCGCTGCCTGCGATTCGGCCGACATCGAGTGCGCGAAGGTCCGCGTGTATTCGAGCAGCACGCTCAGCCAGGTGGCCTCCATCGCGGGCGACGACGAGCGTGCGCTGGCGGAAAGCCGGCGCACCATCGCCGACGCGGAGCTCGCCTTCGGCGCCGAACCGGAGAATCTCGCGATGCAGTTGCTGCACCTCGCGATGGTGGCGCGCAATGCGGGCCACCTGGACGAGGCGAGCGATGCGCTGAAGCGCGCCTTGTCGGTGAGCAAGGACGTGCGCTTGCGGGCCGCGAATCGCCGCGATCTCGACCGCACCATGGCCGTGGTCGACTATGACCTGGGGCACTACGCTGCCGCGCGGGAGCGCCTCGCCGCGCTGCAATCGACGGCCAGTGACCGGCTGGAGCGCGCGCGGCTGGCGCGGCTGCTGGCCAACGTCGAATTGGAGCTCGGCGACGCCGGGTCGGCGCTCGTGAATGCGGACTCGGCCATCGCCATCCTCGGGGACGGGAATTCCGGCGAGGAGCTGGCGTACGCGCTGCAGGCGAGGGCGCGCGCATTGGCGCTGGCAGGCCGGCCGGACGACGCCCTGCGGACCATCGAAGAGGTGGGGCGGCGCCTGCAGGCGGTCGGCAGTGGGCCGGACTCGTTCGAAGTGCTGCGCGCGCGCCGCTACCACGCCGAATTCCTGGCGCAGTCCGGCCGCGACGCGCAGGCGCTGGTGGAGGCACGCGGGCTGGCGGAACGCCACGCGGCCGGCGGCACGTCGGCGATCGAGGCCGGCCTCACGTTCGATTTGCTGGGCGAGCTCGAAGGCCGCGCGGGCCATGTCGAGGCGGCCCGGGCCGCCCATGACGACGCGCGCGCGCAGTTGCTGACGCAGCTCCCGCCCGGTCATCCGTTTCTGATTCGCAATGCGGCGCTGTTGGGCGCCAACACGAGAACAAGGGAGGAGCCATGAAAATCACGAGAGCGTTGTTGCAGGGGGCGGTGGTGTTCGCCGCGGGCGTGGGATGCACGGTCATCGCACAAGTGGCGTGGACGCCGCCGCCGTCTTCGCACGAGGAGCTGGTGAAGCGCACCCACGAGCTGCTGGTCGAGGTCTCGCAGTACGGCGCGTATGTCAGCCAGGTGAGAAAGGGCAGCGTGTGGTTCATGATCGATCCGATCCGCTGCCCGACGCCGATCCCGCCGCCCAAGATGCCGGCTTACGCCGTGGATCCGACGGACCTGGAGCAGGGGGTCGCAGCGCTGCTCATGGTCAACGAGGCGTACCGGCAGGGCGTGAAGAACCCGATGCGCGACGACGACAAGTGCCACCTCGAGCCGGTCGAGAACTGAGCCGGATCAGGCGCGCCGCAGGCGCGGCAGCGCCGAGGCTGCGATCAGCAGCAGCACCGACAGGCCGAAGACCGGCAGCAGTACGCACAGCAGCGTGATGGCCGCGCCGAGCGGCACGCCGATGCGGAACTCCGGGATGCGCGGGGCAGGGATGCCCAGGCGCCCGTCCGGCCGGCGCCGCCACCACATCACGATGGCGGACACGCACAGCGTGACCAGGCCGAGCGCGGCGGCGAGTCCCAGCGCCTGGTTGGCCGGGCCGAACAGCTGGCCTTCGTGCGCCGCGATGCCGACGCCCACCACGCGATCGACCAGCGGCTTGTCGGCGAAGCCCCGCTCACGCAGCAATTCGCCGGTGCGCGCATCGAGCTCCAGCTCGCGCACCCGCGGCCGGTTCTGCGTTTCGCTGCGCACGCGCCAGGAGGGCTGGCGCTCCGAGGGTAGATAGACGCGGACGGGCGGGTCGAGATGCATGGCGTTCACGCGTTGCACGACTTCATCGAGCGTGACCGGCGTCGCCACGGCCTGCGAGGCCCTGTCGCGCCGGTGTTCGGCGTGCGGGTCGGACCCACCCGTGCTCCAGTCCTGCTCGACCGCGGGCGCGGCCAGCGCGCGCAGCGCGGTGAATCCCTTGCCCCAGACGAAGGTCCACGGCAGCGCGGTCAGCAGCAGGAAGAGCACCAGCGAGGAGATCCAGATACCGGTGACGGCGTGCAGGTCGCGCCAGAACACACGGCGACCCTGGCCGGTACGCGGATAGAGCACACCGGCCGCGCCGCGCGCGTCGCGCGGCCACCAGAGGTACAGGCCGGTGACGATCATGATGATCGCCCAGCAGGCGGCGAGCTCCACCAGGATGGAGCCGGTGCGGCCGGCGAACAGCTCGCCGTGCAGCGTGCGCACCAGCTCGGTGAGCCGCGCGGTGTGCGGGACGGTCTTGAGGATGGCGAGCGTCCCGGGGTGCACATAGACGATGCGGCCGGTGCCGTCCGGCGCATACAGGTGCACGCGCACCGCGTCATCGGGCTCGCGGGGAATCTCGTAGACGAACAGCCTCGAGCCGGGCAGCGAGGCGAGGGCGGCCGCGACCTGCGCCTCCGCTGTCGCGCGCTGGCCACGTACCTCGAGGGAATCCACCGCGCGATCGGCGAAGGCGTCGATCTGCGGCTTGAAAAGGTAAATCGAGCCGCTCAGCGCCAGCACCAGCACGAACGGAATGCAGAACAGGCCCGCATGGAAGTGCCAGCGCCACAGCGCGCGGTAGGTCAGGTTCGCCACGGGCGCGGATTATGGGTTTTAAAGGGCGTTTCTGGTATCTTTCGCGCCCTTCCGTAGTCGCGTAGCTCAGTGGTAGAGCACCTCCTTGACATGGAGGTGGTCGGTGGTTCGATCCCACTCGCGACTACCATTTCCCTGACAGACCCTCCCCGGCCGCGCGGCGATTCTCGTCGCATGTGCGTCGCCACGCGGCCAGCCGCGAAAACCTGAATGTGCGCTCGCGGAGACGCGCACCCGTCCTGATCCTGCTGACGCTGTCCGGCGCGAGCGGCGTGCGCGCGGCCCACGTCGACGTGCAGCTCGACGGGCTCGACGAGGAAATGCGCGATGCGGTGCGCGCCACGCTCGAGCTCAGCGGCTACGAGAAGCGCGACATTTCCACCGCCGAGCTGCACGCCGCGTACCGGCAGTCCGACGAACAGATCCGCCGCGCGCTCGAGCCCTTCGGCTTCTACGACGCCCAGGTGGACAAATCGCTCGACGGCGATGAGCAGGCGGGCTGGAAGGCGCATTTCAAGGTGACGCCCGGAAAGCCGGCGATCGTGCGCCGCGAGACCGTGCAGGTGCAGGGCGAGGGCCGCGGGCAGCGTCGCGTGGCCGAAGCCGTCGCGGGCTTTGCGCCCAAGGTGGGCGACCGGCTCGACCACGCCACCTACGAGGCCAGCAAGTCGGTCATCGACACGTCGCTGCGGGGCGCCGGCTACCTCGACGCGAAGCTCACGCAGCGCAAGGTCGTGGTGCGGCCCGAGGACCAGTCCGCCGACATCGATCTCGCCTGGGACAGTGGCCCGCGCTACCGCTTCGGCGAGGTGCGCTTCTCGGGCAATGCCCCGTTCCCCGACCAGTTCCTGCAGAAGTTCGTGCCCTGGCAGGAAGGCGACCCTTTCAGCTCCGAACGCGTGCTGACGCTGCAACAACGCCTGGTCGACGCCGACTACTTCGAGCTCGTGTCGGTGCAGCCGGCGCTCGACGAGAAGAAGGACGGCCGCGTGCCCATCGACGTGCTGCTGAACCGCGACGAGCGCACCGTGTACTCGGGCGAGGTCTACTACAGCACCGACTACGGGCCCGGCGTGCGGCTGCGGGCGGAGCGGCGCTGGCTCAACAGGAAAGGCCACAAGGCCGACGCCGAGATCGAATATTCGAGCCGGCTGCAGGAGTTCGCGACTCACTACCAGATCCCGCGGCCGGGCCGCCAGGATCGCTCCTACGATTTCGGCGCGGCCTACCGTGACGAGACCACCGACACCACGCGCTCGCGCAATTTCCAGCTCGCGGCCTCGCGCACCGAGAAGCAGTGGCACGGCTACACGCGCACCCTCGGCCTCAAGTATTTCCATGGCGATTTCGAGATCGGCAAGGAGGACCAGCCGCAGGAGTTCGGCAATTCCACGCTGCTGTTCGCCGAGGGCACGCTGAATCGCCGCCGCCTCAACGACCGGCTGGCGCCGCGCCGCGGCTACGTCTTCGACGTCGGGCTGCGGGCCGCGGCCGACGCGCTCGTGTCGGACACCGATTTCGTGCAGGCCTTCAGCCGCATCACCTGGTTGGTGCCGCAGGGCGAGTCCGGGCGCTTCAAGTTTCGCGGCGAGGCCGGCGCGATGACGGTGGGTGAGTTCGACGCGCTGCCGCCGGACCTGCGGTTCTTCGCGGGCGGCGACCGTTCCATCCGCGGCTTCGACTACCAGGAAATCGGCGAGACCAATGCCGACGGTGTGGTCATCGGTGGCAGGTACCTCGCCGTCGCCAGCGCCGAGTACGAGTACTACTTCACCGAGAGCTGGGGCGCGGGCGTCTTCACCGATGCCGGCGATGCATTCACCGATCGCTTCAAGCTCAACGCGTCGGTGGGCGTGGGCGTGCGCTGGCGCTCGCCGGTGGGACCGATCCGCGTGGACTTCGCGTTTCCCGTGGCCCACGCCTTGCCGCTGCAGAGCAGTTGGCGCGTGCACGTGCTGCTGGGGCCCGACATATGAGCCGCGCGAAACGCATCGCGGCGTGGACGGGCGGCACGCTGGCGGCGTTGCTGGTGGCGGTCGGCGCATGGCTCGGCTGGCTGCTGTTCACGACTCCGGGCGCGCGTTGGATCGCGGCCACGGCCACGCAGCGCTTCGCGCCGCAGGTGAAGTACGCGTCCATCGACGGCACCATCGCCGGCGTCCTCGAGGTGCGCGACTTCCGTTTCGAAGGCGGCGCGGATACCGCGAAGATCCGGATCGCGCGCCTGGCGGTCGATCCGACGCTTTCCATGCTGCTGTCGCGCACCTTGCGCATCGAACGCGCGACGGTCTCCGGCCTGTCATTCACCTTGCCCGAAAAGCCGAAGCCCGACGAGCCGGATCAGCCCTTGTGGATCGAGCCGCCGGTCGAGGTCGTGGTGCGCGACTTCGCGCTCGAGGACGGTCGAATCTTCGACCACCGGAAGCAGATTGCGCAGGTCCGCCAGCTCGGCGTCTCGGCGCGTTGGACGCGCGAGTCGCTCGATATCGAGAGACTGACGCTGTTGCCCGGCGACATCGACGGAAGCCTCGAGGCGCGCGGACGCATCACGCCGCACGACCGGACGGTGCGCGCGGTGCTGCATGCGCGCTGGAAAGACGTGGTGATTCCCGAAAAGCTCGCCGGGCGCACGCTTGCCACCGCGGGAGAGATCGACCTCGACGGCACTCCGCAACGCTACACGGCGCGAGGAGCCCTGGACTTCGGCCCGCCGGGGCAGCTCGCGCACATCGTGCTTTCGATGCATGGCACCGACCGGGCGGCGACCCTCGACAATCTCGACCTCACCCAGCGCGCCGGCAAACTCAACCTGCACGGCGACGTGCAGTTCGATCCGCGCGTCGCCTGGAACCTGTTCGTGCGCGCGGATGACTTCGACCCGGGCGCCTTCCTGGCGCAATGGCCCGGCCGCCTCGACCTGGATTTCAGCACGCGCGGCACGCTCGAGGATGCGGGTCCGCGCGGCGCGTTGCGCATCGCGACGCTGTCGGGCGTGCTGCGCGGGCGGCCGCTCGCGGGGACGGGCGAACTTCAATTCGCGGCGCCGTCGACGCTCGACGGTGTGCTGCGCGTGAGCTCGGGGCGCAGCCGGGTCGAGGTGCGGGGCGCGGCCGGCAAATCGATCGATGCGACCGTGGATCTCGCCGTCGCCTCGCTCAACGATTGGCTCCCCGACGCGCAAGGTAGTTTGAGCGGCCGGTTCCGCGTGCGCGGCGCCTGGCCGAAGCTGAGCATCGACGGCGGCGCCGATGGGCGCGCGCTGGCGCTGGCGACGCCCGCGAAACAGGGCGAGCCGGTTCCGGAACCGACGCGGGTCGGCAACGTGCACGTCGACGCGCGGGTCGACTCGCCGCTCGACCCGGCGGGCAGCATCGCGATTGCCGCGCGCGGCCTGCACGTCGCCGGACTGCGGTTCGCCACGGTGCAGGTGAATGGCTCGGGCAACCAGGCGCGGCACCGCGTGCGCCTGGAGGCGGATGGCGAGCGTTTCGATGGCAGCGTGGAGCTCGCGGGCGGCCTCACGGCCGGCGGCTGGAGTGGCGAGCTGCAGAAACTGGTGGTCGACGCGCCGGATGTCGCGCGGCTGGCGTTGCGCGCGCCGGCGCACGTGCTGTACGACGACGGCGCCTTCAGTCTCGGCCAGAGCTGCTTCGTGGACCAGGACAGCTCGCTGTGCGTGGCGGCGAGCCTCGCCCGGGACGGCGCGATCGACGGCAGCTATTCCTTCGATCGCGTGCCGCTGGGACTGGCGAATGCACTGGCACCGCGGGCGATGCCGGGCGACTTGCGCGGCGAGGTACGCGGCGCCGGCAAGCTGCGGCGCACGGCGGCGGGCGAGTGGTTTGGCGAGGCGCGGGTCACCTCGCCCGAGGCGCGCCTGGTCATGCGCGATACGCAGCCGGGCGAGAGCGCGCTGGGCCAGCAGACCTTCACGCTGTATGAAAACCTCGACGCGCGGGCCGGGCTCGAAGGCACGCGCGGCCGCGTGCGACTGCATGCGGAGCTGGAACACGGCGGCCGCATCGACGGCAGCGCCTCGCTGAGCGCGCTCGATTCCGATTCTCCCGGTGTCCGCGGCGAGCTTGCGGCCTCGGTGCCCACGCTTGCGCCCTTCGGCGGCTTCGTTCCCACGATGGCCAACATCGATGGCGGCATCGACGCGAGGGTGCAGTTCGGCGGCACGCTGGCGGCGCCCGAGGTGACGGGCAACGTACGCGCGACGCGGCTGCAAGCCGATCTTGGCGATCTCGGCATCGAGCTGCGCGAAGGCGAAGCGCAGGCCGAAGCGCTGCGCGGCGGTGGCTTGCGCCTGTCCGGGCAGGTGCGTTCCGGCAAGGGCCGAATCGGCCTTCGCGGCACGATGAGCGGGCGCGGCGTGGTCGACCTGCAGATCGACGGGCGTGACTTCGTGGCGGCGGATATCCCGGCGGCGCAAGTCGTCATCGCGCCGAAGCTCGCGCTCACCGGGGATCCGAAAGCCTGGCTGCTCGCGGGCGAGGTCGCCATCGCGCGCGCCGACGTCAACCTGCAGAAGCTGCCGCGCGACCAGCCTCCGGGCGCGTCGCCGGATGTCATCGTGGTACGCAATGGGCGCGTGGTGGAGAGCGCCGCGCAGCAGGCGAGCCTGCCATTGACCGCCGACATCAACGTGATCCTGGGCGACAAGATCAAGATCGTGGGCTACGGCCTCGATGCCGCGGTGACGGGTCAGTTGCGGGTGCGCGAGGCGCCGGGCGCGGCGGCCACGGGTTCGGGCCAGCTGTCGGTGTCCGGGCGCTACAAGGCTTACGGCCAGGATCTCACCATCCAGCAGGGACGGCTGTTGTTCGCCGGCACGCCGCTCGACAATCCGCGGCTGTCCATCGTCGCGATGCGCGAGATCAACGATGTCCTGTCTACCGGACTGCGCATCGCGGGCTCGGCGCAGAAGCCGGTGATCACGGTGATCTCGGATCCGGAGGTGGGCGAGGCCGATGCACTGTCGTACCTGGTCACCGGTCACTCGCTGTCGGAAGTCGGCACCGCGAGCGGCAGCTCGCAGGACGCGCTGGCCTCGGCGACGCGGTCGCTGGAGAGCGCGGGCGCCGGTCTGGTCGCCAAGCGCATCGGCAAACGCCTCGGGCTCGACGAGGCCAGCGTCGAGGAGAACGAGATGATCGGCGGCTCGGCGCTGACCATCGGTGAGTACCTCTCGCCGCGCCTGTACCTGAGCTACGGCGTCGGGTTGTTCCAGCCCGGCGAAGTCATCGCCTTGCGTTACAAGCTGTCGAAGGAATTCGGCGTCAAGGTGGAGCGCGGCACCGAGGAGACGCGCACCGGCGTCGAGTACCGCATCGAAAGATGAGGCCCGTGTCGGAAACCAGCGTGGAGGCTCCGGCGTTCGCCGGCGCCGGCGCTACTTGCGCGCCATTTCCCGGATCATGGTGCGTGTCAGCGCCTGCTTCGCGGTCCAGTAGTCCTGCCACGGATCCCGGCGCAGCCTGGCGACGCGGTCCGGCACGTTGCGAATGTTGAAATGGGCGCCGCGGATGTCCGTGTCGATTTCCTGCCAGGTGACCGGCGTCGACACCCCGACGCCCGGGCGCCAGCGCGGCGAATAGGCGGCGACGGCCGAGGCGCCGAATGCATTGCGCAGGTAGTCGACGAAGATCTTGCGCTTGCGATTGCGCTCGCCGGACTTGGACGTGAACTGGGTCGGTGCGATGCGCTCCATGAAGCGCGTGACGCTGAGCGCGAACTCCCGGGCGGTGTCCCAATCGGGGCGCGGGGCGCCGAGCGGCACGACCACGTGCAGTCCCTTGCCCCCGGTGGTCTTGATCCAGCTGTCGAGGCCGACATCCGCGAGCAGCTTGCGGATCGCGAGCGCCGCGTCGCGCAGCGGCGCGTAGTCGAGATCGGCGCCGGGATCGAGATCGAAGGTGAGGCGATCGGCCTGTTTCGGCTTCGGCATCACCGCGCCCCAGCTGTGCAGCTCGACCGCGCCGATCTGCGCCAGGTGCAGCAGTCCCTCGGGGGAATCGCAGACCACGAAGTCGGGATTCTTGTCGGTGTTGGGTATCTTCACGATGCGCAGGCCGGCGCCCGAGCTGTCGAGGAAGTGCTTCTGGAAGAAGGGTTGCGACCCGTGGGTGTTGCGCAGGATGGACAGCGGGCGCTGCAGGTAGTGAGGCATCGCGAGGCCGCTGACGGCGGCGAGGTACTCGGCGAGCTGCAGCTTGGTGACGCCGTCGTGCGGGAAGAGCACGCGATCGGGGTGCGTGAGGCGCTGGCCGGAAACCTCGGTGGCATCGGCATCGCCGCGCGCCGCTGTTGCTGCCCGGGTGCGCGTCTTGCCACGGCCCGCGGTTGTGCCCCCGGCCGGCGCCTTGCGCGAGTCTTGCCGGTTCGCCGGCCCGGCACCGTCCTGTTTCACCACGTCGGCAGTATGCGCGGGTTCCTCGCGCACCACGGTGGCGGGATCGCGGTCCTGGCGCATGCCGAGG
This sequence comes from Steroidobacteraceae bacterium, assembly GCA_035701825.1. Classification (GTDB taxonomy): domain Bacteria; phylum Pseudomonadota; class Gammaproteobacteria; order Steroidobacterales; family Steroidobacteraceae; genus CADEED01. Next base: position 41,584 of record DASSRK010000115.1, read on the forward strand.
TAGCGCGGCTGGCGCAGCACGCCGCCGTGGGTCCAGTCGGCGAAGGCGACCTGGATCACGAGCTCGGGCTTCATCCAGTGCCAGTTCTCCCCGGAGCGCCGGTCGGGGAGGTTCTCGAACGGGCTGTCCTTGCGCGCCAGGCGCTTCGCGCGCTCGTGCCACTCGCGGCGTTCGCCGGCGTCGAAGCCGCCGCCCACGCGGCCCACGTAGCGCAATCCGCCCTTGCCGGTGCGCACGCCGACCAGCAGCGAGGAGAACGTCCCGGTGCCGCGGCCGGGTAGATAGGCGGCGCCGCCCACCACGAACTCCTGCTCGCGGTGGCACTTGATCTTGAGCCAGTCGGCCGAGCGTCCACGCGCATAGCGCGAGCCGACCCGCTTGGCGATCAGCCCCTCGAGGTGCTGGTTGCACACCCGCGCCAGCAGGTCGCCGCTCTGGCTGTGGAGCTGGTCGGCCAGCCGCAGCGGGCCCTTCGCGGGTAGTTTGGCGAAGGCGGCGTCGAGCCGTGACTTGCGCTGCCCGAGCGGCTGGTCGCGCAGGTCCTCGCCCTTCCAGTAGAGCAGGTCGAAGACGCAGTACTGCAGCTCCTCGAGCCGGCCCTGTTCGCGCACGTGCTGCAGCAGGGAGAAGTCCGAACGGCCGTTGGGATCGGTGGCGATGAGCTCGCCGTCGACCCAGGCGCCGCGCAGGTCGAGCGCCCGCAGCGCCTGCACCACGGGACCGGCCTTCTGCGTCCAGTCGAGGCCGTTGCGCGAGATGCAGCGCACGTCATCGCCGTCACAGCGGCACAACAGCCGCACGCCGTCGTATTTGAGCTCGTAAACCCAGTCACCTTCGCCGGGCGCCGCGTCGACCAGCGTGGCGAGCATGGGCTCGAGGGTCGCGGGCAGGGCGCGGCCGCGCGGACCGGAACTGCGCGTGCTGCGCGGGCGCGGCGCCGCGGACTTTTTCGGCCGGCGTTGCCGTGCAGCCGGGACCGCGGGCGCCGCGAGCTGCCGTTCCGGGGCGTCGGCTTGCCCGGCGTCGATGACGTCGGCATTCGCACCGGTGCGCGCCGCCGCGTCGTGGCTCTTCATCAGCAGCCACTGCGTCTGCCTGCCCTGCATGCGCGTGCGCACCAGGTGCCACTTGCCGGTGAGCTTGCGGCCGTGGATCAGGAACTCCACGTGGCCCTTGGCGAGGCCCTTGTCGAAGTCCCCGACCGGCTCCCAGGTGCCGTGGTCCCAGATGTCGACGTGCCCGCCGCCGTACTGGCCCTTCGGGATGTCGCCCGAGAACTTCGCGTAGGCGAGGGGATGATCTTCGACCTCGACGGCGAGGCGCTTGTCGGCGGGATCGAGCGACGGGCCCTTCGGCACCGCCCAGCTGCGCAGTGTGCCCCGCCATTCGAGGCGGAAGTCCCAGTGCAGGCGGCTCGCCGCATGCTTCTGCACGACATAGACGAGCTGTCCGGCCTGCTTGCCGCGCGGCGCAACACTGCCGGATTTTTTTCCCGGCGCCGTCTTCGGCCGCGTCGAGGGTTCGGCGGTTTTTGAAAAGTCGCGCTTCTGGGCGTAGCGCCGGAGGCGCGATTTGCCGCGGCCGCGATGTCCGGCGTCCGCCATGCCTCAGGCGCGGCGCGCGTGGCGCGCGTTGGTGGTGCGCCGGCGCACGGCGCCGTGCTTACGCTTGCTGGCGCGGGCCGCGGTGTCGTGGCTGCCGCGGCCGCTCTGCTCGAGACTGCGCTGGAGCAGCGACATGAGGTCGACCACCTTGCCGCCGCCGCCGGCGGCGCGCTCGGCGCCGTCCGCCTCGGGCTCGGTCAGCGCGTGCGTCTGGCCGGACTTGATCTTCGCTTCGATGCGCTTCATCAGGTCGTCCCGGTAGGTGTCCTTGAACGCCTCCGGGCGGAATTCCTCGGTCATGCCTTCGACCAGCTTGAGCGCCATGTCGAGCTCGCGCTGGCTGGCGCCGCCGGCCTTGCGTGCCGCGGGCGCCGCCGCGAGCTCGGGCTTCGGCTGGATCTCGTCCTGGTAGCGCAGCGTGTCGAGCGTGATGACGTCCTCGACCGGCATCAGCGCCGCGAGGTACTGTCGGCTACGCAGCACGAACGTCGCCACGGCAAGCCTCTGCGATTGCTCCAGCGCCTGGCGCAGCAATGCGTAGACCCGCTCGCCACCCTTGTCGGGCACGAGGTAGTAGGGCGTGTCGAAGTAGTAAGGCGCGATGGCGTCGCGCGCGACGAAGGCCTGGATGTCGATGGTCCGAGACGCTTCGACGTTCGCACGCCGGAAGTCCTCGTCCGTGAGCACCACGTACTCGCCCGTCTCATATTCATATCCTTTGACGACGTCGTTCCAGTCGACCACCTTGCCGGTGGACTTGTTGTAGCGCTGGTAGCCGACCGGTGCGAAGTCGCGCTTGTCGAGCAGGTCGAGGTCGAGGGTCCCGGAACGCGCCGCGCTGTGCAGCGTCACGGGAATGTGGATCAGGCTGAAGCTGATCGCGCCGGTCCACAGGCCGCGACGCCCGCGGCCGCGCGCGCCCGTGCCGTCGCCATCGGCGGCACCATTGCCCGTGGATTTCCTGCGACTAGCTATGGCCGCTCTCCGCCTGCACCAGCGGCGGCTCGCGCGGCACCGGTGGCCGGCGCAGTTCCTGGCGCATGGTCGGGCGGTTCTGCTTGCGCGGCGTGCCGCGCAGCTCGATCCATTCCCCGCGCTCGATGGATTCGTGGATGGCCTCGATGATGGCCACGTCGATCAGGCCTTCCTTGCCCGAAGGTTCCGGCTGGCGGTTGCGGCGCACGCAATCCGCGAAGTACACCAGCTCCGGCGCGAACTGGTCGCTCTTCGCGAATTTCCTTTTCTTCTTCTTCTCGCCGACGGTGAGCTCGTATCCGAGTCCCTCGGCGTATTCATAGGCGGGGTCCACGACGATGCTGCCTTTGGTGCCGACGATCTCGTAGCGCGAGCGGTCCGCGGCGCCGAAACTGCAGATGAAGTTCGCGATGCGCTCGCCGGGAAATTTCAGGATGACGTGCACGGATTCCGGGATCTCCGCGAAGCGCGGGTCGTCGGACAAGGCCGCCGTGGCCCACACCTGCGTCGGTTCGTCGGCGAACACGTAGCGCGCGGCGTTCTGGCAATAGATGCCGATGTCCCACTCCGGGCCGCCGCCGAGCTCGGACTGCGTGCGGATGTTCCCGGCCTTCACCTGCATGGAGAACTGCGAGTCGAAGTAGCGCGCCTTGCCGATGCGCTTCTTCCGCACCAGCTCGGCGACTTCGAGATTGCAGCGCTCGAAGTGCAGGCGATACGCCGTCATCAGCGTGACGCCATTGCGTTCGCAGGCATCGATCATGCGTTCGCAGTCGCGCACGGTGGTGGCCAGCGGTTTCTCGCACAGCACGTGGAGTCCCGCTTCGGCCGCGCGGATCACCCATTCGGCGTGCTCGGTGTTGGGAGTGGCGACATACACGGCATCGATCGCGCCGCTGTCGAACAGCTTGTCGGCCTCGGCGTAGGAGGCCAGGTGCTCGACGCCATAGCGCTTGCCGAGCTTGCTGAGCTTGGCGCCGGTGCCGGAAACCAGGGCGGTCAGCTGCACGTGGGGGCGAGCGTGGCGGAAGGCGGGCAGCACCGCGGCCTGCGCGATGTGACCCAGGCCGACCACGCCGAAGCGCAGCGGCGCCGCTGATTTGGAACGGCTTTTCATGAGGGACAGTAGAAGCGGGCGCGGAGGCTGCCGTTATCAGCCAAGCCCCCGCGCCCTTGTCGGAATTGATTCTGCAGGACCGCTTTGGGAAGATGCGCGGCCCTAAGCGATTGATCTGTTTTAAGAAAACACTTTCATGCCAGTCATCACACTGCCGGACGGCAGCCAGAAGAATTTCGACTCGCCCGTGAGCGTGCTCGACGTGGCCGCGAGCATCGGTGCGGGCCTCGCCAGGGCCGCGCTCGCCGGTCGAGTGAACGGCAAGCTGGTCGACACGTCGTTCGTCATCCAGGACGACGCGCAGCTTTCCATCGTCACGGAGAAGGATCCGGCGGCGCTCGAAATCATTCGCCACTCGACCGCGCACCTGCTGGCGCAGGCGGTGCAGTCTATCTACCCGAAGGCGCAGGTGACCATCGGCCCGGTCATCGAGGACGGCTTCTACTACGACTTTGCGTTCGAGCGTCCCTTCACGCCCGAAGACCTCGAGAAGTTCGAGGCGAAGATGAAGGAGATCGCGGCGCAGGACCTGAAGGTCACGCGCCGCGTGATGCCGCGCGACGAGGCGGTGAAGACCTTCCGCGACATGGGCGAGGTCTACAAGGCCGAGATCATCGCGGGAATTCCCTCCAACGAGGACATCTCGTTGTACGGGCAGGGCGAGTGGTTCGACCTGTGCCGCGGCCCGCACGTGCCCAGCACCGGCAAGCTGAGGAGCTTCAAGCTGATGAAGGTGGCCGGCGCGTACTGGCGCGGCGATTCGCGCAACGAGATGCTCCAGCGCATCTACGGCACGGCATGGCTGAACGACAAGGACCTGGCGGCCTACCTGCATCGCCTCGAGGAAGCCGAGAAGCGCGATCACCGCCGCATCGGCAAGGACCTCGACCTGTTCCACTTCCAGGAGGAAGCGCCGGGGGCGGTGTTCTGGCATCCGAAGGGCTGGCGCATCTTCCAGCAGCTGATCGGCTACATGCGCAAGCGCCAGGACGAGGCGGGCTATGGCGAGGTCAATGCGCCGGAGATCATGGAATCGACGCTGTGGCAGAAGTCCGGCCACCTGGAGAAATTCGGCGAGAACATGTTCCTGACGAAGACGCCCGACGAGCGCGTGTTCGCCATCAAGCCGATGAACTGCCCCGGCCACATCCAGATCTTCAACCAGGGCATCCGGTCCTATAAGGACCTGCCGATCCGCTTCGCGGAGTTCGGCAAGGTGCATCGCTACGAACCGTCCGGCGCGCTGCACGGCCTGATGCGGGTGCGCGCCTTCAACCAGGACGACGCCCATATCTTCATCACCGAGGACCAGATCACCGAGGAGTCGGTGCGCGTCATCGAACTACTGCTGTCGATCTACAAGGACTTCGGCTTCGACGACGTGGCGGTGAAGTTCGCGGACCGGCCGCCGAAGCGCGTCGGCTCGGACGACATCTGGGACAAGTCGGAAAAGGCCCTGAAGGCGGCGGCGGCCGCCGCCGGCATCGAATGCGACTACAACCCCGGCGAGGGCGCCTTCTACGGCCCGAAGCTCGAATTCCACCTGCGGGATGCCATCGGCCGGACCTGGCAGTGCGGCACCCTGCAGGTCGACCTGAACCTGCCCGGGCGGCTGGGGGCCACCTATATCGACGAGCACAGCCAGCGCCAGACCCCGGTCATGCTGCACCGGGCGATATTCGGCTCGCTGGAGCGCTTTTTCGGCATTTTGCTGGAGCACCACGCGGGAAAACTCCCCGCCTGGCTGGCCCCGACCCAGGCCGTCGTGATGAACATCACGGACCGCCAGGACGCCTACGTTCAACGAGTTGCGGAAACCCTGAGAAATCAGGGGGTTCGCACGGAAGTCGACTTGCGGAACGAAAAGGTGGGCTTTAAGATTCGCGCCCACACGCTGCAGCGCGTGCCCTATTTATTGGTGGCAGGCGACAAGGAAGTAGCGGCGAATCTGTTGTCAGTGCGGACCTTGGGTGGCAAGGATCTCGGCACGATGTCCCCGGAAGACTTTGTCAGTCGGCTCCGCGTGGAAGTCGAGAGCCACGGCCGCACGTTGTTAGAGGGTTGATATATAGCTATTGCAAGCAAGCGCGTACGGCGCAACGAAGAGATCACGTCGCCCAAGGTGAGAGTCATCGGGGCCGACGGCGGACAGGTCGGAGTGCTGACTCGATTCGAAGCGCTCGATCTCGCCCGCGCCGCGGAGCTCGATCTCGTCGAGGTGTCGCCCCAGGCCGATCCGCCTGTGGTTCGCGTGATGGACTTCGGCAAGTTCCTGTTCGAACAGAACAAGAAATCGCATGCCGCGAAGCGCAAGCAAAAGCAGATCCAGATCAAAGAGATCAAGTTTCGTCCCGGTACGGACGAGAATGATTACCAGATCAAGCTGCGTAACATCATTCGATTCCTGACCGAGGGTGACAAGGCCAAGGTGACGTTGCGTTTCCGCGGCCGCGAGATGGCGCATACGGAATTGGGCCGGAAGTTGCTCGACAGGCTGGTGAACGATCTGCGCGAACACGCGCAGATCGAGCAGAACCCGCTGATGGAAGGGCGACAGATGGTCATGATGTTCGCGCCAAAAAAGAAGTAACCCGCGCAAAGCCATTTTCGAATGGTCGAGGGCGGGTCCGCCCGTAGCGGGCGTGCGCGCGCAACGCGCACGCCTTGCGATCGGTAGCTACAAGCAGGAGTTGATGTATGCCCAAGTTGAAGACCAGCCGGGCAGCGGCCAAGCGTTTTCGCAAAACGGCGAAGGGATGGAAGTCCTATTCGGCCGGCCGCCGCCACAATCTCGGCCACAAGCCTCGCAAGACCAAGCGCCAGCTGCGCTCCGGTGGTTCGTCGCTCGTCCACAAGAGCGATTCGCACCGCGTCGACCAGCTGATGCCCAACACGAAATAAGCGAGGACTAACCCATGGCACGTGTAAAACGTGGCGTCCAGGCCGGACGCCGTCACAAGAAGATCCTCGGCAAGGCGAAGGGCTACTACAACGCCCGCCGCAAGGTATTCCGCGCAGCGAAGCAGGCGGTCATCAAGGCCGGCCAGTACGCCTACCGCGGCCGCCGCCTGAAGAAGCGCGACTTCCGCGCCCTGTGGATCCAGCGCATCAATGCCGCCGCGCGCGAGTTCGACCTGAGCTACAGCCGGTTGATCAATGGCATCAAGAAGGCCGGCATCGACATCGATCGCAAGATGCTCGCCGACCTCGCCATGAACCAGCCGGAAGCGTTCGCGGCGATCGCAAAGCAGGCCAAGGCCGCCCTCGAAAAAGCTGCCGCTTAACAGGCGGGCTTTGTGAGCGGGGAGGCTCCCAAGGATCTCGACGCGCGCCGGGAGGAAACTCTCGGCGCGATTTCGAGTGCTGCCGATCCGGCGGCCCTCGAGGAGACGCGCGTCCGTGCGCTCGGCAAGAGCGGCTGGCTCACCGAGAAACTCAAGAGCCTCGGCAAGCTGGCGGATGCCGAGCGCAAGGAGTGGGGCGCGCGTTTCAACCGCGTGCGCGTCGAACTCCAGGAAGCCTTCGATCGAAAGAAGCTTGAGCTCGAGCAGGCGGTGGTGGCCGCCAGGCTCGCGCGCGAGACCATCGACGTCACGCTGCCGGGCCGCGGTGAAGAGCGCGGCGGTCTGCATCCGGTCACCAAGGTGCGGTTGCGCATCGAGCAGCTGTTCCGCCAGGCCGGCTTCACCATCGAAACCGGTCCGGAAATCGAGGACGATTTCCACAACTTCGAGGCGTTGAACATCCCCGCCGATCACCCGGCGCGCGCGATGCACGACACCTTCTATTTCCCGGACGGCAGGCTGCTGCGCACGCATACCTCGCCGGTGCAGATCCGCGCCATGCTCGCCGGCACGCCGCCGTTCGCGGTGATCGCGCCGGGCCGCGTGTACCGCAACGACCACGACGTCACGCACTCGCCGATGTTCCACCAGGTCGAAGGCCTGGTGGTCGACGAGGGCGTCACCTTCGCCAACATGAAAGCCATGCTGCACGGTTTCCTCGAAGCGTTCTTCGAGCGCGACCTCAAGATGCGGCTGCGGCCTTCGTACTTCCCGTTCACCGAGCCCTCGGCCGAAGTCGACATGAGCTGCGTGCTGTGCGGCGGCGCCGGCTGTCGCGTCTGCAAGCACACCGGTTGGCTGGAGATCTCCGGCTGCGGCATGGTGCATCCGCGCGTGCTCGAGGCGGGCGGCGTGGATCCCGAGAAGTACACGGGCTACGCCTTCGGCATGGGCATCGACCGCCTGGCGATGCTGCGCTACGGGGTCAATGACCTGCGGTTGTTCTTCGAAAACGACCTGCGCTTCCTCGCGCAGTTCAGGGCGGGCTGATGCGCGTTTCACTGGCGTGGCTGCGCGATCTCGTCGACGTGCCGTGGAAGGGACGCGAGCTCGGCTCGCGCCTCACGATGGCGGGCTTCGAGCTCGAGGCCCTGGAAACGGCCGCGCCGGCCTTCGGTGGCGTGGTGGTCGCCGAGATCGTCGAAGCGGCGCGTCATCCGCAGGCCGACAAGCTGCAGGTCTGCAAGGTGCGCGCTGGCGGTGGCGAGTTGCTGCAGGTGGTCTGCGGCGCGGCCAATGCGCGCACCGGGCTCAAGACGGCGCTCGCGACCGTCGGCGCGAAGCTGCCCGGCGACAAGGCCATCACGGCCGCCAGGCTGCGCGGCGTCGACTCGGCCGGCATGCTCTGCTCCCTCAAGGAGCTCGGGCTCGCGGAGTCCTCCGAAGGCATCGTCGAATTGCCCGCCGACGCGCCCGTCGGCCAGGACCTGCGCGCGTACATGCAGCTCGACGATGAAATCCTCGAGCTCAACGTCACGCCGAACCGGGGCGACGCCATGTCGGTGCTCGGCATCGCGCGTGAAGTCGCCGCGCTGACGCGCGGCGGCGTGAAGATTCCGGCCGTCGCGACGCCGGCGTCCCTCAAGGACACTTTCCCGGCGAAGCTCGCGGCCGTGCCAGGCTGTCCGAAGTTCACCAGCCGGGTGATCCGCGGCATCGACAATCGGAGCGCGTCGCCCCTGTGGCTGCGCGAGCGGCTGCGCCGCGCGGGCCTGCGCCCGATCAGCCCCGTGGTCGACGTCACCCAGTACGTGATGCTCGAGCTTGGCCAGCCCATGCATGCCTACGACCTGCGCAAATTGCAGGGCGGGCTCGAAGCGCGCTTCGCCAGGGCAAACGAAAAGATCACGCTGCTCGACGGCAAGGAAATCGAGCTCACCGACGATGTGGTCGTCATCGCCGACGACGCCGGACCAGCCGGGATGGGCGGCGTCATGGGCGGCGAGCGCACGGCCTGCACGGCCGACACCACCGACGTGCTGTTCGAGGCCGCGTTCTTCCCGCCGGCCGCCATCGCGGGTCGCGGCCGACGCTACGGACTCGTCACCGATGCCGGGCAGCGCTTCGAACGCGGTGTCGATCCCGCTCACCAGGAGCGTGCCATCGAGCGGGCCACGGCGCTGCTGCTGCAGATTGCCGGTGGTCGAGCCGGGCCAACCCACGTTGTCCAGGACAGTGCGGCGTTGCCGCGCCGGGTCGAAGTGGCGCTGCGTCGCGATCGCATCCGCAAGCTCCTCGGCACCCAGATCGCCGACAACGACGTGAAGGCGACGCTCGAGTCCCTGGGAATGCGCGTGCTCGCCCAGGCCGATGGCTGGCTGGTCACCCCGCCTTCGCATCGCTTCGACATCAACATCGAGGCGGACCTCGTCGAGGAACTGGCGCGCATCGTCGGCTTCGAGGCCATCACCGAGGCCGATGCGGTGACGCACCAGCGGGTGCGTGCCATGCCCGAGGCGGCGGCGGTCGAGTCGCAGGCGCTGGAAATCCTGGCCACCCGCGGCTACCAGGAAGCGATCACCTACGCCTTCGTCGATCCGGCGCTGCAGGAGAAGCTCTTTCCGGGCGTGGAAACGCCGCGCCTCGCCAACGCGATCTCGACGGAAATGTCCGTGATGCGCGCGTCGCTGTGGCCGGGACTGCTGCGGGCCGCGCAGGAAAACCAGCGCCGCCAACAGGAACGCATCCGCCTGTTCGAACACGGCGCGCGTTTCGCGGCCGGTGGAGTCGAGACGGACGTGCTCGCCGGCATCGCGATCGGTTCGCGCCAGCCCGAGCAGTGGGGCGTGAAGACGACGCCGGTCGATTTCTACGACGTGAAGCAGGACCTGCAGGCTTTGTTCGCGCGCACCGGCGCGTCAGAAGAGTTCGGGTACGTGACAGAGAGGCTGTCGTGCCTCCATCCGGGCCGCAGCGCGCGTATTACGCGCGACGGCCGGGAAATCGGCTGGATAGGCGAGCTTCACCCCCAATTGGTGCAGGAATTCGATTTCACATATGCGCCCATCCTGTTCGAAGTCGAATATTCGGCGGCGCTGGCGGCAAAAATGCCCCGGTTCGAGGAGATTTCCCGTTTCCCGCGAGTGCGCCGCGACCTTGCGGTCGTGGTCGACGAGAAAGTCTCTTTGAGACAGCTACATGAACGTGTAACCTTCGCCGCGTCGAGCCTTCTTCGCGATATCCGGGTGTTCGACGTATTCAGGGGGCCCGGCATAGAAAGTGGAAGAAAAAGTGTCGCTTTAGGCTTGATATTTCAGGACAATTCTCGCACCCTCGCGGACGAGGACGCGGACCGTTTGTTAGCTGCGATTCGTGCCGATCTGAGTGCAACGCTGGGCGCAGGATTTCGAGAATAAAAGCATGGCTCTGACGAAAGCGGAGATGGCTGAGGCGCTGTTCAATCAGCTGGGTCTCAACAAACGCGAAGCGCGCGAGCTGGTCGACCTGTTCTTCGAGGAAGTGCGCCATGCGCTTTCCAACGGCGAGCAGGTCAAGCTCTCGGGTTTTGGCAACTTCGATTTGCGCGACAAGAACCAGCGGCCAGGACGAAATCCAAAGACGGGAGAGGAGATCCCCATCAGCGCGCGGCGCGTGGTGACGTTTCGTCCAGGTCAGAAATTGAAGGCGCGAGTCGAGGCCTATGCTGGAACCAAAGAACAATGACGAACTGCCGGCGATCCCCGGCAAGCGCTATTTCACGATCGGCGAAGTCAGCGACCTCTGCGGCGTGAAGCCGCACGTGCTGCGCTACTGGGAGCAGGAATTCCCGCAGCTCAAGCCCGTGAAGCGCCGCGGCAACCGGCGCTACTACCAGCGCCAGGACGTGATCATCATCCGCCAGATCCGCTCGCTGCTGTACGAGCAGGGCTTCACCATCGGCGGTGCGCGCAACAAGCTCGCGGGTGAAGAGGCGCGCGTCGACGTGAGCCAGAGCCAGCAGATCGTCAAGCAGATGCGCATGGAGCTCGAGGAACTGCTGCGCCTGCTACGCCGGTAAGACGGTGCCGGCCGGCAAACCGGCACAGCAGGGATGCTTGCGCTCGCGCGCAAGAGAAAACGCCGCCTCGAGGGCGGCGTTTCTGTTTCTGCGGGTGGACAGGCTTGCCGGTTTGCCGGCCGTCTAGTTGGCGGCGAGGGCGGAGCCGTCTTCCTTCTTCCACAGGGAATCGGGATTGAACTCGCGGATGGCCATGGCGGACTCGGTGGTCGCCGGGCCGAGGTCGCGGGAATAGACCACGCCGTCCTGGTTCACGATGAAGGTCATGACGCCGGAGCTGCCGTATTCGGCGGGGAAGGCGATCAGGCCGAAACCGCCTAACAACTCGCCGTTGACCACGTAGTCGTAGGCGCCGCCGTTGGCGCTCGGCCCCTGGCGCGTCAGCAGCCGGTAGATATAGCCGTGGAACGGGGCGCCACGGTACACACCGCCCTGCAGGTAGCCCTCGGCGCGCGCCACGACGAATTCCTCGCCCAGGGGGCTCGGCGGCTCGTCGCCGGTGGTCGGCCAGTACAAGCCGTCCTTCTTGCCCTCGGTGCTGATCAGCTTGTTCGCATAGTGCTGCAGCGGGTCCTTCTGCACGTTGCGCAGGTAGTACTCCTGCTGCGCGTCGACGTAGGCCAGGCACGACTGGATGGTCTTGAGCTCGTTCTCGCCCACGCGGCGATTGACGAGCTCTTCGGCGCCGGCGGCGCTGTCCCAGTACCAGCGCCCATCGCTCATGGCGATCGGAATCGCGAACGGGAACTTGTCCTCGCCGATTTCGAGCGTCACCTTGGCGGGGTCGCTCTTGTCGAGCGAATTGCCGGCCTTGTAGCGTGCCAGGAAGTTCTCGCGCGCGTTCTTGTCTGCGACCGGGTCGCCGGAGTCGATCAGCGGCTCGCCCAGCGGGCCGAACAGCCTGATGAGCGGCTTGGAATCCCTGGCCTGGGCGGCCTTCACCAGCGCCTGCACCGCGGCTTCGGGCGTGGTGAAGCTTTGCTGATCCTTCGGGACCGCCGCGCCGGCGAGGGATGCCGCGAAGCCGGCAATGACGACGAATAAACGGGTACGCATTTCCTGTCCTCCGAATCAGCGCCGGCGTCCGCCGCCGCCACCACCACGCGACATGCCACCGCGACTGCTGTACGAACGCGCGCTCGCGCCGCTGCCGCCGCCGAACGCCCCGGAGGAGCGCGACGAGGAGCGCGAAGAGCCGCCGAAGTCGCGGCTGCCGCTGCTGCTGCGGTTCGAGGAGCCACCGAAGTCGCGGTTCGACGAGCCCGTGCTGTTGCGGGTGCTCGAGCCACCACCGAGATCGCGGTATCCGCCGGAATTACCGCCGGCCGAGCGATCGCCCACGGAGCCGGCGTTGCGCGAGCCCGCGGTATCACGCGTGCCGACCTGGTTGCCGGCCATGTCGCGCTGGTTGCCGAGGCCTTCGCGGTTCATCTGCTGGCGACCCTGCTCGGCGCGGCCGCGATACTGGTCGCGCGCGGCCACATTCGCCTGGTTGGCGCCGCCCTTGAACTTCTGCTGGGTGGCGCTATCGCGGTAGCCCACGCCCTTGCGGTGCTCGGAGTTGTGGCCCCACTTCTGGGTGTTGCCGCTGCCGCTGCGATTGTTGGCGTTGGTGCGGTTGCCGCTGCCCCGGTTGTTGCTGTTCCGGTTGCGATCGCCGGTGTTGATCTCGTTGCGATTGAAATTGTTCTGGCGGTCGATGTCGATGTCGATGTCGTTGCCGCCCCAGTTGCAGTTGCCCCAGATCGCGCCGCCGACGATCACGCCCATGCTGAACGAGAAGAACGCACCGCCGGCGTAGTACGGCGGGTAGTAGTAATAGGGTGGGTAGGCCGGGTACGCCCACGCGCCATACACCACGGTGGGGTTGTAGGTCGGGACATAGACCACTTCCGGGTCTTTCGACTCGATGATGATGGTCTGCGTGTTGGGAGCGCCGGCCGGTGCGGGCTCGGTCTTGACCACCTGCTCCTTGCCGCTCTTGAGATTGCCCGCTTCCTTGGCCTTCTGGCGCAGCACCTGCGTGGTCTCCATGACCTCCTTCTGCTGCGCCAGGAACGCGTCGCCGAGCTTCTGCGTCCAGTCGATCTTCTCGTTCATCATGGTCAGGACGTCGGGGAACGCGACCAGCGACTTGACGCTCGGGTCCCAGGTCTGGCTCTGGACCGCGCCGGCGACGGCGTCACCCTTGACGTCCGGGTGCTCCTTCGACCAGCGCGCCGCCTCGACGATTTCCAGCGGGTAGGTCGAGGCCATGAAGATCTGCGCGAGCAGCGCGTCGGGATACAGGGCGATCGGCGCGAGGATCTGCTCGAGTTCCTCCTTCTTGAAAGGCGGCGTACGGTTGTCCGGTGCCGGCGTCGTCGATGCGGTCGCGGCGGGCTTGGCGGCCGGCTGCGCCGGCGGCGTGCCCTGCCCATTGACCACCGCCGCGATGACGAGCCCGGCCACGGTGGACAAACAAGAACTGACTGCGCGCTTCATTCATTCTCCTCGCGCTGCATGCCTGGATCTGGCAAGCGCCCCTGCCGGGAATAGTGGAGCCGGTTTGTGCGCGCCTGCCATGGCCCCAAGTGCCTATTCATGTGGCCGGATCAACGACATGCGCCTGGACGGCCTCCGGATGCCGGCGACCCTTCACCCGCGCCGCCGCGGCACTTAAGCTCGCGGGCCAGCGGCCCGCGTGGGGAGCGGGCCGCCGCGGCGCGCCGGGCGCGCCGCCACGTTCGAAGGGGGCACCCGGCGGCGCCGAAGCGGACGTCGCCTCCCGATAGTTAGATCACGCCCGTCATGGGGACGGCGGGTCGGCCCGCTGATGCGCGGGCACAAGGCACGAGGAATGACATGACCGGCACCGCGGTTTCGTTTGGCACGCTCGACTGGACGGTCGTCGCGCTGTATTTCCTGGTCAACACGGCCATCTGCGTCTGGGCGGCGCTCAAGAAGGAAAAGAACACCGCCGACTACTTCCTCGCGAGCCGCAGCGCGGGCTGGTTCCTGATCGGTTCGTCGATATTCGCGTCCAACATCGGGGCGGAGCACCTGATCGGGCTCGCCGGCTCGGGCGCCGGTTCGGGGATGGCGTTCGCGCACTGGGAGCTGCACTCCTGGCTGGTCCTGGTGCTGGGCTGGGTGTTCGCGCCGTTCTACCTGCGTGCCTGGGTGTTCACGACGCCGGAATTCCTCGAGCGCCGCTACACGCCCGCGACGCGCACGCTGCTGTCGGGAATCTTCCTGGCGAGTTACATCCTCACCAAGGCGTCGGTGACGATCTTCGCCGGCGCCTTTGCCATCCAGACCATCCTCGGCTACGAGACCATCCACCTGCCGTTGCTCGGCGAAGTCGACTTCTTCTGGTTCTCGGCGGCCTTCCTCGTGGTCATCACCGGTGTGTTCGTGGTGGCCGGCGGAATGCTCTCGGTGTTGTGGACCGAAGCCATGCACGTGCCGGTGCTGCTGGCGGGCTCGGCGGTGCTGCTCATCGTGGGATTGCACGAAATCGGGGGTTGGAACGCACTGCTGGCGGCCAATCCGGACAACCTCCACCTGTGGCGACCGCTGTCGACGACGCCCGGGACCCATGGCTTCCCGGGATTCCTCTTCGACCCGAGCGAGACTCCCTGGCTCGGCGTGCTGCTGTGTTCGCCGATCATCGGCCTCTGGTACTGGTGCACGGACCAGTACATCGTGCAGCGCGTGCTGTCGGCACGCGGGCTCAAGCAGGCGCGGCAGGGCGCGATCTTCGCCGCCTATCTCAAGCTCGCGCCGGTTTTCATTTTCCTCATCCCCGGCATGATCGCCGTGGCGCTGTACAAGCAGCATTTCGCGGGCTTCGAATCCATCGGCACGACTCCGCAGGCCGCGTTCCCGGTGCTGGTGTCGAACCTGCTGCCCATCGGCCTGCGTGGCCTGGTGCTGGCCGGCATGCTCTCGGCGCTGATGAGCGCGTTGGCCTCGCTGTTCAATTCGACCGCGACGCTGTTCACCGTGGATTTCTACAAGCGCCTGCGCCCGCAATCGAGCGAGCAGCACCTGGTGCGCGTCGGCCGCATCGCGACCGCGGCGGTGGTGGTGATCGGCATGGTGTGGATCCCGATCATGCAGACCATGAGCAAGCAGCTTTACAGCTACCTGCAGATCGTGCAGTCGCTGCTGGCGCCAGGCATCGCCGCGGTGTTCATGGCCGGCATCTTCTCGCGCAACGTGACGCCGAAATCCGGCTTCGTGGGGCTCGCTTTCGGCTTCGGGTTCGGCATGCTGCGCCTCCTGTTGCTGGTCCTGCACGAGCGCGCCGGCATCGCGTGGCCGGGGCCGATCCAGGCCTTCGTCGACATCAACTGGCTGTATTTCAGCTTCCTGCTGTTCGTGGTCACCTGCGGGGTGATCTTCCTCGTCAGCGCCTTCACGCCCAAGGCCTCGATCGAGCAGATCGTCGGCCTGACCTACAAGTCGGTGACCTCGCAGCAGAGCCTCGACGAGCGCCAGACGTACGGCTTCTGGGAGGTGTTCCACACCTGCGTCATCGCGGGCATCGTCATCGCGATCTACGTGTACTTCTGGTGACAACGCGGCGCATGGCACGACAATAACCGGCGCGCCTGCGGCAACGTGCGCTGCGTCACAGTGGTCAGGACATAACGGTGGGACCTGGCGCCACCTGGTGACACCTATTCATCAGACCCCTCCGGAATTGGAGGGGAATCCGACCGGAGCCGAGCCCACCATGACCCACTACTTTGTCGACAACCGCGCGCAGCCCGATGGCGCCCACGAGGTACACGCCGTCGGCTGCAAGCGCATGGCCAGCGACAAGGCCTACCTTGGCGATTTCCTCAGCTGCGAACAGGCGGTGCTCGAAGCGCGCAAGGAGTACTGGCAGATCGCCGGATGCGTGCGCTGCATGACCGAGTCGTTCCCGACCCAGGCGGGCAGCATCGGCCAGCATTCATTCGACTTTGCGGCCCTGCGGATCGCCGGCACGTAAGGTTTTTGCAAAGCCGCCCGCTTAGGTATGATGCGCACCCCCGCGGCGGACCCCGGCCACGGGAGCATCAGTTTCCGGTCGGGATGTGGCGCAGCCTGGTAGCGCACTTGCATGGGGTGCAAGGGGTCCCGAGTTCGAATCTCGGCATCCCGACCAATTCCACTTGAACTCGGCGCGACTCCGGTCGTCAGAGCCCTGTCCGTCCACGAAGGCCAAAGGGGCAATCATCATGAGCAGCGTCTTTCGCAATCACTGGACCGCGATTTTCGCGGCCGCCGCCCTCGTGGCGACATTCGCGCCGGTCGCGGGAGCGAAGGCGCCCACCATCCCGAAGCCCATCGCCGCCGCGGTAGCCGACCCGGCGCGGCCGCAGGCCGACCGCGATCGCGACGCGGACCGCAAGCCTGCCGAGTGCATCGCCTTCGCGGGACTGAAGCCGGGCCAGCGCATTGCCGACCTGATCCCGGGCGGCGGCTATTTCACGCGCATTTTCAGCGCCGTGGTGGGCCCGAAGGGCGAAGTATTGGCGGTGGCACCGCCGAAGCGCCCGGACGCGCCGCCGGATCGTCCTGAACCCTCGGCCGCGGTGCGCGCCATCGCCGGCGATCCGCACTACGGGAACGTCAACGTATCGGTCGAGAAAATCGCCGAGCTCAGGCTTCCCGAGAAGCTCGACATGGTGTGGACCTCGCAGAACTACCACGACATCCACAACGTGCCGAACATCGACGTCGGCGCATTCAACAAGACGGTGTTCAACAGCCTGAAGCCGGGTGGCATCTACATCGTCATCGATCATGCCGCCGAAAAGGGCGCCGGCTTCACCGCGACCTCGACCCTGCATCGCAGCGATCCGGAGGCGGTGAAGGCCGAAGTGACGGCCGCGGGCTTCGAGTTCGTGGGATCGAGCGACGTCATCGCCAATCCGTCCGACGATCACAAGACCGCCGTGTTCGAGAAAGGCCTGCACGACAGGACGGACCGTTACGTCCTCAAATTCCGCCGCCCGAAGTAGAGCCGCTACGGCTTTGCAATCGCCAGCTCACCGGGCGCCAGCACTTCCACGCGCTGGATCCAGGTGCGCTGCAGGGCGGCGATGCCCATCCCATAACCCAAGCCTTCGTCTTCGATGACGCCCATGGGCAGGTAACGCACGTCGCCTTTCTCGCCAAGCAGGGCGGCGTCGGCGACCACCCACCGATCCTGCTCGCGGACCTCCGACCAGGCGTGCCCGAAGGCATTGTGGTGCTCGCCGTCGGAGACCAGCGCCGCGCCGATGACCACGCGCGAGGGGATACCGTACATGCGCGCCAGCGCCGTGGTGAGGACGGCGTGTTCGGTGCAGTCGCCTTCGCGACGCTTCGCCACGGTCGACGCCAGGTCCCAGCCACGCTCGTAGTTCTCATGGATGGTCCGGTTGACGAACTCGACCAGCGCCTCGCGATCGGGCTTGTCGCCGAGGTCTTTCATCTCGGCCCTGAGCGCCGCGAACGGCGGCTCGTCGAAGTCGATCAGGAACGTGGGTTCGAGCCACGTGCGAGGGTTCTTGCTCTCGAGCTGCGGATAGCGATCGACGATGTATTCGAAACTCGATGCCCCGGCAGGCACCTTGACCCCGAGCAGCGCGCCGAGCATGGGTGCGTCGCTGGCGGTGAGCATCACGTGCAGGGGCGACTGTGCCGTGAGCGTCACGCCCTTCGGCGCCTCGGTCGGAATCAGGAACAGCGGTGGCGCGGTCTGCGCATTCACCGCGGCGACGAGCATCCCGACGAGCCATGCGGCAACCACGCGCATGGTCAGAAGCTGCCGCTCAGGTGCACGCGCTCGACGCGCAGTGTCTGCGGCCCCATGGGAATGTCGGAGAGAGTGGGCAGGCCGGTGCCCTTGTCGAGCAGTTCCTGGTATTCGAGCGGACCGGCGCTGGCGCGCGCGGTGAAAGCATTCGGACTCTTCATCTCGAGCACGGTGGTCTTCATGTCGGTGACGTTGCCGGGATCGAGCGAGATCCACATCGGGATGCTGTGCACCGCGCCCACCGGCTGGTCGCCCGCGAGCAGCTTGCGCAGCTCGCGCGACTGTTCGATCCAGCTGTGGGGTTGTGCGTCCGCAGGCAGGTTCGCGCGGACCTTCTTGCCCTGCATTTCGCCCTCGACGATCCACCGGGCTTGATCGCGTGTCAGCGCCATGCTCGAGGAGACCTCGCCGTTGCTGTTGGTTTCATCGAGCGCGTCGATCAACGCGCCGTCGGGATGGATCCGCTCGACGTGGACGGAATCCTGCGTGGTCACATCCCCGCTCGCCGAGCGGATGACCACCGCGCTCACCTGGCGCGCCCTGGTGTTGCCGTCCTTCTCGTGCACGAGCGTGGTGACGGAGATGCCGATCCTCGAGCCCGCCAGGCTCGCGACCGATATCTCGCGGAAGTACGCGGGCGCGGTCGCGGCAGGTGCATCGAAGCTTTCCGCCAGGGCGCGCGTCGCGGCGTCGAAGGTCTTCACGTAGCCGATGTCCAGGTGGGAACAGTAGACGGCATGCCCGAGCTTCTCGAACACCATCTGCTTGAGGGCGCCGAGGCGCGCCTGCTTGCCATCGTTCACGCGGTACAACCAGCTCGCCTTGAGATAGGGCGCCTCGCCAAAGGATCCGGCGTCGGTGAACTCGATTTCACGCCCTTCCACCTTGCCCTGGATAGGTTCGAGTTCCTTCAGCGTGCTATCAACTTTCTGTCGCAGCGTGTCGGCAAAGTGGAAGCCGCCGGGGATGAACTCGCAGTACGCCGGCCGCGTGCTGCCCACGTCCAGCGCAACCACGTACGACTTCTCGAGTTTCGCCACGTCCCTGACCTTGACCGGCACACGGGCGCTGAGCCAGCCGTCGTCGCTCCTCAGTTCGTGCGGCGCGACGAGCTTGCCCTCGCGGGTGCGTGCTTCCCGGAGCCAATCGGGGTCTTCGGCATGGGCGGCCGACAGGGACAACAAGGCAACCGGGATCAGAGCAGCGCGCAGCATCGATCTCCCCATGTCCCGGTCTCCCGGGGTGGGGATCACTGTACTGTGGGACGGGGCATTTTTCCCGGGGGTCAGGCGTCGGGCAGGCTGAAATAGAACGTCGCCCCCTGGTCCTGGGCGCCATCCACCCAGACCTTGCCCCCGTGGCGTTCGACGATCCGGCGGACGATCGAAAGGCCGACGCCCGTTCCCTCGAACTGGTCCGCGGAGTGCAGGCGCTGGAACACGCCGAACAACTTGTTCATGTACTTCATGTTGAAGCCGACCCCGTTGTCCTTGACGAAGCACACCAGGGTCGTGCCATCCATGCGGTAGCCGATCTCGATGCGCGCGTGCGCGCGCTCGCGGGTGAACTTGACGGCATTGGAGACCAGGTTGACCAGCACCTGCTGCATGAGGCCGGGATCGACCTGCCAGGTCGGGAAATCCGCGATCACGAACTCGATGTCGCGGCCGGCCCGTTCCCCGGCCATCTCGTCGATGACCCGGCGCGCCAGCTCGGCCAAGCGCACCGGCTGGCGATGCAGCGCCTGGCGATTCAGCTGCGACAGGCGCAAGAGGTCGGTGATGAGCCGGTCCATGTGTGCCGCGCCGGCGCTCACGTTCTGCAACAGCCGCCGGCCTTCGTCGTCCAGCGATCCGCCGTGATCGCTCAGCAGGACCTGCGTGAACGACGAGACGGCCCTCAGCGGCGCGCGCAGGTCGTGGGAAACCGAGTATGAAAACGCCTCGAGCTCGCGGTTGGCGATCTTGAGCTCCTCGGTGCGCTCGCGCACGTTCTCCTCGAGGCGCTTCTTCTCGATGCGCAGCTGGCGCACGGCCAATGCGCGTTCCAGCACGGGCAGGGCGGTCGCGAGCTTGATGGGTTTCTGGATATAGTCCAGCGCACCGGCTTTCATGGCCGCCACTGCCGTCTCGAGCGCGCCGTGGCCGGTCATGATGACGGCGACCAGCGTGGGATCGACGAGCTGCGCGGATTTCATGAGATCGATGCCGTTCGTTCCCGGCATCTGCAGGTCGGCAAGCAGCAGGTCGAAGCTTCTTTCGCGCATCGCGGCCAGCGCTTCGGCCGCGGAGGTGTAACCGTAGGTCTGGTAGCCCTCGTACTCCAACGTGTCGCAGAGCGCGCGCATCGAGGCGGGCTCATCGTCGACGACGAGCAACGAGAGCTTGCGGGCGGGGTCGGCAGCGGTACTTATGTTCACGATGGGAAGGCTATTCCTGGCTACATAACCTGTCGGAGGTATTTTCACTGCGGGCCGGCCCGAGGCCAAATCCCTAGGACACACCCTCACGTGCTATTGACGGATTTGTCCGACAAGACTTCACTGTGCAGTCTCCGGCCGGCGGTCTAGCTACTCGGTACGCTGTTGTACTTGCTGTGGAGCGCGCATGTTGCGAGGCGCATCACGTGCCGGAAGACGGAACAGGATTTATCGTGCAGTCGAGCCACGGGCGGGGAGTTTCCGGGGCCTGGCTGGTGACGTTGTGGGGTGAACGCGGCGCTTCAGGGGGCGACGTGCGATCCGTTCGCGGAGAACTCGAACAATGCATCCTGTCTCACTGGTTTTGATAGAAGACATAGCCTCCGAGGCGGAGATCGCCGTGCGGCACCTGGAGGCCGGCGGATTCTCCTGCAGCTGGAAGCGCGTGGATTCCGAAGCGGCCCTGAGGCGCGAGCTGGCGCTGGCCACCCCCGACCTGATCCTCTCCGACTTCACGCTGCCGGGCTTCGACGGACTGGAAGCGCTGGAAATGGCGCGCGAAATCACCCCCGAAACCCCCTTCATCTTCCTGTCCGGAACGCTCGGCGAGGAGCGTGCCATCGACGCCCTGCAGCGCGGTGCCCTGGACTACGTGCTGAAGACCAACCTCGCGCGCCTCGCGCCCGCGGTGCGCCGCGCGCTCAACGAGGCCGCGATCCGCCGCGCGCGCGTCACGCTGGAACAGCAGCTGCGCGACATCGTCGAAACCTCGCAGGACTGGATCTGGGAACACGACCGCGACGGAAAGTTCACTTTCTGCAGCGGCTCGGTGCAGGCCATCCTCGGCTATGCGCCCGAGGAAATCGTGGGCACCAACGCCGCGCAATACGTGCATCCCGAAGACCTGGCGGCGCTGGATTTCGCCATGCATACGCTCGGCCCGAACCAGCGGACGGCGAGCAACCTCTCCGCGCGCTGGCGCCATCGCAATGGCACGTATCGCTGGCTGGAACGAAACATGCTGGCGCTGCTGGGCGAACGTGGCCAGGTGATCGGCTTCCGCGGCAGCGAGCGCGACTTCACCGAGCGCCGCCGCCAGGAAAAGCACATCAGCCGCCTGACGCGCGTGTTGAAGATGCTCTCCGGCGTCAACAGCGCGGTGGTGCGCATCCGCCAGCGGCGCGACATCCTGGTGGAGGCCTGCCGTCTCGCGACCTCGGTGGGCGGATACGCGAGCGCGATGGTCGCGCTGATCGAGCCGGGCACGCGAACCGCGCGGCCCACGGCCTGGTCCGGAAGTGTCGACCAGCAACAGGCACAGCAGCTCACGTTCACCATCGCCGATTCCGGTGTCGACGATTCCAGCGTGATCGGGCGCGTGCTCCGTTCCGGTACGCCACTGGTCTGCAACGACCTGCAGTCGCTCGAAATGCCGCTGGCGGCGCGCGCGCCGCTGATGGATTCCGGCTTCCGCAGCGTGGTCGCGTTCCCGTTGCTGGTGGATCGCACCCCCGTGGGCGCGTTCATGCTGACTTCGTACGACGTCGGCGCCGTGGGCGACGAAGAATTGCGCATGCTGCGCGAACTGGTCGCCAACCTGTCGTTCGCGCTCCAGTACCTGCACAAGGAAGACGAAGTCCGATTCCTGTCTTACTTCGACCCGCTGACCGGCCTCGCCAAGCGCGGGCTGTTCTGCGAACGGCTGGTGCACGCGCTCGAGCCGCGTATCGGCAGGCGCGGCACTCCGGCGGTGGCGGTGCTCGACGTCGAGCAGCTCTCGACCATCAACGATTCCTTCGGGCGGCATGCCGGCGACCTGCTGCTGCAGAAGATCGCCGACCGTTTGAAGCGGCATTTCGATTCCACCGATCAACTCGCGCACTTCGGCGCCGGCACCTTCGGGGTGATCATGGAGGCGGGCGGTGACGAGGACGAAGCCGTCCACTGGATGCAGCAGCAGGTGATCGAGGTGTTTCGCGCGCCGTACACGCTCGACGGCCGCGGCATACCCATCGACGTCAAGTGCGGCTTCGCCCGTTACCCGGACAATGGCCACGACGCCAACGCACTGGTGCAGAACGCCGAGGGCGCGCTGCGCAGTGCCAAGAGCACCGGCGAGAAATACCTGCATCACCGGCTCGAATTGTCGGCCGCGGTGGTGTCGCGCATGACCATGGAACACCGGCTGCGTGGCGCGGTGGAGCGCCAGGATTTCGAACTGCACTATCAACCGAAGATCGACGTGCGCACCGGGCAGATCCGCGGCCTCGAAGCGCTGGTGCGCTGGCGCGACCCGGAGGCGGGCATGGTGATGCCCGGAGTGTTCCTGCCCTTGATGGAATCGAGCGGCCTGATCGTGCCGCTCGGCGACTGGATCCTGCGCCAGGCGGCCACCGACCTGCGGCGCTGGCAGGGCGCGGGTCTCGCGCCGGGGCGCGTCGCCGTCAACATTTCACCCGTGCAGCTGCGCCGGCGCGCATTCGCGGATCACCTGCTCGACCTGGTCGGTGAGTGGCGCGGTGATTCCACCGGCATCGACATCGAAATCACCGAGGGAGTCCTGATCGACGACGTGAGCTCGGCGGTGTCGCAGCTGCGCGTGCTCCGGCGTTCGGGCGTGCGCGTGGCCATCGACGATTTCGGCACCGGCTATTCATCGCTGAGCCGCCTGGCGGAGCTGCCCGTGGACATGCTGAAGATCGATCGCAGTTTCGTCGCGCAGCTGACCACCAGTGGAACCGGGCGTACCGTGGCCGAGACCATCATCGCGCTCGGCAAGGCCTTCAACATGACCACGCTGGCCGAAGGCGTCGAGACGCCCGAGCAGTTCGACATGCTGCTGCACATGGGCTGCGACCAGTCGCAGGGCTACCTGCACAGCCGGCCGCTCGGCGCCGCGGATCTCGAACCGCTGCTGAAGAACGGTCTTGCAATCCCGGGATTGCAGAAAAGTAATGTGACGAACCTCGACAGAACGGCCGCGGTGCGCGGCGGTTGACCGCGGCTCGCGATCTTTTTACCCGGGGGAACGCCCCGCGCCACTCCTGATCTACACTGGTGTGCGTCACGCGCCAGGTATCGATCGGATAAACCTTTGCTCAAACAACTTACCCGCCCGCGCCTCATCGGCCTCATCGCTCTCGCTCTCGTCGCGTCATTCGTGGTCTACCGCTGCAGCGCCGGTGGTGACGACGCTCCCGAATACCAGACGTTCACCGTGGACAAGACCCGCGTGGTGGCGCGCGTCAGCACCTCGGGCAGCTTGCAGGCCGTGGTCACGGTCGACGTGGGCAGCCAGGTCTCCGGCCGCATCCAGGAGCTGTACGCCGATTTCAATTCGAAGGTGAAGAAGGGCGAGAAGATCGCGAAGATCGATCCGTCGCTGTTCCAGGCCGCGGTGACCCAGGGCGAAGCCAACGTGCAAGCGGCGCGCGCGAACGTCACGCGCCTCGAGGTCACCGCCGAGGACGCCGAGCGCCAGGCCAAGCGCGCGTCCGAGGTCTACGCACAGCGGCTGATTTCCGAAACCGAGCGCGACAATGCCGTCGCCAATGCGCGCGCGGCGCGCGCCGCCGTCGACCAGGCCAAGGGACAGCTCGCGCAGGCCCGCGCGCAGCTCGACCAGGCGCGCACCAACCTGCGCTACACCGACATCGTCTCGCCGACCGACGGCGTGGTGATCTCGCGCGCGGTGAATGTCGGCCAGACGGTCGCCGCCTCGCTGCAGGCGCCGGTGATCTTCACCATCGCGCAGGACCTGCGGAAGATGGAAGTGCACACCAACGTGGCCGAGTCCGACATCGGTCGGCTGCAGCCCGGCATGCGCGTGAGCTTCACGGTCGATGCGTATCCCGGTGAGCAGTTCCGCGGCGCGATCCGCGACATCCGCAACGCGCCGCAGGTGGTGCAGAACGTCGTCACCTACGATGCGGTCATCGACGTTGCGAACGACGAGCTCAAGCTCAAGCCCGGCATGACGGCCACCGTGAGCGTGGTGACCGATCGCCGCCAGGATGTGCTCGCAGTGCCGAACGCGGCGCTGCGTTTCCGGCCCGAAGTCGCAGGCGCCGGCGAGGCTTCGGGTCCGGGCGCCCGCCAGCAGCGCACGGGCGGGCAAGCGCCCGGGGGCGCTGGTGGCCAGGGCCAGGCCGCCGCGCGCGAAGGCAGCGCCGCGAACGGGCGCCGTGACTGGCGCGAGCGCGGCGGCGATGCCGATGCCGCGCAGGCTGCCGAGCGCACCATCTACGTGCTCGAGGGCGGCAAACCGACGCCCCGCACCGTCACCACCGGCATCACCGACGGGCGCCTCACCGAGATCACCGGTGGCGAGCTCAAGGAAGGCGACGAGGTCATCGTGTCGTCGGCCGCGGGGGCGGGCCGGAACCCGCGGCAGCAGGGCGGACAGCGCGGCTTCAGGATTCTCTGATGGGCGCGCTGATCCAGCTCCGCGACCTCGCCAAGATCTACCAGTCGGGCGACAGCGAATTCGCGGCCTTGCACGACGTGAATCTCGGCATCGAGCGCGGCGAATTCGTGGCGATCACCGGATCGTCGGGCTCGGGCAAGTCCACGCTGATGAACATCCTCGGCTGCCTCGATTCCCCGTCGCGCGGCAGCTACCTGCTGGCCGAGCGCGACGTGGCGCGACTGTCGCGCATCGAGCTCGCGCGCGTCCGCAACGAGACCATCGGCTTCGTGTTCCAGAACTTCAACCTGCTGGCGCGCACCTCGGCGCTGGAGAACGTCGAACTACCGCTGATCTATGCCAAGGTGCCGCCCGCCGATCGCCACCGGCGCGCACGCGAGGCGCTGGAGCGTGTCGGGCTCGCGCACCGCGCCGGGCATCATCCCTCGCAGCTCTCCGGCGGACAGCAGCAGCGCGTCGCGATCGCGCGCGCGCTGGTGACGCGCCCGCCCCTGATCCTGGCGGACGAGCCCACGGGCAATCTCGATTCGGCCACCAGCATCGAGATCATGAAGCTGCTGACCGAACTGCAGCACTCGGGCATGACCATCGTGTTCGTCACGCACGAGCCGGACATCGCCGCCTACGCCGCGCGCAAGCTCACGCTCAAGGACGGCGCCGTGGTCAACGACGTGCGCCAGCAACCCGTGCTGGCGGAGGCGTCATGATCAGCGCCGGCGAAACGCTGCGCATGGCCATGCTGGCGCTGCGCCGGAACAAGCTGCGTTCGTTCCTCACCGCGCTCGGCATCATCATCGGCGTGGCCGCGGTGATCTGCATGGTGTCGATCGG
This sequence comes from Steroidobacteraceae bacterium, assembly GCA_035701825.1. Classification (GTDB taxonomy): domain Bacteria; phylum Pseudomonadota; class Gammaproteobacteria; order Steroidobacterales; family Steroidobacteraceae; genus CADEED01. The sequence continues at coordinate 67,075 of DASSRK010000115.1, forward strand.
CGAGGGCGCGAAGACCCGCATCCGTTCGTCCATCGAAGGCACCGGCACCAACGTCATCATGCTGTTCTCGGGATCGAGCTCCGGCCCGGGCGGGCGCGGCGGATATGGCTCGCAGCCCACCATCACCTGGGAAGACCTGCGCGCCATCCAGACCGAGTTGCCCTCGGTGCTGGCGGCCGCGCCGCAAATGCGGTCCAACCAGCCGGTGATCTCGGAGACCAGTACCTGGACCACGCAGGTGGTCGGCACCACGCCGGATTTCTTCGTGATCCGCAACTGGCCCATCGAAAGCGGCGTGGGACTCACGGCTTCCGACCAGGCGAGCTCGGCGAAGAACGCGGTCATCGGCAAGACCGCCGCGGACAATCTGTTCGGGCCCGGCGTCGATCCGGTGGGCCAGACGGTGCGCATCCGCGATGCACCCGTGACCATCGTCGGCGTGCTCGCGGCCAAGGGCCAGAATGGCATGGGCCAGGACCAGGACGACGCCATCTTCATCCCGCTGTCCACGTTCCAGACGCGCATGCAGCGCGGCCTCGGCAAGTTCGTGCCCGGCATGATTTTCATCAGCGCCGTGTCCGCGGAAGGAATCCCGCGCGCCCGCAACGAGATCGCGCAGCTGCTGCGCGAGCGCCACCGACTCGGTCCGAACGACGAGGACGATTTCTCCACCAGCAGCATGGCCGAGATGACCAGCATGCTCACCACCACCACGCAGACCATGACCACGCTGCTGGCGTCCATCGCGCTGGTGTCGCTGATCGTGGGCGGCATCGGCGTCATGAACATCATGCTGGTCTCGGTCACGGAGCGGACCCGCGAGATCGGCATCCGCATGGCCGTGGGCGCGCAACCGGCCGATATCCTGGCGCAGTTCCTGATCGAGGCGCTGGCGCTCGCCGCCATCGGCGGCGTGATCGGCGTGCTGCTGGGCATCGGCATCGGCCAGCTGCTGGCGGCCAGGTTCGGCTGGTCCATGGTCACGCGCGGAGACATCGTCGCGTTGTCCCTCGCTGTCAGCGCCGGCGTGGGCGTGGCATTCGGGTTGTACCCGGCGCGCAAGGCCTCGAAGCTCGATCCCATCGAGGCGCTGCGCTACGAGTGACGCAGGACTGACGGAGCTTCGCGCGTCGCGCGTCCCATTCACGGCGGCGCGTATACTCGCGCCTCGTTTCATCTTTCCCGGGCGCATCCATGATCACTCGTCGCAAGCTCCTGCAGTCGGCCGCCGCGGGCGCGGCCCTCGCTCCGATGTTCGTGCCGTCACGCGCCTTCGGCGCGAACAGTCGCATCACGGTCGGACAGATCGGGCTCGGCCGCATCGCACAGAGCCACGACATGCCGGGCGTCATCAAGTCCGGCATGGCCGACTACATCGCGGTGTGCGACCTGGACAGCAAACGGGTCGCCGACGGCGTCAAGATCGTCGAGAAGTCGTACTCCGACCGCAACATGTCGGCGCCGCGGATCCGCACCTTCGGCAACTACCGCGAATTGCTCGGGCGCAAGGACATCGACGCGGTGGTCATCAGCACGCCCGATCACTGGCACGCCGAGCTGGCGCTCGCCGCGGTGCAGGCGGGCAAGGACGTCTACCTGCAAAAGCCCTTCACCATGACGCATGCCGAGGGTGTGCTGCTGCGTGACGCGGTCCGGCGCACGGGACGCATCCTGCAGGTCGGCAGCCAGCAGCGCTCCTGGGAGCAGTTCCGTCGCGCCGCCGAGCTCATCCGCTCGGGCCGCATCGGCCACGTGCAGCGCGTGGAAATCGGCTTGCCCACCGACCCGACCGCGCCCGACAACCCGCCCCAGGCGGTGCCCGCGAACCTCGACTACGGCCAGTGGTTAGGCCCGACGCCGGTGGCGTACTACACCGAGATGCGCGTGCACCCGCAGGCCGACTACAGCCGCCCGGGCTGGCTGCGCCACGAGGCGCACTGCCTCGGCATGATCACCGGCTGGGGCTCCCATCACTACGACACCATGCACTGGGCGCTGGAGTTCGAGAACACCGGCCCGTCGCGCGTCGAAGGCAAGGGCGAGTTCCCGGATCCGGACCGCATCTGGAACGTGCACGGCGCGTACGACGTCACGCTGCAATATCCGAAGAACGTGGTGGTGAACGTCTCCGACAAGCACAACACCGGCCTCAAGTTCCACGGTGACGAAGGCTGGATCTGGGTGACGCGCGAAGGCACCGGCGCCACCTCGAGCGATCCGCAGGCCAAGGGCGCGAACCTGCCGCCGCTCGACGCCAGCGACCCGAAGATCCTCGATCCGAAGGGCGTCACGCGGCCGCTGCCGGTCAGCAAGTCGCACCACAAGAACTGGCTGGAAAGCGTGCAGTCCCGCAAGCAGCCCCTGGCGCCCGCCCACGTCGCCCATCGCAGCAACAGCGCATGCATCGTGAGCTGGATCGCGATGAAGCTCGGTCGTCCGCTCGAGTGGGACGCGAAGGCCGAACGCTTCAAGGACGACGACGAAGCCAACGCCATGCTGACGCGCGGCGAGCGTTCACCGTACGGAGCGCTGCGCCTGGCCAAGGCCTGAATTCAGCGCGCGGCGTACTCGTCGTGGCGGCGCATCCAGTAGCCCTGGTTGCGCCCTGGCGCCGGGTGCACCGAGGCGGAGCGGAAGTTTTGACAGGCGCGTTCCGACAGTGCAGTTTGCGCGCCTTTGCGGGGCGTTTTCGCCGGCATCCGGCAGCATGAATCTTGCAACTCCCGCCAGACCCAGCATGAAGAGGGCGCCGCCTTGAGCACTTCCGTTTCCCAGCTGCCGAGCGTCGCAAGCGCCGCATCCCACGAACAGGACCGCGTCGCGCTCACCAAGGACGCGCTCAAGCACGCCTTCCTCGACAATCTCTTCTACATCCAGGGCAAGTTCCCGACGCTGGCGACCAAGACCGACTACTACATGGCGCTGGCCTACGCAGTGCGCGACCGCATCATGCAGCGCTGGATCTCGACCGCTGCGGCGTACACCCGGCAGGGCTCGCGCACCGTGTCCTATCTCTCCGCCGAATTCCTCATGGGCCCGCACCTCGGCAACAACCTCATCAACCTCGGCATCTACGACACCGCGCGCACCGCGGTGGCGGAGCTCGGGCTGGACCTCGAGGAGTTGCTGGCCCACGAGGACGAGCCGGGTCTCGGCAACGGCGGCCTCGGCAGGCTGGCGGCCTGCTTCATCGACTCGCTCGCGACCCTCGAGGTGCCGGCGCTGGGCTACGGCATCCGCTACGAGTTCGGCATCTTCCAGCAGGAGATCGTCGACGGCTGGCAGGTGGAGAAGACCGACAAGTGGCTGCGCTGGGGCAATCCGTGGGAGATCGCGCGGCCCGAATGGTGCGTGGCCGTGAAGTTCGGCGGGCACACCGAAGTCTGGTACGACGAGTACCACCGCAAGCGCACGCGCTGGGTGCCGGGGCGCATCGTCAACGCCATTCCCTACGACACGCCGATCCTCGGCTACCACGTGAACACCGCCAACACGCTGCGGCTGTGGAAGGCCGAGGCGCCGGAGTCATTCGACTTCGGCACCTTCAATCGCGGCGACTACTACGGCGCCGTCAACCAGAAGGTGGCAAGCGAGAATCTCACCAAGGTCCTGTACCCGAACGACGAGCAGGTGCGCGGCAAGGAACTGCGGCTCGAGCAGCAGTACTTCTTCGTCAGCGCATCGCTGCAGGACATGCTGAGGATCTGCCGCGTGCAGAAGATCCCGCCGGAGCGGTTCCACGAGAAGTTCGCCATCCAGCTGAACGACACCCACCCCTCGATCGCGGTGGCGGAGCTCATGCGCCTGCTGGTCGACGAGCTCAACATGGATTGGGAGCGTGCCTGGAGCATCACCCGGCAGACCTTCGGCTACACCAACCACACCTTGCTGCCGGAGGCGCTGGAGCGCTGGCCGGTGGGCATGTTCGAGCGGCTGCTGCCGCGGCTGATGGAGATCATCTACGAGATCAACGCGCGCTTCCTCGACGAGGTGCGCATGGCCTTCTTCGGCAGCGACGAGCGCATCCGTCGTCTCTCGCTCATCGACGAATCCGGCGAGCGCTACGTGCGCATGGCGCACCTCGCGAGCGTCGGCAGCCATGCGATCAACGGCGTCGCCGCGCTGCACTCGGAATTGCTGAAGAGCGACGTGCTCAGGGACTTCGCCGAGCTGTGGCCCGAGAAGTTCTCCAACAAGACCAACGGCGTCACGCCGCGCCGCTGGCTGGTCCTGTCGAACCCGCGGCTCTCGCACTGCATCACGCAGCGCATCGGCGACGAATGGGTGCGTGACCTGCAACACCTGCGCGAGCTGGAACCCCTGGCCGAGGACGCGGACTTCCGCGCCGAGTGGCGCCGCATCAAGCACGCCAACAAGGCGACTCTGGCGCGGCACATCGAGGAACGCACCGGCGTGCGGGTCAACCCGGCAGCCATCTTCGACGTGCAGGTCAAGCGCATCCACGAGTACAAGCGCCAGCACCTCAACATCCTGCACGTCATCGGCCTCTACCACCGGCTCAAGACCGATCCGAAATTCACCATGCAGCCGCGCGTGTTCATCTTCGGCGGCAAGGCGGCGCCGGGCTATCACCTCGCGAAGCTGATCATCCGCCTGGTCACCGCGGCGGCGGAGATCATCAACCGCGATCCGGGCGTGCGCGATCTCATCAAGGTGGTGTTCCTGCCGAACTTCAACGTCACCAACGGGCAGCACATCTACCCGGCCGCGGACCTGTCCGAGCAGATCTCGACCGCCGGCAAGGAAGCCTCGGGCACCGGCAACATGAAATTCCAGATGAACGGCGCGCTCACCATCGGCACGGTGGACGGCGCCAACATCGAGATCTGCGAGGAGGTCGGCTACGAGAACTTCTTCCTGTTCGGGCTCGAGGCGCACGAAGTCGCCGCGCGCCGCGCGATGGGCTACAAGCCCATGGAATACGTCGAGGCCAACGACGAGTTGCGCGCGGCGCTCGATCTCATCCGCGAAGGCTTCTTTTCCCGCGGCAACAGCACGCAGTTCCAGCCGCTCATCGACAACCTCACCTGGCACGATCCTTACTTCGTGCTGGCCGACTACCAGTCGTACGCCGACTGCCAGGACCTGGTCGACAAGAGCTACGGTGACCCGGAAGCCTGGACACGCATGTCCATCCTCAACACGGCACGATCCGGCAAGTTCTCCTCGGATCGCACCATCCGCGAGTACTGCGACGAGATCTGGCGCGCGAAGCCCGTGCACGTTCAATTGCTCTCGCAGGAAGAGGTCAAGGCGGGTCTTTTGCAATAGAGTGCGCCTGCCATGCGGTGAGGCGGGGGCCGGGTGAAACAGGGAAACATCGGTGCGAGCGCGCTGGTTGCGCATCCGGATACGCCGGTGCGCGCCGTGTCCAGCGTGATATGCGTGTACGAGTGGTTCGATCCGGGCGAGTGGCGGTTCAACTTCCTCGTTACCGCGCCGCGCAAGGCGCTGAAGCTGCCCGCACCGGCTGCTCCCGCGCGTACCGACGGCTTGTGGCGGCACACCTGTTTCGAGCTGTTCCTGCGTGATCCCGCGGACGGCGCCTATCTCGAATTCAACTTCTCGCCGTCGGGACAGTGGGCGGCATACGAATTCGACGGCTACCGCGCTGGCATGCGCCCGCTGGAGATGGATGCGCCGCTCATCAATCCGGGCGGCTCCGAGGCCGAGGGATTCGGCCTCAGCGCGCTTCTCCGGCAGCCGGGACTGTGGCGCGCCCTGCCCGTGCGGGTCGGGATATCCGCCGTCATCGAAGAGGCCGACGGCACCACCTCGTACTGGGCGTTGGCGCATCCGCCGGGCAAGCCCGACTTCCACCACGCGGACAGTTTTGCGCTCGAGCTCAAGCCCCAGCAGTAAGACGCCCCCGACAGTCGCGCCGCGAGACGCACACGAAACGGAATTCCGCTATGCCGATCCGGCGGCGAACGCGCATGGCAAAATTGCGCGCCGGCGCGTGGGCCGGGCCGACAGGAGAAAGCGGATGCGAACCCGGGACGTCATCACCATGTTGTCAGCCGCCGGCCTGTGCGTCGGCGTGATCGCGAAGGACGCGCCCGTGGCGCCGGACCCGAAGGCGGTGGAGGTCATCCGCGAGTTGGGACTGGTCGAAAGCGATCCGGCGCTGCGCGAGGCGCGCGGCTGGAAGGCGCCGAAGAAAATAGTGTTGCTGCCGATGGGCCCGGCGGAAGCGCTGCAGGCGGCCGCGCCCGGCGTGAAGTTCGTGGTGGTCAACAGCGCCGCGGAAATGGTGAGGGAGGCCGCCGACGCGGACGCGGTCGGCGGCGTCGACAACACCGTGTGTGACGACGCGGTGCTGGCCGCGGCGAAGAAGCTCAAGTGGATCGCCGTGTACTCGGCAGGCGTCGAAGCCTGCCTCGGCAAGCCGGCGATCGAGAAGGCCGGCATCGTGGTCACCAACATGCGGGCGATCGCAGGACCCGTCATGGCCGAGCACAGCATCGCGCTCATGCTGGCATTGAGCCGCGGCCTGCAGGTGTACGTCCCGCGCCAGGCGCAGGGCGGACACTGGAACGAGCGTTCGCGCGGCGTGAACATGGTGTCGCTCGACGGCAAGACGATGCTGGTGGCCGGCCTCGGCGGCATCGGCCTCGAAGTCGCGCGGCGGGCGCATGCGCTCGGCATGAACGTGATCGCCACGCGCAACAGCTCGCGCGACAAGCCCGACTACGTGAGCTACGTCGGGCTCGCGGACGAACTGCCCACGCTCATCGGCCAGGCGGACGTGGTGGTGTCGGCGCTGCCCCTGGTGCCGGCCACGACCAACCTGTTCGACGCGAAGATGCTGGCGCGCATGAAGAAG